>CAYZFH010000058.1:0-7299 GCA_964477375.1 uncultured Rhizobiaceae bacterium | reverse complement strand
CTCGCCCGGCCGCAGCCGGAACGAAACGTCATTGACCGCGGAGACCGAACCGCGCGGCGTCTCAAAGCGGACGGTCAGCCCCTCAACCGCGAGGAGCGACGTGTCCGCCGGCACGTCCTGGTTCTGAAGAGCGGACTGCGTCATTCGGCGGTCGATCCGATCATGTAGAAGCCCATGACGGTCAGCCCCACGGCCGCGCCCGGCGCCAGGCTGATCCACGGGTTGATCGCAAGGAACTCGTAGCCTGCGCGCACCATGCCGCCCCAATCCGGCGTGGGCGGCGGAATGCCAAGGCCGAGGAAGCTCAGGCTGGCCGACGTGAAGATCGAGAACGACACGGTGATCGCGAACTGGGCCGCGATCACGCGCATGATATTCGGCAGGACATGGTGCGTGATGATCCAAGCGGGCGTGCCGCCGCTGGCACGCGCGGCCTCGATGAACGTGGCCTCACGCACCGCCAGCGTCTGGCCTCGCACGAGCCGGGCGATCTGCGGCCACATCACCAAGCCCAGCACGATCACCAGGTTCACAACCGACGGGCCGATCATGACCACCACGATCAACGCCAGGATGAGCGCCGGCAACGCGATGAAAAGATCGATCAGGAAGACGATGGCGAGATCGACATTGCCGCGGAAATACCCTGCGGCCAAGCCGATCGGCACGCCGATCAGCGCCGCGGCCAAGGCCGCGCCGAATCCGACGGCCAGCGAGCTGCGCGCGCCATAGAGAAGCCGGCTGAAGACGTCGCGGCCCAACTCGTCAGTGCCGAGAAGAAAATCGGCCGTCGGCCCCTGCAGGGAAAGCACGCTCGACTTCAGGGGATCGTGGGTTGCCAGCCACGGCGCCAGCAAGGCGATCAGCGCGACCGCGCCGATGATGAAGGCTCCCCCGATGCGTCTCGGATGCATGGCGTCAATCGAACCGAATCTGCGGGTTGACGACCATGTAGGCGAGGTCGGCCAGGAGGTTCATGACCACCACGCCGGTCACGATCATCATGCCGATGGCCAGCATGACCGGAAAATCGTGGCCGGAGATGGCGTTTACGAAAAGACGGCCGATGCCCGGCATGGAAAACACCGTTTCGGTGACGACCGCGCCACCGGTCAACTGCCCCATGGAAAGGCCGACGAAAGTGATGACCGGAAGCGCCGCGTTGGGCAGCGCGTGGCGAAACGCGACGCGGCTTTCGGAGAGGCCCTTGGCGCGTGCCGCGTGAATGTAGAGACGGTTCATCACGTCCTTGAACTCGGCGCGGTAGACGATGGTGAAGACGCCGAAGAAATAAGCCGACAGCGTCAGCACGGGCAGGATCATGTGGCGCAGATGCGCGACGATGCCGTCGGACCAGGGCACCCAGCCCGTCGTCGGCAGCCACTGCAATTCGACGCACAAGATGAAGATCAGCGTAATCCCCAGCATGAAGTTCGGCACGGTGATGCCGAACAGGCTGACGGCCGAGATCGCGGGCGCCAGGATGCGCCGGCCGGAGGGGATCGTATTCACTGTCAACGCCGCCAGGGTCGCGAACAGCATCGACCATGCGCCGAGTTCGAGCGTGACCGGGATGGCCGGCAGGATCGCAGCCGCGACCGTCTGCTGGGTCTGATACGAGCGGCCGAAATCGCCGGTAAACGCCGAGCCCATCCAGTTCAGGTATTGCTGCCAGACGGGTCGGTCGAACCCGAACTTGGCGTTGAGCGCGGCGATGGATGCGGGGCTGGCGTCCTGGCCCAGCATCATGCCCGCCGGGCTGCCCAGCAGCCACGACACGGAAAAAAACAGCAGCGCCGTGAGAACGACGATGGTCGGAATGGCCAACAGAAGGCGGCGAACGACGAGCGTCAGCACAAGCGTCTCCCGCGGGCCTGCACGAAGGGTTTCACCAGGGTGGGGTCAGGGCGGCGCGAGGGGACCACTTGCAGACATCCGAAGACGGTCATATGGTATACAATCTGACGTGGCGGACGGTCAAAGCGTCTATTCGAGGAGCACGGTACCATGCGCTTCGGCTACTTCTACAACATCCACGACCCCTCCAAGAGCCGCGACTACAGCGAGCTGGTCGAAGAAATGCGCCAGGCGGCGCAGCTTTGCGAGGATGCCGGCTTCGACGTCTTCTGGCTTCCGGAGCACCATTTCAGCGTCTGGCACCGTGAACTGACGCCCAATCCCATCGTGCTGGCGACGGACGTTGCTGCGCGCACCAAGCACATCCGCATCGGGCTCAGCGCCGCCATCGTCACCTTCTGGCATCCCTTGCGCGCGGCCGAGGACATCGCCGTGCTGGATCATCTGACCGGCGGGCGGCTGGAGGTGGGCCTGGGACGCGGCAATTACGGGCTCGAGGCGCTTAACCTCAACCCGTCGGCCGATCCCAACAACCAGATGGCGAACATCGAGGTCTTCGACGAGACCGTGCAGGTCATCAAGCTCGCGTTGAGCCAGGACCGCTTCGCGTTCAAGGGCAAGCACTACACGTTCCCGCAGCCGGGCTTCCGCGCCGACCGCGCGCATACGGTCAGCGATCCGGACTATGTCGATCCGAAGACCAACGAACTGGTCAAGCTGTCCGTCTTACCGCGGCCCAAGCAGCGTCCGACGCCGCCTTTGTGGCAGGTGGTGAACTCGATCGAATCGATCCAGCATGCTGCGCGACTCGATATGGGCATCATCATGTGGCGCCCGCCGATCGCCTCGCTCAAGGTGCGTCTCAAGGCCTATCGCGACGCCGTCCGCGACGCGCACAAGCGCGATCTGCCGCTGGGTACGCGCGCGGCCATCCTGCGCGACGTCCATGTCGGCAAGACCGATGCGGATGCCGAACGCGTCGGCGTTCCGCCGATCATGGAGGGCCTGAACTTCTCCAACTGGCGCGGGCCCAGCATCTATCTGAATCCGGGCGAGGTCCTGCCGCCCGAGCAGGAAGCCGCGCTGAAGAAGGAGCTGAGCTACGAGTTCGTCCGCGACCGCGGCTCGGTCTTCATCGGCTCAGCCGAGCGGGTGACGGATCAGATGATGGAGCTGGAAGCCGAGACCGGCGTCGAGCAGATCGTCATCCGGGGCGGTTGGCCCGGCCTGGCTTTCGACGACGAGATGTCGAGCGTGCGCCTGATGGGCGAGAAGGTGATCCCCCATTTCCGGAAGCAGAGCGCCCGGAAGCCGGCCGCGGCGGAATGACCGGCGCGCTCAAGGTCAGCGTGTCCTCCAAAACCTTGAGCGCGAATTCAGCAGACCGGCGGACGAAGGCCTCGCAGCGCCGCGCGACCTCCTCGCCGTCGCGCCGCGACGTAGCCTCGACGATCTGGCCCAGCAGCTTGGCGGTTTCCAACTCGCGGTTCTTGTCGGACCGGCCGAACGTCAGCGTGCGAAGATAGGTGATGCGCGCGCGCAGCAAATCCAGCACGCGGCGCGCCGTGTCGTTCCGCGCACCCGTCATCAGCGTTCCGTAGAACCGTTGGAGCGCGCCCACATAGGCCGGGCTGTCGCCACGGATGACGGCCTGCTCGTATGCGCGCACGATCGCGGATAGCTCGGCGATTTCTTTATCGGTCGCGCGCTCGGCGAATTTCCGGCCCATTCCCGATTCGATCGCGGCGCGCACTTCATAAATCTCACGCGCCTCGTCCACCGTCACCGAGGCCACGAAGAAACCGCGGTTGGCCTGACGGACGACTAGCCCTTCGGACTCCAGATAGCGCAACGCTTCGCGCACGCAGGTCCGGCTGACGCCGGTGCGGTCGCAAAGGTCGCGCTCGACCAGCCGCTCGTTGGGCTTGAGATGCTGCGAAATGATGGCGTCCCGCAGCTTCTGGGTGGTGCGCTCGCCCAGCGTCGGTACGGACTTCTCGACCTGCAGGACCAAATCGTTGGCCATGGCGGGGTATTAGAGGCCGCCAGTGCGGCTGTCCAGTGCGTTCATGCCGGGCGCTGCTCGCTGGCATGGCACGCCTGGAATCCCTAGGCTGCCTCCCGGATGACCGAGGCCGTTTCCACCGCAGCTTCCGTGCCCGCGCCCGTGATCACGCCGTTCCGGCGCGCGCTGATCATGGCGCCGGTGCTGGTCTCGACGACCCTGTTCGTGCTGAACCAGACCAACATCGTGGTCGCCCTGCCCCACATGCAGGGCACGTTCAGCGCGACCACCGACCAGATCGCTTGGGTCATCACCTCTTATATCGTCGCCATGACGATCATGACGGCCTCGGCGGGCTGGCTGTCCAACCGCTTCGGCCGCAAGACCGTGTTCGTCTGGTCGGTCGCGGGGTTCGGTATGGCGTCGCTCCTGTGCGCGAACGCGCCGACGCTCGAGACCGAGGTTCTGTTCCGCCTGATGCAGGGCCTGGCCGGCGGGCCGATCCTGCCGGTGACGCAGGCCATCATGCTCGACGCCTATCCCAAGGATAAAGCAGGCACCGCGCTCGGCATCTGGGGTGTGGGGATCACCATCGGTCCCGTGCTGGGTCCGATCCTCGGCGGCTATATCACCGACGAGTATTCCTGGCCCTGGGTGTTCTATTTCAACGTGCCCTTCGCGGCGATCCTGGTCGCGGGCATCATCCTGTTCGTCCCCGCCACGGCGAAGGGCAAGCCGCGTCCCTTCGACTGGTTCGGCTTCGCCGCCCTTTCCATCGCGCTGACCGCGTTCCAGGTCGTGCTCGCGCGCGGCGAGCTGCACGACTGGTTCGCCTCGACCGAGATCATCGTCGAGGCCGCCCTGGCGCTCCTGGCCCTCTATGTCCTGGTCGTCCACACCGCGACCGCGCGCCACCCGTTCCTCGATCCGCGCATCTTCGCCGACCGCAACGTGGTGTTGGGACTGATCTTCATTTTCTGCTGGGCGCTGACCGTAAATTCGCCCCTCGTTCTGCTCTCGCTCAGGCTCCAAACGGTGGACGGCATGCCGGTTTCGCTGGTCGGCCTGCTCATGTCGCCGCGCGGCCTGGGCGGGATCCTCACCATGTCGCTGATCGGACGCATCCTGGCGCGCGTCAATCCGAAATACGTCGTCGTCTTCGGTTTCGGCATGATCGCGACCGCGTCCTGGATCATGTCGCTGTGGCCGCCGCACGCCAGCACCTGGGAGGTGAGCCTGGCCGGCTTCATCCTCGGCATCGGCGTCGCCAGCGCCTATGTCTCGCTGACCGTGATCGCCTTCTCGACCATCGCCACCACGCTGCGCGTCGAGGCCGTGTCGTTCTACAGCCTGATCCTGAACATGGGCAGCGGCGTCGGCATCGCGGTTGCGATCATCGTGGTCTCGCAGGGCATGCAGGCCAACCACGAGATCCTTTCGCACAACATCACGGCCTTCAACGAGCTGCTGCGCGAGCACGCGCTGCCCCGCTTCTGGAACTACAATTTGCGCCGCGGCCTGGCCGCGGTCGACCGCGAGGTGGGGCTGCAGGCGGCCACCATCGCGTTCAACTTCGCCTTCCACATGATCAGCGTGATGGCGCTGGCCATCATCCCCTTCGTGGCCTTCCTGCGCCGCGCCAAGGCCGTGAAAAAATGACGGCCCAGCCCGTCACCCCGGACTTGATCCCTCGACGTATACGTCGAGCCAGTGTCCGGCGTCCGCCGGACATAGGAGGCGTCTTTGCGCGCTACGCGCGACTGGACCCCGGATCAAGTCCGGGGTGACGAATAAATAAAGCCCTCTTGCCCAAAGCCTCAGCGCGCAAGGGTCAATGATTTAGCCGCTAAACGATCTGGCGCGGATACGCGGAAAGGCGGACAATCGGGCCAACGCGTCCGAAAGGCCACCGATGGCGGTTACCGCCCCTCCGTCCGTGTCTCCGCTGCGACGGGCCCTGGCCATGGCTTCGGTCATGGCGGCCACGACCGTCTTCATCATGAACCAGACCAACGTGATCGTGGCCCTGCCCCACATGCAGGGCAGCTTCAGCGCGACCACGGACCAGATCGCCTGGGTCATCACGGCCTTCATCCTGACGCTTACCATCATGACCGCGTTGACCGGCTGGCTGTCGGCGCATATCGGGCGCAAGCGGCTTTACGTGATCTCGGTCGCGGGCTTCACGGCCTGCTCGGTTCTGTGCGCCATCGCGACCTCGCTCGAAGCCGAGGTGCTGTTCCGCGCCATCCAGGGCGCCATCGGCGCGCCGATCATCCCGCTGTCGCAAGCGATCGTGATGGACACCTACCCCAAGGAAAAACACGGCGCGGCGCTGAGCCTGTGGGGCTTGAGCCTGACGGTCGGCCCCGTGTTCGGCCCGATCGTCGGCGGCTACGTCACCGAAATGTATTCCTGGCCCTGGGTGTTCCTGTTCAACCTGCCGATCGGAATCATCGTCGTGATCGGCGTGCTGGTCGTCGTCCCCCACTCCGGCCACCAGCAGACGCGGCAGTTGGACTGGCTCGGCTTCGCGGCCATCGCCGTCACCCTCTGCGCGTTCCAGATCGTGCTCAACCGCGGCCAGCATTTGGACTGGTTCGATTCGGCCGAGATCGTGATCGCCGCGCTGGTCACGCTGTTCGGCGCCTATGTCTTCGTCGTCCACAGCGCCACGACCAAGACGCCCTTCATCGACCGCGCGCTGCTGAAGGACCGCAACGTGGTTCTAGGCTTCGTGCTGATCACGCTGTGGGGCATGGTGCTGCACTCGCCCCTTGTTTTGCTCTCCTTGCGCCTCCAGGGGCTCGAGAACTATCCCGTGATGACGACGGGGTTCCTGATGGCGCCGCGCGGCGTCGGCGGTTGCCTGGCCATGCTGATCGTGGGACGCGCGACCAAGGTGCTGCCGCTCAAGCTCTGCGTCTGCATCGGCTTCTGCTCGGTGATCACGGGCGCCTGGATCGTCGCCCACTGGCCGCTGCACGCGGCCGACGCCGAGGTCGCCATCTCCGCCATCTTCCTCGGCTTCGGCACCTCCTTCGCGTGGGTGCCGCTGTCCATGCTGACCTTCGGCACGATCGACCAGAAGCTCCGCACCGAGGGCGTGTCGTTCTTCAACCTGTTCCTCAACATGGGCAGCAGCCTCGGGATCACGACCGCGATCCTGATCCTGACCAACGGCGTGCAGGTGAACCACGAACAGCTCATCACCTTCGTGACCCCGTTCAACAAGCTGTTCCACGACGCGCTGACGCCGCATCTGTGGGATCTGGACTCACACAAGGGGCTCCTGTCGCTCGACAACGAAATCGGGCGGCAGTCGATGAGCATCGCCTTCAACAACGCGTTCCTGGCTATCGGCGTCATCGCACTCGCGGCCATCCCGCTCGTGCTCTGCTTCAAGGAGAAGAAGGCGCCGAAGATGCCGAAGCCCG
>CAYZFH010000057.1:0-14810 GCA_964477375.1 uncultured Rhizobiaceae bacterium | reverse complement strand
TCCATTGAACTCGATTCCCGCCGGCGTAGAGGGGCGTGACGCGACGGACGAGGTCAGATGGGGGCGATCGCAATTCCGAAACGGCTTTTCTCGCGGACAGGCGCGCTGACCGCAGGCTGCGCCGCCGCGTTTCTTTCGCTGGCCGCCCACGCGCAAGACGCCGCGCCCGCTCCCTATGCGGAGCTCCCTGGCATCCATCCGTTCTTCACCCTGCGCACGTCGATCGTCCCAGGCGGCGCATTCATGGATAAACCCACGCAGGGCGACCTAACGCTCGAATCGCCATCGGGCCAGCAAGTCGCCAGCATCAGCGCAGGCGCGGACTGGGGTCGCTATTGGGGTTTCGAATTCAACATCGATCGTTTCGAAAGCGACATCGGTTCGCCCACCAAGGGCAAGCTGGCCGACTACGATATTTGGACTGGCATGGCCAATCTGCGCCTGCGCTATCCGATCCCGGAGTTGCGGCTGCAGCCTTACGCCATGCTGGGCGCCGGCATGTCCTTAGCTGAGTCCAACGACCGCAACGTGCTGAACGCCGGAACCCCGTTCGGCAGCTCGCTTAGCACCTCGCCCGTCGTGGGCATCGGCGCTGGGCTTGATCTCTTCCTGGCCAACAACGTGGCATTCGGGCTTGAGGTCAAACACCGCTCCTTCGCCCGATCAACAGTGCAGTTCCAAGGCAGCAATGAGCGGCTGAATTTGGATTCGACCACCTTCACGCTCGGCTTGCGCATGTATCTGGACGACGGTCCCGGTGTTGTGGACCCGCCCTCACCCGCCAAACCCGCGGCCGACAGCGACGAGCCGCGCGGCTATCTGGCTCTGCGCACGGGCGCGGGCTTCGTCCCCGACGGCAGCACCGATATCGGCGTCTCCGCGCAGAACAGCGGCACCTGGCTCGGCTCTTTCGCACTCGGCGCCAATTTCAACAAATACCTGGGCCTGGAATTCGCCGCCGACTACACCCCTGGCGCCGAGCTCACGGCCTCGCCCTATGGCGACATTGCGAAATACGCCTATTGGACGATGCTGGTCCAAGGACGCTTTCGCTATCCCATCTTCGACGGCCGCGTCTCGCCCTATTTCCTGCTCGGCGGCGGCATCGGCATGGCCGAGGTGAACAAGCGGGTGATTTCGGTTTCGCAGTATCCGCTGCAAGGCGGCACCGACACCGTGCCCGTCGGCGCGGTGGGCGCGGGTTTCGACTATTTCATCGCCGAAAACATGTCGATCGGCCTCGAAGCCAAGCACATCATTCCGTTCCGGCCAGAGATCAACGTGGGCGGCCAGACCTCGAAGGTCCAGTTGGACCCGGTCTTCGTCACGGTCGGCGTGCGCCTGTACTTCCCCTAGACTCGCCCGCTCTTCCGCTTCGGCCTAAGCTTGCGCCTCCTCTGGGAGAAGCCATGGCCCGTCACGCGCCGCCGCCCGTCACGATCCAGCCCGATCCGTCGTTTCCGGAAGCCGAGCACCGCGAGCGGCTGGCCCGTGCGCGCTTCGCTATCGGCCAGGCCGGACTCGACGCCGTGATCTGCGTCGCACCGGAGCATCTCTATTACCTGGCCGGTTTCGACGGCCACACGCAGTTCTCGCTCCAAGCGTTCGTATTCGGCACCAAGAAGCCGGAACCCACTTTGGTATTCCGCGACGTCGACATTTTGAACGCGCGCGAATCCTCCTGGGTCGCCGACATGCGGGTCTATCACCATGGCGTCGATGATCCCGTCGCTCTGATGGCCGAAACCGCGCGCGAACATGCCGGCCCGCAAGGGCGCATCGGCGTCTGCTACGACTCCTACGCCTTGCCCGGCGCGGCCGCGCTGCGCCTGGTCGCGGCGCTGGGCGAACGCACCACGGACGCCACCAAGCTGATCGAAAGCCTGCGCATCCAGAAATCGGCGCGCGAGCTGGACTATATCCGCAAGGCCGGCGCCACCGCCCAAGCGGGCTTGGCCGGATTGCGCGTCGCGATGGTCGAAGGCTTGAACGAGCTCGAGCTAGCCGGCGCGATCGAATCCGCCATGCGCGTCGCGGGCACCGAGTACTCGGCCATGCCGACCTGGCTGTCGACGGGCCTGCGCACCCGCGGCAGCCACCGCACGCCGACCACGCGCGTGCTCAAGCATGGCGAGCCGGTGAAGACCGAATTCGCGGGCGTCCACCGCCGGTATCACGCCGTCACCATGCAGACGCTCTGGCTCGGCAAGCCGAGCAAGGAAGCCGCCGAGGCCTATGACGCGGCGCTGGAGGCGTTGCGCGCGGGCTGCGAAAAAGTGCGCGTCGGCAATTCCGTGGCCGACGCGGAAGACGCGGCCTTCGGCGTGTTCAAGCAGCGCGGCTTCGACGTCGGACTCCACGCGCGCTTCGGTTACGGCGTCTCGGCCGCCTATCCGCCCAGTTGGCTCGAAGGTTTCGACATCACGCGCGAATCGGGCGAAGCCTTCCAGGCCAACACATCGTTCGTGCTGCACACGCTGATGCCCTCCTCCGACGGCTACGGCATCCTGATCGGCGGCGCCTACGTGTTGACCGAAAAGGGCCTGGAGTGTTTGAGCGGCGGCGACCTGGAACTGGTCACCGCGTAAGAGCGCGCTAGTCGCAATCGTCCGTAAAGCCGCCCAGATAGCATTGGTGAGCCATCTCATCGGCGCGCAAGCGCTGGGACTCCGGCAGAGCCATGGCCGATGAATCGCGCAAATCGGCGGCATCGTCCGGCGGGCTTTTCGACGACGCGGCCAGGTTGAACCACATCTGCGCACGCACGGGATCGGCCGGCACGCCCTCGCCCTTCATGTAAATTTTGCCGAGCGCCATCTGCGCATCCGGCTGACTCTGCCACGCCGCTTTCAGATACCAGCGCCGGGCCGCCTGGGGATCCTTGTCCACGCCCTTGCCGGCCAACAGCAGCCCGGCCAGCCCCACCTGGCCCATGGCATCGCCTTGCTCAGCCGCCTTCCGATACCAGACCGAGGCCTGGAAATAGTCTTGCGTCACGCCTTTGCCGGTTTCGTAGAGCCGCCCCAAGGTCACCTGGGCGGGGGCGTAGTTGCGCTCCGCCGCCATGCGGTAGAGGTCGAGCGCCCGGTCCATGCTGGGCGACACGGTCTGCTGCTGCTCGTTCATCTGCGCCAACGCGTACTGCGCGGGCCCGAAACCCTGCTGCGCCGCGCGGTCGTACCAATTGGCGGCTTGGCCGTAATCCTGCTGCACGCCGCGTCCATCGCGGTACATGCGCGCCAGATTGGCCATGGCGCGCACGTTGCCTTTCAGCGCCGCACGGCGGAACAGCTTCACAGCTTCGGCGTCGTCCGCCGCCACGCCGTTCCCGCTTTCGTAGAGCAAGCCCAGATTGTTCTCGCCGCAAGAGCGGTGCTGCTCCGCCGCCTCCCGGTACCATTTGAAGGCCTTGCCGTAATCCTGCATCACGCCGCGGCCCTCCTCGTACATGAGGCCCAGGTTACACTGCGCGCGCGCATAGCCTTGGTTGGCCGCCTGTTGATACCAGGACGCGGCCTGGGCATCGCTCTGCGCCGTGCCCAGGCCGTGCTCGTACAGATAGCCCAGATTGTATTGCGCCATCGGCCGCCCCAAGAGCGCCACATCGGAGAAGATCGCGAAGGCCGCTTGGTAATCGCCGGCGTCGAAGGCCGTGACACCCCGGTCGAACTCGTCCGCCCGCGCGGACGCGGTGAGGATCAACACCGCCAGCGCGGAGAAAACGAAACGGTGAAGACGGCGCATAGGACGCTCGGACAAGGAAAACGGGCCGTCAGGATGCCGGGGCGGCGATCCCCGGTCGAGAGGATTGTTCGCGCGCCTAAACGATATGCGCAGGCGCCAGGCGGCAATCGGCGCCGTTGTGCTCGATCTGGATGGTCGCGTGGTGGATGCCGAACTTCTCCGACAGCTCGTGCGCCGTCGTCGCCAGGAACGCATCATCCGGCCCCAGGCCCGGCCGCGTCAGATGGACGGTCAGCGCCGTCTCCGTCGTGCTCATGGACCAGATGTGCAGATCGTGCACGTCGGTCACGCCGGGCAAGCTTGCCAGATAGGCCTGCACCTTGTCCGCCGCCACGGCGGGAGGCACGGCGTTGAGCGACATCAGCACGCTCTCGCGCAACAGGCTCCAAGTGCCCCACACGATCACGGCCGAGACCAAGAGGCTCATGGCCGGATCGAGCCATTGCCAGTTCGTCATCATGATGGCGATGCCCGCCGCGACCACGGCCGCGGAGACGGCCGCGTCGGCCGCCATGTGCAGATAGGCGCCGCGGATGTTGAGGTCGTCCTTGCGGCCCGAGGCGAACAGCCACGCCGTCACGCCATTGATCACGATGCCCACGCTCGCGACCGCGATCACCGTGGGTCCCACGACCGGCTCCGGATGGAACAGGCGCATCACGGCCTCGAACGCGATGGCGCCCACCGCGACCAGTAGGAACACGGCATTGAACAGGGCCGCCAGGATGGACGACGAGCGCAGGCCGTAGGTGAATCGCGCCGAGGGCAGCCGCTTGGCCAGCGTGGCCGCGATCCACGCGATCACAAGCCCCAGCACATCGGAAAGGTTGTGGCCCGCGTCGGCCAGCAGCGCCATCGAGTTGGCCAGGAAGCCATACGCCGCCTCGACCACCACGAAGCCCACGTTCAGCATGATGCCGATGGCGAACGCCCGCCCGAAATCCTTCGGCGCGTGCGAATGCCCGTGCCCACCGGAATGGCTATGGCTATGGCTGTGTCCGGGGTCGTCGTCGTGATGGGGGTGGTGGTGCGCGGTCATGCTCTGGGCAATTTGTTAACCCTGCGTTCCCAGTTATAATTGGAATCATATTAACGGTGTAAGCCCATGTTTCTCCTGATCGATAACTACGACAGCTTCACCTACAACCTCTTCCACTTCTTGGGGGAATTGGGGGCGGAGATCGAGGTGCGGCGGAACGACAAGGTCACCGCCGCCGAGGCCGTGGCCATGAAGCCGCAGGGCATCATCCTGTCGCCGGGCCCGTGCGATCCGGACCGGGCGGGCGTGTGCCTGTCCCTCACCGCGCTGGCGGCGGAAAAGAACATCCCCCTGCTGGGCGTGTGCCTGGGCCACCAGACCATCGGCCAGGTCTTCGGCGGCAAGGTGGTGCGCGCGCCCGAGCCCATGCACGGCAAGATGTCGGCGATCCATCACGAAGGGCAGAGCGTCTTCCGCGGCCTGCCCAACCCGATCCAAGCCACGCGCTACCACTCCCTGACCGTCGAGGGCGCGCCCGAGGACGTCTTGGCCGTCACCGCGCGCACGCAGGACGGCGTGGTCATGGGCCTGGCGCACCGGACGAAGCCGATCCACGGCGTGCAGTTCCACCCCGAGAGCATCGCCTCCGAACACGGCCACGATCTGCTGCGCAACTTCCTGGATCTGGCCGGCGGCACTAAGCCGAAGCGCAAGGCGGCGTGAGCGCGGCGGTCCACCGCGCGTAACCGGGGAAACGGCCCATGGCCCGCAAGATCGCCGTCTCGCTTCTGTTCGTCCTGGCCGGTTTCCTGATCGCCGCGCTGGTCGATTATGGCGTGACCGAAGCCATGGAGCGGTTCGGCGCCGACGCCGCCCATGCCGAGCTGGCCGGCAATGTCGCTTTCGCACTGTTCTGGATTACCGCCTTCTGGCTGGCATGGCGGCGCTGGCGCAAGCCCGGCTGATCTTCCGATGCGACGCAAACCCGTTCTGTTCCTGCTCGGCATCCTGGCCGCCATCCTGGCGGACTATCTGGTCGAGCAAGGCCTGTTGGCGATCGGCGTTTCGTCGCGCGCGGCATGGATCGCGGGCGCCGCGTCCTTTGCCATCGTCTGGGGCGGATCGTTCTGGTTCACCCTGCACTTGCCGCCCCGGAAAAAGCCCGGCGCATAACCTTCCGCCGGAGCCTTCTGCCATGCTGCGCACACTCGCGACCTTCATCTTCGGCAGCCTCGCGGCGGTCTTCGCCAATGTCGCCGTGACCTGGGCGTTGCTCAACGCCGGAGCGAACGAAGGCGATGCGGACCTGGCGGGCAACGTCGTCTTCGCCCTGCTTTTCGGGGTCGCCCTCTGGCTCGCATTGCGGAGGCGGCCGAGAAAAGAAGCCTCGCCCTGAGGTGCCTCGGGGGGCGCCTTCTCCCCTAGCCGGGGGGCTGGCGCCCCCCTTCCCCGTCCCCTAAAACTTTCCACCATGAGCAAGGACAACGTCATTCCCGGCCCGGGTTCGGCCGCCAACGCCAATGTCTCCGGCGCTGGCAAGCCGGCCGCAGCGCCTGCATCTTCTCCGAATCCCTCTGCGCCCGGTGGCGCGGGCCTGCGCCCGTTCCTAGCGAAAGTGGCCGACGGAAAGTCGCTTTCCTCCGACGAGGCCGTGCAGGCCTTCGACATCATCATGTCGGGCGACGCCACGCCCGCGCAGATCGGCGCCTTCCTGATGGCGCTGCGCGTGCGCGGCGAAACGGTGGACGAGATCGCTGGCGCCGCGCGCGTCATGCGCGCGAAGGCACGGCTGGTCAGCGCGCCCGAGGGCGCCATCGACACAGTCGGCACGGGCGGCGATTCCGCCGGCACCTTCAACGTCTCGACCGCGACGGCCATCGTCTTGGCCGGGTGCGGCGTGCCTGTCGCCAAGCACGGCAACCGCGCCGTCTCGTCCAAGGCGGGCTCGGCCGACACGCTGGCCGCGCTCGGCGTCAATCTCGACGCCGATTATCCGCTCGTCGAAGCGGCGCTCGCCGAAGCCGGACTCTGTTTCATGCTGGCGCCGCGCTATCACAGCGCCATGCGCAATGTCGGCCCTGCGCGCGTCGAGATGGGCGTGCGCACCATCTTCAACCTGCTGGGCCCGGTCTCGAACCCCGCCCTGGTCACGCGCCAGTTGGTCGGCGTGTTCGACCGCAAATGGGTCGTGCCGGTGGCCGAGGTGTTGAAGGCGCTGGGCTCCGTCCACGCCTGGGTGGTGCACGGCTCCGACGGGCTCGACGAGATGACGCTGACAGGCACGACGCACGTCGCGGAGCTTAAGGGCGGCACGGTGCGCGAGTTCGACGTCACGCCCGAGGATGCGGGCCTGACGCGTCAGAGCGCGGCCGCGCTCAAGGGCGGCGACGGCACCGAGAACGCGGCGACCATGCGGCACCTTCTGGCCGGCACGCAGGGACCCTTGCGCGACTTCGTGCTGCTAAACGCCGCCGCCGCGCTGATCGTGGCGGGCAAGTCGGTGGATCTGAAACAAGGCGCCTTGCGCGCCGCCGAAGCAATCGACAGCGGCAAGGCCCTGGCGGCGCTCGAAAAGCTGGTCGCCGTCACCAACCGGTGACGGCGCCAACTCGATCGAAGACGTTAGCCCGCGAAGCTGAGCGCGACGTTCGATCCCTTGATGGGAAACGGATTGCTGGCCGCCGTGCTGTGGCTCGTCATCACCAGGGTCGTCGCTGATTTTTTTAGGACAACGGTTCCTGCCGGAATCCCGTTTCCCGTCACGAACATGCCTGGTGCGATCCCGCGCAGAGACGAACTGGAAAGCGGCTCGAACAACGCCGTCCAGTTGCCGGGGTTGCCGGACGAGGCTTGAATCTTGCCCATCACGTTCGGAACCGAGGGGAACGCGGCTTGAATTGCCTGCGGCAGCGTTTGTCCGTTGCCCGGACCAGGATTCGCGACAAGTCGATGCACGTTGAACGACATGTTGGCGAACGTGGTACCGTACCAAAGGCTGGTTGTTCCGGTCTGTGCGGCGTTCGCCGCGGAGCTGTAGGCGAACAGCC
Organism: uncultured Rhizobiaceae bacterium; assembly: GCA_964477375.1. GTDB lineage: Bacteria > Pseudomonadota > Alphaproteobacteria > CADEGL01 > CADEGL01 > CADEGL01. The sequence continues at coordinate 7,040 of CAYZFH010000057.1, read as the reverse complement.
CTCTAATCTTCGCCTGCGTCGGTGTGGACTGCAACGGCTCGTCGTTGAACTCGAAATAGTTGTACCCCATCAGCCACGTCGAGCTGGCCGATGTGTTGGCGCCGTGGCCCTTCAGATAGGTCTCGAGCGCATCGACGCGGTTCAGCGCCGCGGCCGCCTGCGTGGGAAAGTTCGCATCCGGATATTGATCGCGGTTGTTCGTGAACACTTCCATGAACATCAGCGGCACGTTCATCGCTCCGCCGGGCCAGGGCGATGCGCCGCTGTCGTATAGCCCGAGTGTTTGTGTGAGGCCCGTGCCGTTCTGTCCGATGTTGGCGCTGTTATAATAATAGGACGTATAGTTTGCGTCGGCCGCGGCCAACCCCGTTACCGTAGTGGCAAACGTTTCGCCGAGCGTGCAGCCGTTTGGTGTCACCGTTCCGCCGCCCGCACCGTTGATAAGGTAGTAGAACCAGCCCGGAACCACCGGCCGGTGCGGCGTTTTTCCCTGATCTGCGTTTGAGAACGTCGCGCTCAACATCACGTTCGGACCGATGGTCGAGATCTTTTGCCGGAGGTTGACGATCCACCAGATCGTGCGGGCCAGGAAATTGGACGCCGTGGTGCCCGAAATGCCCTGGCCGATATCGCCCTCATTGCCGACGGCGATGGAATGGACCGCGGCATGGATCTGGCCTGTGCGCGGATCGGTGATGCTCGTGACGAACAGGTTCAAATCGCCTTGAATGTTCGCAGTCGCCGGTTGGTCGAACGCGTAACCGTTCAGCACCCATTTGTTCCAAGCGGATTTGCTGTCGCTCAGGAAATAGTCGGATACGGGCACGACGACCTGCATGCCCAACGCATACGCGTGGTCGAGGAAGTTGATGTGATCGGGCGACGGTCCTGTGGCAGTGGGCGGGTTCGTGCCGCGCGACATGTTCCAGTTGTAGAGCCGGACCAGGTTGAAACCGTATTGCTGCATGGTCGCCAGGTCGTCGCGATAATTCGGCGTGTTGTCGACGGGCACGCTGCCGCTGCCACTGGGCGGGGCGCGGAACTTGTCGCTCCAGAACGACGCGAAGGCGTCGTTGGCGAAATCCGAGTCGCCGGTTTGCGTTCCCTGGCTCGCGGACCATGTCGGCCAAGTCGGGCTGTAGTCCACGCCACGCAGTATCGGCCCCGTATACATTGTCGCTCTCCCCGTTTCGCGCGCTTCGAACCCGACCACCGGGACTCCGGCACACATTGAGACAAATCCTAAGTATTTTTACCCAGTCAATGGAAGCCCTCGCCCCACATTGAGAATGCGACGCGCTACGCATAGCGCCGCCGGCGGGCGCGGCGCCTCTTTCGACACTCTCCCGGTGAAATGTTAAAAATTCCCGCGGCGCGATCAGCCGGATCACGGACGGTTCAACCTGAAAACGGGAGCAGCGCGATGTTCGCACGAACGGTCGATGAACTGGCGGCACAAGGCAAAGTTCTCACCCTCGTCGGCGGCTCGACGAAGTCGGCGCGCCTGCTGACCGCCGCGGACGGCTTAGGCTTCTCCTACAGCGACGTGCGCGCGGCCAAGGGTTCGGACGGCGTGCTCTGGTACAAGAACCACTGGGAAGCCAACTATTTCATCTCCGGCCGCTCGACGCTGGAGGACCTGACCACCGGCCAGAAATGGGACCTCGGCCCCGGCTCGCTCTATGTCGTGGGGCCGAACGACCGCCACCGGCTGATTGCGGTGGAAGACGAGCACCATGTCAGCATCTTCTGCCCCCCGCTCGTCGGCAACGAACGCCACGACAAGGACGGCGCGTATGAGCCCAGCGGCCCGGTGGCAAAGACCGAGAAGCGCATGTGGGTGAAGCATGCCTCCGAAATGCGCGCGGCCGGCAAGGAGGTGACCGCCGTCTCCGGTAATTCGCGCTACCTGCGCTTGGTGACGAAAGCGGACAATGTGGGCTTCAGCTTCTCGGACGTGCGCGTCAAGGCCGGGGCCGAGTCCACCCTTTGGTACAAGAACCATTGGGAGGCCAACCACGTCGTCTCGGGCACGGGCGAGGTCACGGACCTCACGACGGGGCAAAGCTGGAAGCTGGCGCCCGACACGATCTACAACGTGGGCCCGAAAGACCGGCACCGCGTGCGTGCGACGACGGAGCTGAACATCATCAGCGTGTTCTGCCCGCCGCTCGTGGGCGACGAGAAACACGACAAGGACGGCGCCTATCCGCCGAGCGGCCCCATCCCGCCTGGCCCGCCGGGATATTGAGCGCGTTCCGCGCCTAGGCGCGGAACGTCAGCGTGACGGTGCCCTGGGCGGTGAACGGATTGGCCGCCGCATTGCTGCGGCAGACCATCACCACCGTCATGGTCGGCGCGGGAATCAGCGGCGCGGCCAAGACAACGGCGCCCGGCGGAATCCCCGGACCGGAGGCGAACATCTCGGCCTTGATTCCGGATGGCACGGGCGAGCCCGAATAAAAAGTGGCCTGCCAATCGCCCGGCGCGCCGAACGTGGCCACGATCGAGCCGGACATGGTGGCGCCCGGAAACGCGGCCTGAATCGCCACCGGAAGCGTCTGGGCCGCGGTGGGACCGGGGTTCGCGATCAGCGAATGCACGTTGAAGGTGTAGCTGGGGAACGTGGTGCTGTACCATGTGCTGGTGGTTCCCGTTTGCGCCGAATTCGACAAGGGATAGTACGAGAACAGCCCCGTGGTTTTCGGCTGCGACGGCTCGTCGTTGAACTCGAAATAATTGTAGCCCATCAGCCACGTCGCGCTGACCGACGACCCGGCGTTTTTTGTCTTCAGGTAGGCTTCGAGCGCATTGATGCGGTTAAGCGCCGCGGCCGCCTGCGTCGGAAAGTTCGCATCGGGATACTGGTTGCGGTTGTTCGTGAACACTTCCATGAACAGCAGCGGCACGTTCATCGCCGCGCCGGGCCATGGCGATGCGCCGCTGTCGTAAAACCCGAGTGTCTGCTTCAACCCGGTGCCGTTCTGCCCGATGTTCGTGCTGTTGTAATAGTAGGTCGCGTAGGTCGGATCGGCGGCCTTGAGACCCGTCACCGCGGTGGCGAAATTCGCGCCCAGCGCGCAGCCGTTGGGCGTTTGCTGCTGGGCCAGCACGCCGCTGATCAGGCAATTAAACCAGCTTCCCGTCGACCCGCCTTGATCGGCGTTGGAGAAGGTCGCGCTCAGCATCACATTCGGGCCGGAGGATGCGATCTTCTGGCGCAGATTGACGATCCACCAGATCGTGCGCGCCAGGAAATTGGAGGCCGTCGTGCCCGCGATGCCCTGCCCGATATCGCCCTCGTTGCCAATGCTGATGGAATGGACCGCGGCATGGATCTGGTTCGTGCGCGGATCGGTGATGCTGGCGACGAACAGGCCAAAATCGTTCTGAATGCCCGGAGGGGCTTGGCTGAACGCATAGCTGCTCAAGACCGCGTTGTTCCAGGCATATTGATTGTCGCCCAAGAAATAGTCCGACACCGGCACGACGACCTTGACCCCCAGCGCATACGCGTGATCGAGGAAATTGATGTGGTCGGGCGAAGGGCCGGTCGGGCTCGGCGGATTCGTCCCGCGCGCCATGTCCCAATTGTAGAGACGGACCAGGTTGAAGCCGTACTGCTGCATCGTCGCCAGGTCGTTGCGATAGGTCGTGCCGTTGTTGACCGGCACGCTGCCGCCGCCGGTGGGCGGTGCGCGAAACTTGTCGCTCCAGAAAGATGCGAATGCGTCGTTGGCGAAATCCGAGTCGTTCGTCTGCGTGCCGCCGGGGCCTTGCGACCAGCTCGGCCATGTCGGGCTGTAATCCACGCCGCGAAAGGTCTTGCCTGTGTACGCCATCGCGCTTCTCCCTGTTTTTCGAACGGCTGCAAACGGCCGGGCGCATTATTGGGATAAATCCTAGTTACGTTTCCGGGGTCATGGGAAGGGTTTTCGCCGATTCCCGGTCGCCCCCCCTATTCTGTCTTTGATCGGAATACGTGCGACAGGTTACGGCGGCATGACTCACCCCGGGTGCGGCGTTCAACCGGCGCGGGCCTCACGCCGCCCGCCGCGGCGGATGCCGATGGCCGTGCCGGTCTCCGCCGGCATCGGCATCGATTGGTGCACCTGCCAGATGCGGTCGAGCAGCGCCATGCGATCCGGCGGCATGGGCGCGCTGCGGCGCGTTTCGGTCAGGATATGCACTTCCAGAAACTCGCTGACGGCGGCGACATAGTTTTCGTCGGCGTTGTGCATGTGCAGCGCGTAGTGGACCAGCTTGTCGCTGTAGTCGAGAAGCTGGAACGTATGCTCCAGGGTCGCGCCCGCGGCGACCTCGCGCTGATAGGTGACGGCCCATTTGAGGGCAAAGGTGCTGCGCCCCTCCGGCAGACATTCCGCCGTGCTGAGCCTGACGCAGCGCATGGCGGCGCTGGATGATTTGAGGAACGCCTGGGCATAGCCCATGACGCCCACATGCTGGTTGCGGTCAATCCACGCGGGATCGACCTTCTCGCGATAAAGGCGGATCGGCGCCTCGATCACATCGCCTTCAGCGGGCGATTTGACGGTTTCGTAGGACACAAGCGCCTCGTGATTGGAATCGGAACGGCTGGAGGTCACCGAAATCGTCATAGCGCATGACCGCCGCCAAAGACCAGGGCGCGGAAGCTCGCATCACCTATGCCCGCCGCCGCGCGCGCTGGCGTTCGCGGAAGGCGATGAACATGCCGCTCATGCACAAGATCGCGGCGCCGATGATGGTCCACTGGTCCGGGAAATCGCCGAACACCAGAAGGCCGATCAAGGTCGCGCTGATGATCTGGGTGTAGGAGAACGGCGCCAGGATCGACGCGGGCGCGAAGCGCAGCGCGGCGACCAGCGCCGTGCGCGCCAACAGGCTGATGACGCCCATCAGCGCGAAAAGCGCCCAGTCCGGCAAGGCCGGCGTCTTCCACACGAAGGGCAAGGTCAGGCTGGCGTAGATGAGGCCGCCATAGGCGTCGAACAGCATCATCCTGTCCATGCTTTCGGTCGCGCTGCCCTTCCGCGTGAGGATGGTGTAGAGCGCGAACGACGTGGCCGACAACATGGGCAACAGGATCGCCCAATGCATGACACCCTGGCCGGGCCGGACGACGATCAGGGCGCCGATCATACCGACCGCGACCGCGCCCCAGCGCCACACACCGACCCGCTCGCCCAACAGCGGCACCGACAGCGCCGTGACGATCAGCGGCCCGACCAAGGCGGCCGCGGTGGCGTCGGCCAGCGGAATGAAGATGAGCGCGAAGATGAACGGCAGGTTCGCAAACCAGCTGAAGAACGCGCGCATGGCGTGGAAGCCTGGGCGGTGCGTCCGCAGCATCGCCGGCGACTGGCGCTTGATGCCGAAGATGACGATGGTTACGAAGATCGACTGGAACAAGTAGCGGCCCCAGGCGATCTGGAACGGGTGATAGCCCCCGATCAGGAATTTGGCCACGCCATCCATGCCCGCGACGACGGCATACGCCGTCGCCATCAGAACGATACCTTTGAAGATGCTGGTCTGGGGGCGCTCGAAGGGCACGGATCACGCGGGCTGGCGGGCGGCGAACAACAGACTATTTCGCGAGATAGCCGCCGTCGACGGGCAGGCACGCGCCCGTAACGAACGTGGATTGATCCGACAGCAGGAACAGGATCGCATCGGAAATTTCGGACGTCGTGCCGAATCGGCCGAGCGGATGCTTGGCCGTGGCGGCCTGCCTGTGTTCCGCCGGCATGAAGTCCAGCAAAGGCGTGTCGACATATCCGGGCGAGACGCAATTGATCCGGATGCCGTCCTTCGCGTGATCGAGCGCGGCGGCGCGGCTCAGCCCGACGACGCCATGCTTCGCCGCCGTGTAGGCCGGCTGACCTTCGATACCGCGATGGCCCATGATGGACGCGATGTTGACGATCGAGCCGCCGCCGCGCGCGATCATTAGTGGAATCGCGAACCGCATGGCATAGAACACCCCGCTGAGATTGACCGACAGGACGCGGTCCCAATTCTCGACGGGATAGTCTCCCGTTTTGCTGCGGGGAAGGTCGATGCCCGCGGCGTTGACGCAGAACCGCGGTGCGAAACCCTCAAGCCCGGGACATTGCACCAAACGCGCGAATGCATCGGGCTGCGTGACGTCGATGACCGCCGGCACGGCGTTTCCACCCTGCTCCCGGATCAATGTTCCAACCGCTTCGAGCTGGTCCGCGTTCCGGTCCACCATGGCGACGCGCGTTCCCAGCGATGCCAGCCGCCGCGCGATCTCGGCCCCGATGCCCGACGCAGCGCCCGTCACGACCGCATCGGCGCCGCGGAATTCCGCGAGATGCCCGGACGTCTCCCGCCTGGGATCAAACTTGTGAGACATCGTGTTTCAACTTCATGGCCGCCGCCGCCGAATCACGTCTGGAAGTCGCCTCAAGTCGGCGACTCCTTAACCCGGGCGATGAAACAAAATCTCTTTCATCCGGTCCCATCCGATCGCCCGGGTGATGTTCTTGAACCCGAAGAACGGCACCAGCGACACGAACATAATGATAGCAACGAGCAAGATTCCGACCGTTCCCCCACCCCCGAACGAAGGCACGCTGGCTGCGATGCTCTCGCCTCGGAAGGCGCCGATCACGACATGCTCGACGACATGAAATCCCATGAGAAGCACGGTGCACAGAACGGACTCGAACACGATGCTCCAGATCTTGGGCCGGGATTTGAAAAGGCGGTCGAACCCAAGATCTTCGATAATCAGCATGACCTTGGCCAATACCAGCGCGTTGATGACCGCGAAACCGCTGTACGTGAAATCGACCCCCCGCTCCCGCGCAACGATCGATTCGTTAAGCACGAACAGCCCGAGCATGACCCACAGATAGACGAACAGAACCAAGAACCGGCGAATCTCCTCCCGCGCGCGTTCGCGCATGCGCGCCCCCCGCCCGACCCCGTTGTGTTTGCGGGGGTGTGTTTGGTTTTTGATCGGGCGCCCCCCCAATCTTCAAACGTGTCGATTCGGCGGACAGGGTTCC
>CAYZFH010000056.1:0-14823 GCA_964477375.1 uncultured Rhizobiaceae bacterium | reverse complement strand
GGCCAGATCGCGGACCGCATCGAGCAGGATGCGCGTCTTCGCGCTGGAACCGCTGCCGAATTCGACCAGCGTGGCATGCGGGCCGATCAGCGCGGCGATCTCGTTCGCCCGCGCGCGCAGGATGCCGGTCTCGGTGCGCGTCAGATAATACTCGGGTAGACAACAGATTTGGTCGAACAGCGCCGAGCCGCGCGCGTCATACAGATACTTGGGCGGCAGCGCCTTGTGCGGCATGGACAGGCCTTTGCGCACATCGGCGGCGAAGCGGTCATGCTCCGCGCCGGGCCGCTGTATCCGGACGACATTCATGTCCGATTCTCCGCTAATACCAGGCCCGAGAACTGCCAGCGCGCATCGGGCGGGAAGAAATTGCGATAGGTGACGCGCATATGCCCTGCCGGCGTCGCCGCCGAGCCGCCGCGCAAAACCATCTGGCTGGCCATGAACTTGCCATTGTATTCGCCAACCGGGCCGTCAACCTCGCGATAGCCCGGATAGGGCAGATAGGCGCTGGCGGTCCATTTCCAGACATCGCCGAACATGCGCTCGCTGGCGCGCGCGGGATGGAACAGGCGCGAATCGGCAAAGTTGCCGTCCTCAGCCACGCCGCGCGCGGCGCTCTCCCACTCGAATTCGGTCGGCAGGCGCTTGCCCGCCCATTTGGCGAAGGCCGCCGCCTCGAAGAAGCTGATATGCGCCAGGACTTCGCTGGCGATCACCGGGCGGAAACCGCCGAGCGTGTAATGCCCCCACCCCTCGCCTTCGCGCTCCCAATAAAGCGGCGCCTGCCAGCCGCGCTCCTGCGCCGTGGCCCAACCGGCAGACAGCCAGAACTCCGGCCGCTGGTAGCCGCCGTCCGCCATGAATTCCAAATACTCGCCGCACGTCACCGGGCGCGTGGCCAGTCGGAACGGCTCCAGCCAAACCGTATGGCGCGGGCCCTCGTTGTCGAACGCGAAGCCCGGACCTTCGTGACCGATGGCAACCAGGCCGCCCTTGAAGGCGCGCCAGCGCAACGCGGGCGCTTCCTCCACCGCGCGCAAGCCAGCCGGTGCTTCATAGACGGGATGCAGCGGGTTGGTGCCAAGCACATGCTTGACGTCGGTGATGATGAGTTCCTGATGCTGCTGCTCGTGGTTGATCCCGAGCTCGATCAGACTTGCGGCTTCCGCCGGCACAGCCTCGCCCCAGACCTCCAGCAGCGACGCCACGCGCTCGGTCACTTGGCTGCGATAGGCGCGAATCTCGGCAACGCCGGGGCGTGACAGATGTCCGCGCTGCGGACGGAAATACTGCGGGCCGACGCCGTTGTAATAGGAATTGAACAGATACCGGTAAGCGGAATGAACCGGCTTATAGCCGGGCTCGAACGCCTCAAGGATGAAGACGTCAAAGAACCATGTGGTGTGCGCCAGATGCCACTTGGTCGGGCTGATATCCGCCATCGTCTGGACCGTCTGGTCCTCGGACGACAACGGCAATGCCAACGCCTCGCTGTCGGCGCGCGTGCGCAAAAAGCGCTCACGCAGGCCGATCAGGTTTTCAGACCTTGGCTCGGACGGTAACAGGGTCATGGCTCAGCCGGCTGGAAAGACGACATGGAACCAACCCGGATTGTCCCCCAGGGTTCCTGAAAAGTCCCGTTAATTTGGCGGGAAACCTGGTGTTCGGCGCGGAATAAGCCGGCCTGCCGCCCGTCTTCCGGGGTTAGCGTCGCGGTTCGAGCCGTCGCGATTCGCGCAAATCCAAAAGCGCATGCCCGACCAGCGCGGCCAAAACAAGCACCCCGCCCGCCAACACCAAGAAGCCCGGATACTCGCGGAAGCCGATCCAAACCCATAGGGGCGCTGTGATCGGTTCAGCGGTGGCCAGCAGCGTGGCCTGGGCAGCCGGCACGCGCGGCGCACCGATGGTGAAGAAGATCAATCCCGCGCCCAGCTGCAATACGCCGAACGCCACCAAGTAGGGCATGTCGCCCATGGGCGTGTTGCCGATATCGGCAAAAGGCAGGGTTGCGACCGCCGCCATTGCGGCGCCCAGGCACGCCGCCGAGGTCATGCGGATCTCCCGGTGATAACGCATGATGACCACGGCACCGGCGAAGACAGCCGACATCCCGAAGGCAATCAACGTTCCGGCCAGGTCGGTTCCTTGCGGCGCGCGCGCCATCATCACCACGATCCCCGCCATGGCCACCGCGATCGCGATCCACGTCCGGGCGCGCAATCTCTCGCCCATCAGGACGTAGGCAAGAAGGGCGGCGACGAACGGTGCCAGGCTCTGGATCACCGCAATGGTCGCCACGGTCGTGAACTTGAGCGCCACGACGAAGGCCGTGGAGGCGGTGGCCCAGCAGGCCGCAGCCAGCACCCCTGCCCATCCCGCCTCGCGGAAGTCGCGCCACACGCCGCCGCGCCGGGTTGCCAACAACCAGGCAAAGACGAACACCGCCGCCGTCAGCGCGCGCCAGAACGCGGTCGTCATCGGATCGCTGGTGATCAGGCGCGACAGCACACCGCCGATGCTCCACCACAAGGCGCCGATCACGACCAGAAGCGCGCCGCGAAGCTGGACGGCGTGGGACGAGGAAGACATGGAAGGAACCCCGGACGGCGCGCACGGCAAAGCGCCGCGCGGAGATCATCCGAGCATAACGGCGACGGACGGGAGAAATCTACGGCGCGGAAACCGTGCGCCGCGAGACGCCTATTGCAGGCCGAAGACGCTGTTCAAGCGGGAGTTGGTCGGGCGCTGATCGCTCGGCGTCTGCGGGCCGAAGCGAAGTGCGTTCGACTGGTCGTCCCGCGGATTGCCGCCCGGTCCGCCAGAGATGCCGAAGCTGAAGCCGTTGCCCAATTTATAAGTATTGGACGAACCCGGCGCTTTCGGTCCCGTCGCGTTGGTCACGCCCATCTGCTGCTGAATCTTGTCGTCGGGATCGGCCACCTGGGCTTGGCCGTTCGGGATATTCTCGCCTTTGGGGGTTTCCCAAGTCAGGGCGTGGGCCGAACCGGCGGCCAAAACAGCCGACAAGGCCAGGGCGGTCAGTGTCGCACGAAACATTCGGCTACCTCTTTACGCTTTGACGGACGCAAGCCCCCTTCCGTCCCCACCGCTCTACACCCTTGCCCTTCTCTTGGGAAGCCGTTTGATTCTCCCGATTATGTGAGAAATACGTGATTTAGAATAGAGATACGGGCGCGCCTTCATCCAAGCCTTTGAGATTTTCTCACGGGTCTTCCCTGGGGCGACGGCTGGACAGGCGCGCAGGCCGCGGCGATCCTCCCGCCCGACCCGCGCCATCCGAGCGGGTTTCAGCCGAAGGGCCAGCATGCCGGACTTCCTCCACGACGGGTCGCTCGCGCGCGAGATTGCCTGGCTTGTTTCGGCCACCGGCTTCGCCATCGCCATGTCGGCCACGCCGGGGCCAAACAACGTGATGGTGGCCTCGTCCGGCGCGACCTACGGCTTCGTCCGCACGGTGCCGCACCTGCTTGGCGTCTCGGCCGGCTTCGCGATCATGGTCGCCGCCGTAGCACTCGGCGCCGGCGAACTCTTACACACGTTTCCCATCATCCACGAGGCGCTGAAATGGATCGGCGCGGCCTACCTCCTGTGGCTGGCCTGGCGCATCGCCAGCGCGCGGCCAGACGCCACGGGCGCGAGCGAGGCCGGCACCACGCGCGCCAAGCGGCGCGGACGACCGCTCAATTTCCTGGAAGCCGCGCTGTTCCAGTGGGTCAATCCGAAGGCGTGGGTGATCGCGCTGGGCGCGGTCGCGACCTACACCACGACGGGCGGCGCCGTGATCGGCGAGGCGATGGTTCTGGCACTCATCTTCTTCGTCGTCTGCGTGCCTTCGACGGCGCTGTGGACGGCCATCGGCGCGGGCACCGCGCGCCTGCTGCGCACCGAGCGGGCGCTGCGCCTATTCAACCTGACGATGGCTATACTTCTGGTCGCCTCGCTGGCTACGCTGTTCGTCGAAATCTGATACGCAAAGGGGAATGTCGATGACGGATTCTGTCGGGCTAATCGGCCTGGGCTCGGTCGGGCGCGAGATGGTGCCGCATTTGGTCAAAGCCTATGGCGCCATCACGGTCCATGACCGCGACGTGGCCCGCGCCAAGGCGCTCGGCAACGCCGGCGCGAAGGCTGCCACCTCTCCCCAGGCGGTCGGCGCGGAATCCGAGATCATTCTGCTCTCCCTGCCTGACCCCGTGGCCGTGCGCGCGGTGCTGGACGGCGCGAACGGGCTCCTCGGCAAACCCGGCCGCTGCAAGCTTTTGATCGATACCACGACCAGCGACCCGGCGACGGCGCGCGAGATGGCCGCCATCGCCAAGGCAAACGGCGTCACGTATATCGAGGCGCCGATCAGCACCCCGCTCGCGGGCAAGCCCGGCCCCGCCGCTCTGCGCGAAGCCAGCGCCACCTTCCTGGTCGGCGCGGACAAAGCGGACTTCGATCGCGCCAAGCCCGTGCTCGATAAGCTCGGAAGATATGTTTTCCATGTCGGCGAGATCGGGCAAGGCAGCGTGATGAAGCTCGTCACCAATTACATCGCGGGCGCGACGCGCGTGGCCATCGCCGAAGGCTTTGCGCTCGCAGCCGCCACCGGTATTCCCGCGGCACGCTCGGCGGAGATTTGCCGCCATGCCGCCGCCGCCAGCCAGTCGCTGGAAGAGGTCATCAGCCAGGCCATCGAGGGAGACCTGAACGAGGTCAATTTCTCGGTCGACCTGCGCTACAAGGATTTCCGCCTGACCGGCGAATACGCGCGCGAGGTCGGCGTCCCCATGCCGATGAACGCCTATATCGTCGAGCTGTATCAGATGATGCGCGCGCGCGGCATGGGCGGCATGGAGATGAACAACGTCGTGCCCTTCGTGGCGAGCCTGGCCAATGTCGACGTATTCAAGGGCGGCAAGAAGAAAGCCTAGCGGCGATTCGAGAGAGGGTTCATGACGCTGACGCGCCTCATTCTCGTCTTCTGCCTCGCCGCTTTCCTATCCACCATCGCCCAGGCCGCGGACGACCCCGCCCGGCTCGACACGGCCAACCGCATCTACGACCGTGTATTCCCCGACGAAGCGGCGATGATCGATTACGTCTTGCCCTACGTCCCGAACGACAATCCGAATGCCAGGAACACGGCGTCGGACATCATCCGGCGCCTGGGCAAGTCATGGCTGCACGACGCCTTCGTGACGTCGCTAGCCTTGGCCTATACGCTGCCGGAACTGGAGGCGTATGAGCGGTTCCCGGCCACGCCGGAGGGGTTGGCCGTCTGGCGGAAAGCACCCCAGTTCGACCGCGCCTTCAACCAATTGCTGGAAGTGCGCATGAAGGCGATCGGCGCGATCTAGCCGCGCCGATCACAATCACGCACTCGGAGTCGTCGGCGCGGGCGGCGGGTTGTTGCCGGTCACCGTCAGCGCGTGGCTTTCGCCCGGCTCCTCACCCGTCCGCGCGCGGTGCTGGACGGCCAGCAGCATGTACATGGCGGGCACGACGAACAGCGTGAACAGCGTGCCGATCGAGATACCGGAGAAAATGATCAGGCCCATGTTGTTGCGGCCGACGGCACCGGCGCCTGAAGCGAGAACGAGCGGCACGACGCCGAGAAGCATGGCAGCCGTGGTCATCAAGATGGGGCGCAACCGCACCGCGGCGGCTTCCTCGATGGCCTCGCGCTTCTTCTTGCCCTCGCGCTGCAGATCGTTGGCGAACTGCACGATCAAAATACCGTGCTTGGAGATCAGGCCGATCAGGGTGACCAAGCCGACCTGAGTGTAGATGTTCATCGTCGCGAAGCCGGCGTTGACGCAGAGGAGCGCGCCGAACGCCGCCATCGGCACGGAAGCCAGGATGACGATCGAGTCGCGGAAGCTCTCGAACTGCGCCGCCAGCACCAGGAACACGATGACGATGGCGAAGATGAGGGTGACGACGAAGCCGCCCGATTCCTGCACGTACTGGCGCAACTGGCCGGCCGAATCGATCGAATAGCCGGTGGGCGCCGCCTCGCGCACGGCCGCCGTCAGCTTGTCCATGGCGTCACCCAACGTGACGCCCGGCGCCAACACGCCGGAGATGGTGGCCGAGTTGAGCTGCTGGAAACGGTTGATCGATTCAGGTTCCGCCGCGATCTCGATATGCGCCACGGTCGAGGCCGGGATCAGGTCGCCCTTGGGCGTGCGGATGTAATAATTGTCGAGTTGCCCCGGATTTAGGCGGTCGACCTGCAGCACCTGCGGAATGACCTTGTAGGAACGGCCCGCCAGCGAGAAATAGTTGACGTAGCCACCGCCCAGCGAGGCCGTGAGCGCCGCGCCCACATCCTGCATGGTCATGCCGAGCGCGCCCGCCTTGTCGCGGTCGATGACGAGCGTGGCCTGCGGCTTGTCGATCTTCAGGTCGGTGTCGACGTAGAAGAACATGCCGCTCTGATAGGCCTTTGCCACGACAGCCTGCGAGACTTCGTCCAGGTTGCGGAACGATTCCGTCGTGTTGATGACGAACTGGAACGGAAGGCCGCGCGCACCCGGTAGCGGCGGGAACTGGAACGCGGCCACGCGCGCGCCGGCGATGGTGTTGAGTTTGGCCTGCAGTTCCTGCTGCATCACGTCGGCCGCGCGGGACCGCTGATCCCACGGCTTGAACAGGATGCCGCCGAGCGCCTGGTTGGTGCTGGGCACGCCATCGATCTGGAAGCTGGCGTCGAATTCCGGCAGCGACTTGAAGATGTCGAAGACCTGCTTCGAATACAGGCTCATCTGCTGAATCGTCGCGTTGGGCGCAGCAAGGCTCTGGGCCAGCACGATGCCCTGGTCCTCGTTGGGCGCCAGCTCCTTGGACGAATTCATGAACAGATAGGCGTTGGCCGCGAGGATCAACGCGCCCAGCACCACCATCACCGGCCAGGTTTCGAGCGTGTAGCGAAGCATCTTGCTATAGCGGCTGCGTACGACGTCGAAGGTGCGGTCGGCGATCTTCTGCAAGCGGTTCTCGCCCGTATGCGCGCGCAGCATGCGCGAGCACATCATGGGAGACAGAGTCAGGGCGATGACCGCCGAGACGCCCACCGCGCCCGCCAGGGTGAAGGCGAACTCCGAGAACAAGGCGCCGGTCAGGCCGCCCTGGAAGCCCACCGGCACATAAACCGCGACCAGCACGATCGAGATGACGATGATCGGTCCCGCCAGCTCGCGCGCGGCAGCGAGAGCGGCGAAAATCGGCGTTTGCCCCTCCTTCAAATGCCGGTCCACGTTCTCGACCACAATGATGGCGTCGTCGACGACAAGGCCGATGGCCAGAACGAGCGCGAGCAGCGTCAGGAGGTTGATCGAGTATCCGAGCGCCAGCATCAGCGCGAAGGTGCCGATCAGCGACAGCGGCATGGCGATGATGGGAATCGCGACCGCCCGGAACGTGCCCAGGAACAGGAAGATGACGACGGTCACGATCAAAAGCGTCTCGACCAGCGTGTGGATCACCTCGCTGATCGAACTGGTGATGAACTTGGTCGTGTCGTAGGCGATCGTGCTCTGCAAGCCTTCCGGGTACTGGCGCTGGATCTCTGGCAGAACCGCCTTCACGCGCTTGATGACGTCCAGCACGTTGGCTTCAGGCGCGGTCTTGATACCGATGAACACCGATGTCTTGCCGCTGAAGGCGACGTTGGTGTTGTAGTCCTCGGCGCCCAGCGCCACGGTCGCGATGTCGCCCAAGCGGATCAGGGCGCCGTTCGTGTTGCGGATCACCAGGTTTCGGAATTCGTCCAATGAATGGACGTTGGTGCTGGCGCGCAGATCCACGGCCACCATCTGGCCCTTGGTCGACCCCAGCGCCGAAATGAAGTTGTTGTCCACCAGCGCCTTGGCCACGTCGGCGCCGGTGATGTTGTGCGCCGCCATCTTGTCCGCGTTGAGCCAGGCGCGCAGCGCGAATTGCCGCCCGCCCAGGATCTCGGCCACCTGCACGCCTTCCACCGCGTCCAGCTTGGGCTTCACCACGCGCAGCAGATAGTCGGTGATCTTGTTAGTCGGCAGCACCGTGCTGAAGAAGCCCAGGTACATGGCGTCGGTGGTCTGGCCGATGTCGATTTTGAGCGTCGGCTGCTGCGTCTCGGGCGGCAGCTGGTTCAGGACCGAGTTCACCTGCGTGTTGATCTCGGTCAACGCGCGGTTGGCGTCATAGTTGAGCCGCAGGTTGGCCGTGATGGTCGAGACGCCGTTCAGGCTGCTCGACGTCAGGTAGTCGATGCCCTGGGCCTGGGCGACCGCGGATTCCAGCGGCTGGGTGATGAAGCCGGCCACCGTTTCGGCATCGGCGCCGTAATAGAACGTCGTGATGGTGACGACGGCGTTCTCCGTCCGCGGGTACTGGCGGACGGACAGCGTGTCGAGCGAGCGCAATCCCAAGACGAGGATCAGGAGGCTGACCGTCATGGCCAGCACGGGCCGCTTGATGAAGATGTCGGTGAAACGCATGGCGCGGCGGTCCCGCTATTCCTGAGGCTTCGGAGACGGATCGTTGGCCGGCAGGACCGTGTTGTTGACCACGATCGGCGTGCCGTTCTTGAGCTTCAACTGGCCCGAGGTCACCACCGTCTGGCCTTCCTGGATGCCCTCCAGGATCGCCACCTGGTCGCCGCGCTTGGAGCCCAGCGTCACGAACACCTGCTTGGCCGTCAGCGTCGCCTTGCCCTGGGCGTCCTGCCCCTCCTCCACGACGAACGCCGTGTCGCCGTATGGGTTCACGGTCACCGAAGTCTGCGGCAGGGTGATGTGGCGCTCGGGCCCCGTGGTCTGCACGCCCACGGTCGCATACATGCCGGGCACCAGACGCTTCTCGCCGTTGGGGAACAGCGCCTCGATATGGACGTTACGCGAATCGGCGTCCACGCGCGGATCGACCGCCGAGATGCGGCCAACGAACGCCACATCCGGAAACGCGTCGCTGCGCGCCAGCACGGGCTGGCCCTGCTTCAGGCGTCCCAATTCCTGCTGCGGCAGATAGAAATCGATGAAGATCGGGTCGAGCTGCTGCAGCGACATCATCTTGTCGCCCGGATTGGCGAACTGGCCGGGGTTGACGGTCACGATGCCGACGCGGCCCGAGAACGGCGCGGTCAGGGTCTTCTTGACGATCAGCGCCTTCTGCTGCGCGACCTGCGCCTCCAGGGCCTTGGAAGCGGCGAAGTCGGCGTCGTACTGCGACTGGGCGACGGCGGCGACCTGCAACTGCTTCTGCGTCCGCGCGAGCTGGATGCGTGCGAGTTCGGCCTGCGCCTCGAGCTGGCGCAGCTTCGCGGTTTCGTCGACGTCGTACAGCCTGATCAGGACCTCGCCTTCCTTAACCTCCTGGCCAGACTTCACATTGACGTTGGTGACGCGGCCCGAGACCTCGAAGCTGAGATCGACGCCCTTCACCGCGCGCAGCGTGCCGATGGCGGAAAGCTGCGGCTGCCAATCGTCATAGGCGGCGACCATGGTGGTCACCGTCTGCGGCGGCATGCCCTGGCTGGCCAAGAACTGTTTGATCATCTTGGCGCGGAACATGTTGAAGCCGACGATGGCCCCGAAGACCACCGCGACGGCGATCAGCATGATGATCATGCGTTTGATCAGCGTGCGCCTGTTCATGACGTCAACTCCGCATTCTTCTCGTTGCCGGTCCGTGCGCGCACCGTCATGGCGGCGTCAACGGGCCGGTGTCGGTCTTGGTCTTCTGGTCCGCTTCGGCGACGAATTCCTGCCAGCCGCCGCCCAGCGATTGGAAAAGCGCGGCCGTGTCCTTCAAGCGCTGCGAGCGCGCGATGATCACCTGGATGCGCGCGCGGCGGCGCTGCCGGTCCGCGTCTAGCACGTTCAGGATGTTCACCGCACCCGCGCGGTACTGCATGTCGACAAGGTCGTAATAGCCCGACGCCGCCCGCTCGAACGTGGCCTGCGCCTGCAGGGACTGCGCGTCGAGCACAAGCGCGCGCATCGAGTCGGCCACGTTGCGGAATGCGTTGAGGATGGTGACCTGATAGTCGGCCGCCGCCTGGTTCATCGCCGCGTCGGCCGCGCGGCGCTGCGCACGCAGCGTACCGCCCTGGAAGATCGGCTGCACCAGTCCCGCGCCGATGCTCCACAACCCCATATAGGGCGTGAACAGCTCGCCCATCTGCAGCGCCTGGCTGCCTATACTGCCGGATAGCGTGATCTTGGGATACATGTTGGCGACCGCGACGCCCACATTCGCCGTCGCCGCGTGAAGCGTGGCTTCGGCGGCTTGAATATCCGGGCGTTGTGCGACAATCGTCGACGGCACGCTCAGCGGAATGTCGCGCGGCAAGGTCAGATGATCGAGCCGTACGGGTTCCAGGCCCGCCTGGCTTGGGAAACGGCCGAGCAACGCCGCCAGAAGGTTTTCCGTCTGCTCGAGACGCAGACGCAGCGGCGGCAGGACAGAACGTTGCTCTTCCAACTGCGAACGCGCGGTCAGCACGTCCAAACGCGACTTGGCACCGAACTGCTCCTGCTGTTCGATCAATCCGGTGGTGCGCTCGAAGGCCGCGATGATCTCTTCCATCGTCGCGATCTGGTCACGCAGCGAGGCTTCCTCGAACGACGCCGTGACCACGTTGGCGATCAGGGTCAGATAGGTGCCGGCCAAATCCGCGCGCTGCACATCCTCCAGCGCCTTCTGCGATTCGATGCCGCGCTCGATCCCGCCGAACAGGTCCAGCGTGTAAGAAACATCCGCGGTCACGTTGTAGAGCGAATAGCTCGTGGGCGGCACCAGGCGCGATTCACCCGGGCCAAACATGGCGTTGGAATTCTTCTGCGTGTTGGTGCCCAGGTTGCCGCTGACCGACGGATAGCGTCCGCCCGCCGCCGCCGCGACATTCTCTTTCGCCTGCTTCAGCGCGGCCTGCGCCGAGGTGATCGACGGATTGTTGGCCAGTGCCGCTTCGACGCGCTTGTTCAGCTCGGGGCTGTTGTATTGAAGCCACCAGCGCTCCTGCACCGGCTCGCCGGCCAGGAAGCGCTGCGCATCGCCCGTCGGCGCGTCGACCGAAACGGTCTGCGCCGGCATCGGCTCCTTGGTCAGCTCCTTGACCTCGGGCGCCTTGGGCTTCTCGAAATCGGGACCAACGGCGCAGGCAGCCAGGAAAACCGACAGCGCGCACACGGCCGCGAACCGTCCGGCCAGAGTCTTTTTATAAGGGCCGATAGAAAACGCGACGCTCGGCGGCACGGACAAATCCAACTTATTGTTATTATTCATCCCTGAAGGACCAGGGATAGTAGGCGGGAATGAATTCGTTAGCGCGCAAAATATGACTGGAATGCGAGAGGAGTAGCCCGTCTCAGCGGAACACATTGTTCCTTCATTGGAACGACATCCCGCTTCCGTTGGCTCGCAGATACTCGCGCGCCTGGGCCTGGAGCCAATCGAGGAAGGCGCGCAATTTGGGCGAGTGACGGCGGTGCGGCGCGAATAGCGCATGCGCCTCGCTGGCCGGCAGCGACCATTCGGGCAGCACATGCTCCAACACATGCGCGCCGAGATCGGCCCGGCAGATGATATCGGGCAAAGCGCCGATGCCGGCGCCTCCGCGCACCGCCTCGTAAACCGTCGCGGGATCGTTGACCGCGAGGCGCGGTGTGATCGGCAGGATCCGCTTGCCTTCCGGCCCGTGCATCTCCCACGAATCGCCGCGCTGCCCGGCCAGAAAATCGGCCAGATCGTGACCCGCCAGATCGTCCGGAGTCTCGGGGCGGCCGCGCTTGTCGAGATACGCGGGACTCGCGAACAGGCGGATCGGCACCGTCGGCAGGACCATGGCGATTAGCGAGGAATCCGGCACCGGACCGAAGCGGATCGAGACATCGACGTCGTTGGCAATGGGGTCGAAAGATTCGCGCGTCATCGCATTCAACACCAGCTCGACGCGCACTTCGGGATGATCGTTGAGGAAGCCGCCCAACAACGGTGCCAAGAATCCGCGCGCGAAGGCGAACGGACAAGCCACGCGTAGAAGGCCACGCGGCGCGCCCTGCAGATGCACGACGGCGATCTCGGCCTCTTCGATGCCCTTGAGAATGGTAGTGCAATGGCCGTGGAAGGCCGTGCCCGCGTCGGTCAGCGCCACCTGGCGCGTCGATCGCTGCAGCAGCTTGGCGCCGAGCGATTCTTCCAGCCGCCCGACCTCGCGGCTGACCGACGACTTGGCCATGCCCAAAGCCCGCGCCGCCCCGGAAATAGAGCGCAGCTCAGCGACCTTGGCGAAGGTCCGGATGGAATTGAAATCCAGCATGTTCCCTAGGGGGAACAATACCGCACCGCACAAATATTGTCTTGTGATTAATCTGAAGAACAGGAGAAGAACACAGGCTGCGAAGAATGGGTTTGCCGCAGAACAACGCCAACGCCGTGACGGGCGAGCTCAGTTACACCTGGTAAGGCGGTTCAAACCGACCCGTCGTCCGAGACGTCGAAGGTCGCGACGCCGCCCTCGCTGACCAGCGGGCGCTGGAAGATCTCTTCGTGGCGCAGTGTCCGCACCGTGTCGTTGTAGCCCGCGCGCCAATGCTCTTCCATCGAGAGGCGCGAGAACTCGTAGTCCTTGGACTGCCCTTCGTAGCGTTCGGTGCGGTAGATGAGCTGCACGATGGAGTAGACCTTGCGATCGGCGATGCGGCGCAGAAGCTCGCCGTCGGCATTAGCCTTCACGGCATCCGGCACCTTCTCTAAAAGGTCCGCGACCGCGTTGCGGACGCGCTGCTGGATCTTGAACTGGTCCGTCATCGCACGGGTGCGGCTGGAATACTGGATCTCCTTCTGGCGCGTGGAG
Source organism: uncultured Rhizobiaceae bacterium (assembly GCA_964477375.1). GTDB lineage: Bacteria > Pseudomonadota > Alphaproteobacteria > CADEGL01 > CADEGL01 > CADEGL01. The sequence continues at coordinate 1,970 of CAYZFH010000056.1, read as the reverse complement.
ACCTCGGCCAGGTTGCGCGGCAGATCGCCCCGCGCGTTCCACAGATCGACCTGGAAGGCCAGCGTGTCCATGCGCTGGTCGGACTGCTGCACGACCCATTGGAGCGGCGTGTTGGAGACCAGGCCGCCGTCCCAATAGAACTCGCCCTCGATCTCGACCGCGGGGAAGCCGGGCGGCAATGCGCCGCTGGCCATGATGTGCTCGGGCCGGATGCGCTGCTCCGCCGAATCGAAATAGACGAAGTTGCCGAGGCGCACGTTCACCGCGCCGACCGACAGCCGCACCTCTTCGCCCAGCCGGTCGAAGTCGATCAGGCTCTCGAGCGTCGATTTCAGATCCGACGTGTCGTAGAAGCTGGTCGCCTCCGGCGTGCCGTCGGGCTGGAAGAACGGCGGCGGCATGCGCGGTTTGAAGAATCCGGCCGCGCCCATGGTCAGCGCGAAGGCCGCCGCGCCGCGGTTGTAGACTTCGCGCATCATGTCGCCGCGCACGAAGGGAGCGGTGTAGTGGCCGAGCCCCCAGCCCGCGACGGGATGGCTCGTAATCAGCTCCCAAAATTCGCGCAGCTTCTCGACGCGCTTGTCGGGATGGTTGCCCGCGATGATGGCCGAATTGATCGCGCCGATGGAGATGCCCGCGACCCAGTCCGGACACAGGCCGCTCTCGGCCATGGCCTCGTAGACACCCGCCTGATACGCCCCCAGCGCGCCGCCCCCCTGCAGCAGCAAGGCCACGCATTCGAACGGCACGTCCTTGCGCGCGACGTGCCCGGGTACCGCCGTGTGCGGCCCGCGCGCCATATGATCCATCTTGTGCTTATGCCCAGCACCGCCGTCCGCCGCGCCAGGCTTGCGGTCTTCCGGCGGCGGGACTTCCCGAAGATGGTCGCGCTTGCGCGTTTCCTTGTCGGCCATGGCTGCATACCCCGTGTACGAAGCGCCCAGTATGACAGGTTTTCGTTACGGTCTGAATCCCCAACGACACTGGACGGAAAAGGCCCATAGAACCTAGGCTTGTCCCCTGCCCCACGCCACGCGGAGAGAACCATGGGATACGTGAAGACGCCGGCCGAGATCGCCGCCATGCGGCCCATGTTCGCTGACCCGAAGTTCCTTTTGGACGGCTTGCGCATCGAGTTCGAGACCTCGATGGACTTCATTAAAAGCGTCCTGCCGCCCTGTCTCGAGGCGCCCGCGAAGCCCGCGGCGCTTGCCAGCATCGGGCGCTGGCAAAGCTGGGCCTGCGGCGAGTTCGACACGGCCTGCATCTATGTCGGCGCACGGCATAACGGCATCGACGGCTTCTACAACCTGACCATGCTGGTCTCGGGCGACATGCCGATCAGCTGGGGCCGCGAGGTCTGGGGTGAGGGAAAGAAACAGGCCACGATGGGCTATCACCGCGACGGCCGCGACTTCTACGGCTTCGGCGAGCGCAACGGCGTGCGGCTGATCGAGATCGAAGCCGAGCTGGGGCCGGACCAGGGCGCGGGCGAAAGCACCTCGCACTCCTTCGAAGTGAAGGCCCATCCGTCGGCCGACGGCATGGGCCTGGAATACGATCCGGTCCTGATCGTGCTGAAGGCGCACACGCGTTACACCAGCCTGCGCACGGGCACAGGCAAGCTCACCCTGCGCAATTCCGCCTATGACCCGTGCGGCACCGTGCCCATCGTCAGATTGGGCCAGGCCGTGCATGTGAACGGCGAATCGAATTACACGGTCGAAGCCGCGATCCCGCAGAAGGACCGCGCGGCCTACATTCCCTACATCTACGGCCGCAACTACGACGACCTGTCGCAGTATCCGATACCCGCCCGCTATCGCCGCAAGCAGCCCCTGCGCCGCGCGGGGGAATAGCGCCCGCGGAACCGCGCCTATTTGATCAAAGTTTCCAACTGGCTGCGGCTCAGGTCGGTTTTCAGCCGTCCGTCTTTGATGGCCCGAATGAAGGTGGCGTAGTCGCGTTCC
>CAYZFH010000055.1:0-14895 GCA_964477375.1 uncultured Rhizobiaceae bacterium | reverse complement strand
CGCGAAGTGGCCGAAGCTCGACATCACGGCGACGCCTGCGACCCACATCAGGGATTCCATCGGCGGCGGCTGCCAGAAGAAGAAGGCTGGAATTGCCGACAAAGGCGTCACCCACAGGAACATGTGGGCCACGATGGTGGCGGCGCTGTCGGTCTTGGCGACGCTGCGCATGATGATGGCGCTGAAGCTCCAAAAACAGGCATTGGCCAGGATCAGGAGTTGGGGCCAATCCACGCTCGAGATGCCCGGGCGCAAGACGATGATGGCGCCTAGAAAGCCCACGAACACCGCCGTCCAACGGCGGATGCGGACGCGTTCGCGCAGGATCACGGCCGCCAGAATCGTGATCAGGATCGGCGAGAAGAAATAGAGGGTGATGGCGTCGACCAGCGGGATGTGGGGCAGGGCCCAGAACCAAGTGACCATGCCGCCGAAGAAGGACAACGCGCGTAGGAGGTGAAGTTTGAGATGCGCGGTCCGCAACACACCGAAACCGCCGCTGTAGATGAACGGCGCCATCATGGCCAGACCCATGATGTTTCGGAAGAACACGACTTGGAACGGATGCAATCCTTCGGACGCCGGCCGGATCATGGCGGCCATGACGGCGAAGGCCGCCGCCGATGCGGTCATCCAGAAGGCCCCGCGTACGGGCGCCGAAAAGGTCATAGACGCTCTCGTCACGTCGGTGCCGTGTCCCTTCCGGCCCGCTCCGCCTCGACCCGCGCTTCGCGGTGTCCGACATAGAGCGCGGCAGCCACGATGACGGCGGAACCGATCAACGTCCAGTGGTCTGGCAGCTCGCCATAGACAAGAAAGCCGATGAAACCGAGCAGCGGCAAGCGGATGAATTCGATCGGCATCACGATCGAGGTGGGGGCGAGCGATACCGCCTTTGTGGCGCAGAGATGCCCGCCCCAGCCCGCCAAACCCAGAAGGAGGATCCAGGGCACAGAATGCCAGGTCGGGTCGCTCCAGTTGTCGAGGGCGGCGGGAAGGGAGATCGGCGTTAGCAGGATGAACATGTAGCTGACGATGGCATTCGTGCTGTCCACCTTGTTCAGCACCTTGATCATGATGACGGCCGCCGCCCAACCCATGATGTTGAGCAGGATCAGCGCCATATTGGGATCGATGGTCTGGAACCCCGGACGCAGGACCAGCAAAGCGCCGCCAAAGCCCGTGGCGATGGCCAGACAGCGGCGCCAGCGCACGCGCTCGCCCAAGAACAGAGCCGCCATGCCGGTGGTGAAGAAAGGGATCGTGAAGCTGAGCGCGACGGCGTCGACCAAGGTGACTTTGTTGATCGCGTAGTACCAGGTCGACATCGAGAGATAGACCAGCGAGGCATAAAGGATGTGAAGCGGCAGCCGCTTGCTTCGCATCGCGCCGATGCCGGATCGGAGGATCCACGGCATCATCAAGGTCAGCCCGATCAGATTGCGGAAGAACAGGACCTGCAGCGGGTGCATGTCTGCCGAGGCCGGGCGGATCGAGGCCGTCATGGCCGAGAAACAGACAGCGGAAACGACCATCCACAGCACACCGCGCACGGGGGCCGGCACCCCCCCAGGCGCGGTGGGCGCGTTCATGGCTTTGCGCCGGGCTGGCGCGGCGGCTCGTCCATCGCCACCGCGACGTCATGGACGCGGTGGAGGTAGGCTTCGCGGCGGGCGATATAGAAGGCCGAGCCGATGATCACGGCCGCGCCGACCCAAGTCCACATGTCGGGCCGTTCGCTGAAGAAGGCGAAGCCGATGATCGCGGCGAAGACAAGCTGGACGTAATCGAAAGGTGCGACGACCGAGATTTCCGCCGACGCCCACGCGCGCGCCAGGCAGACATGCCCGAGGGTGCCGATGACGGCAACGCCCAGCACGGCGCCGAGCGCATAGAGCGACGGCGTCTCCCAGAAGAACAGCGCCGGAATCAGCGTCATCGGCGTCATCAGCACGAAGTTGTAGACGACGATCGTAATGGGCGAAAAATCGCTCGAAAGATGGCGGACGATGACGCCGTAGGAAGCGGCTGCGGCGGCGCAAAGGAAAACTAGCAGTGCGGCCGAGTGGAATTCCTGGAAACCGGGTTGCAGCACGATCATCGCGCCGGAGAAGCCGACGATGATGGCGGTCCACCGCCGGATGCGGACGATCTCGCCCAGGAATACGGTGGCCAGGATGGTGGCGAAGAACGGTGTCGTGAAGGAAAGCGCCGTGGCTTCGACCAGGGGGATCAGCGCGACCGCGATGAACCAGCTCAGGGTCGCGACCGTCTGGCACAGGGCCAGCAACAGGAAGGTCTTGCGCTTGGTTGGCGCGAAGAACCCGGTCCGGTGCTTGATCATCCACGGCGCCAGAAGCGCGACCGCGAAGACGCAGCGGAAGAAGGCGATCTGGACGGGGTGGATTTCCTCCGCCGCGATGCGGACGAAGAAGTTCATCACGGTCCAGCAGACCGCCGCGCCCACCATCCATTGCGCGCCCTTCAAGGGCAGCGATTGCCGGGAGGGGGTGCTCATGCGGCGGCTTCCTGCTTGGCCTTTTGTTTTCGGGCGACGGCTTCGCGTTGCGCGATGTAGATGGCGGAGCCGGCGATCAGAATCGAACCCGCCACCGTCCACTCGTCGGGGACTTCGCTGAAGGCCAGATAGCCGATCAGGGAGACCACGATGAGCTGGGTGAAGTCGAACGGCGCCACTTGCGACGCCTCGGCCACCACATAGGCGCGGGTCATGAACAGATGGCTGACCGCGCCGACGATACCGAGCGCGGCCAGCCACGCGGTCATCTCCAGGGTCGGCCATTGCCACACGAACAGGGCGGGGACCAGCATGACGGGAATCAGGATGTTGAAGTTGTAGGCGACCATGTCATTGGGCGACTGGTCGCGCGTGAGCGTGCGCACGGTGATGCGGCCGATGGCGGACGTGACCGCCGTGCCCAAGACCAGGACGGCGCCCCATTCGGGTGCAACGAACCCCGGGCGCAGGATCAGCATGGCGCCCGCGAAGCCCGCGGCGACGGCAATCCAGCGGCGCGCCCGCACGACCTCTCCCAGGAACAGCACGGCCAGGATCGTCGCGAAGAAGGGGGCTGTGAAATACAGCGCCGTGGCCGGCGCCAACGGCATCATGGTGAGGGCGAAGAACCAGCACAGCATGGAGCTCGCGTGGAGCGCCGAGCGCAACAGATACAGGCCACGGTGCTTGCGCGGAAAGAAGCCGGTCTTTTTCCGCACCATGTGCGGAAGCATGATGACGGCGGCGAACAGGATGCGGAAAAACGCCACCTCGAGGGACGAAAGGTCCATCGAGATATAGCGGATCATCGCGCTCATGAGCGCCCAACAGGTGCTCGCGGCGATCATCCATAATGCACCTTCGACGGGCGCCGATAACGCCACCCCGGGCGCCCGCTTTTGGGCCGGTTTACTCATCCGCGCCCAGTTCTAAAGGCTTTGGGGAGGGCTCGCTAGCGCGGCCCCCGCATGGGCAAGGGCCCACGGATGCGTGGGCCGCATGGCGGTGGAAACCTTAGACCGCGCGGAAGAACGGAAGCTGCCAGTCGTTGCCGTTGGGCAACAGGGCGGGCCGCAACCAGCTGCGGGACGCAAAAGCCAGCGTGTCGTGGGTCAACCAGACGAAGGCCGCCGACGCGTCCATCAACTGCTGCATCTGGACGAAAGCATCCATGCGCTTGGTCGGGTTGTTGGTCTGGGCCGCGCGGGTAGAGAGCTTGTCGAACTCCGCATCGCTCCAGCGCTGCCAGTTCCGCAGGCCGATCTGGGAGGTCGTGAACCACTGCGTATAGACGCTGGGGTCGAACTTGCCCTTCAGCCCCAGGACGAACAGGTCCAGATCCTTGCCGGCCGGGTCCTTGCCCGCTTCCACGAACGCGTCGCCGTCCAGCGCCCGGACCGTGCACTCGATGCCGAGCTCGGCGAGGTTGGCCTGCACCACCTTGGCGACAGCCTGGTAGGTGTCGTTGTTGAGGATTGTCAGGGTCGTCTTGAAGTTTCCGACCCCGGCATCCTTCAGCAGGCGCTGGGCCGAAGGAACGCTGCGGGCGTAAAGCGGCGCGCCGTTCCAGGAGCCCGAAATCTGGGACGGGATCAGCGTCTTGGCGCGCTTCACCTGTCCGGCCCAGGCCGCGGCCAGGATCGCGTTCACGTCGATGCCCACGCGGATGGCCTGGCGCACCTTGATATTGTCGAACGGGGCCTTCTGGACGTTCATGCCGATCCAGGTCGTGTCCATGCCGTCGATGCGGGTCACGGCGGTGTCGGGCAGTTTGGAGGCCTCGCTGAGGCTCGCCAGCGCGACGCGCGTGAAATCGGTTTCGCCGGCCTTGTAGGCGGCATCGGCGGCCTTGTCGTCCACGATGGGCTTGAGCGTGATCTCACCGAACGCGGGCTTGGGGCCGGCATAGTCCGGATTCGCGGCCAGGACGAAACGCTGGCCGGGCGTCCATTCGCGCACCGTATAGGCGCCCGAGCCGGCGGACTGGGTCGCGATCTTGTCGCCCAGCGCCTCGAAACCCTTCTTCGAGACGATGCAGCCGGACGCATCGCAGATGGTGTTCTTCCACAAAGCGGGCGCGGGCGTCTTGAGCAGGATGCGCCCGCTGAGCGGACCCGTCACCTCGACTTTGTCGAGCTGCATCCAGTCGGTGGCGTTGATCGGCTTCTTGGCCGGATCGATGAAGCGCATGAACGAGAACTGCACGTCCTCGGCCGTCATGGTGCCATAACCGCCGGCAAACTTCTGGTTCGGCTTCAGCGTGAATTCAATCGTCTGCGCGTCGACCTGCTTGATGGTCGCGGCCGCATCCGGTTCCCACTCCAGCGAGCCGGGCTTGAAGCGCGCCAGCGTCTGATAGGTGGCGCGGCAGACATTGCCCTCGGCCGGGCTGATCCGGTTGGCGGGGTCGATATTGAGGAGGTCGCGGTCGATGCGCGCGGTGAAGCTGGTCTTCTGGGCTTGGCCCTTGGCCTGGGCCAGCGCCCATCCGGGGGCCATCGCGGTTGCCGTCGCGGCCGCTGAACCCTTGAGGAAATCGCGGCGCGAGAAGCCAGATCCGTTCATGGTCGAACCCCCGATTGGGCGCCCAAAAACAGGCGCATCTTCAAGTGCAAAACCTAGCCGAGGGGGGGCTAAACCTCAACGACCGTTCTGGGCCGCGGCGCGCCGGATCGCGGCTTCCCGCCGGGCGATATAGATGGTCGAACCGGCGATCACCGCCGCGCCGGCCCAGGTCCACAGGTCCGGCAACTCTCCAAACAGGAAATAGCCCAGCGCGGCGGCGGTGATGAGCTGGACATAGTCGAACGGCGCCATCTCCGACGCCTCAGCCACGTGCATGGCCTTGGTAATGCAAAAATGCCCAAGCGTCCCCAGCATCGACAGGGCCGTGGTCAGCAGGAGCGTGCGCGTATCGGGCCAGATCCAGACGGGAATCGCGGGGATCAGCAGGACCGGTGTCACGAACAGGAAGTGATAGGCTACGATGCGCTTGGCATCGAGGTGGAAGGTCAAATGCCGCGCCCCCACCCGCGACATGGCGGCTGCCGCGGCCGAGATCAGCACGAAGATCGAGGCCCAATTCAGCGCCTCGGTGCCGGGACGCAGGATGATCATGGCGCCTGCGAAGCCGAAGGCGATGGCCGTCCAGCGCCGCCGCCGCACGATCTCGCCCAGGAACAGCACGGCGAAGATCGTCGAGAACAAAGGCGAGGTGAAGTTCAGCGCGATGGCGGTCGCCAACGGCATCACGGGGATGATGACGAACCACAGCGCCATGGCCGTGCCGTCGCTGATCGCGCGCAGCACGACGGCTTTGCGGACCCCCTTGGGCGGGATGACCGCGCCGGCGCGTATCAGAATGGGCAGAAGGACCAGCGCGCCGACGGCCGCACGAATGAAGGAGACCACCAGCGGGTGAGACGTCTCCGTGGCCGGGCGAATCATGGCGCTCATGCCGGCGAACAGCGAGCCGCCCAGGATCATCCAGAGCGCGCCCTCGACCGTTCCGGAGAGGCGCTTCGTGGATGCGGTCATGTCGTGGTCGGGCCTTGCTCGTCGGCGCGTACGGGCATCGGCTTATGCTTCAGCCGCGCCTCGCGCTGGACGATGTAGAGGGTGCTGCCGACGATCACGGCCGCGCCGGCCGCGGCCCATATATCCGGCACTTCGGAGAAGAACAGGAAGCCGACCGCGCCGATGATGATGATCTGGCAATAGTTTACGGGCGCGATCACGGTCGTCTCGCCCGCGCGCCAGCCCATGATCGCGAAGACCAGGGCAGTGATCGAAAAGAACGACACCATGAACATCAGGAAGACTTCGTGCCAGGTCGGGTCCTTCCAGGTGAAATAGGCCGGCAGAAGCCAGACGATGAAGGTGACCGTCCCCATGTAGAGAATGATGGTCAGCAGCTTTTCGGTCTTGGTGAGCTGCTTGACCACCAGCGTGATGGTGCCGTCGATCAAGCCGATGGCGAGCGGCACAAGCAACGCGATGTCGAGCGTGCCGGAGCCTGGGCGCAGCATTAAAAGAACGCCGCCGAAGCCCATCATTGTCGCCGTCGTGCGTCGCCAGCCCACGCGCTCGCCCAGGAACAGGATCGACAGCACGATGATGAACAGGGGCATCGTGAACATCAGCGCGGTCGATTCCGCGAGCGGCAGGAAACTGTACGACCAGTAGAAGCACGCCATGCTGGCGCAGCTCAGAAATCCGCGCATGATGTGAAGCGGCAGGCGCTTGGTCCGGTAGGCGTTCGGACGTCCGGGCCAGAATGCCAAGGGCAGCAGGATCGAAATCGAGAACAGGTTGCGGAAGAAGATGATCTCGGCCGTCGGCACGGTTTTCGATGCCAGGCGAATGAAGTAGGCCAGGCCGGCCGAGAGCAGGGCGTTGATGACCAGATAGACCGCGCCGCGGGTATTACCCGGCAAACGCTGCCAAGCGGCCAACGATCTTTTCGCCGCCGCGATCATGGCACTTCGCCCGGCGGCGCCAGGGTTCCGGCATGCCGCTTCAGCCGTGCTTCGCGGTGGGCGATGTAGAGGGTGCTGCCGACGATGACCAAGGCACCCGTCGCCGTCCACGCATTCGGGCTCTCGCTGAAGAGCACAAGGCCGGCAACGGCAGCCAGGACGATCTGGATGTAGTTCACCGGCGCCACCGCGGTCGCTTCGCCCACGCGCAACGCGGCGACGTAGGAGAACTGGCTGCCGATCGTCAGCACGGACATCGCGAACAGAAGGGCCAGAAACTCCCAGGTGGGAGTCACCCACACGAGATACGTGGGAATGAGTGTCAGCACCATGGTGCTCATGGCCATGTAAAGCATGATGGTCAGAAGGCTGTCCGTCCGCGCCAGCTTCCGGAGCACGAGGGCGGTCACGGCGTCGGCCAGGCCGACGGCCAGCGGCACGAGAAATGCCGGATCGAAAGCCGCGTAACCGGGACGCAGCATGATGACGACGCCGAGAAAGCCCGCGACCGTGGCCGCCGTCCGGCGCCAGCCGATCTTCTCGCCGAGGAACAGGGTCGTCAGTGCGATCAGGAACAAGGGCATCGTGAACATCAGCGCGGTCGATTCGGCCATCGGCAGGTGGCTGAACGCCCAATAGAAGCACGACATGGCCACGAAGCTGATGCCGCCCCGCGCCAGGTGCAGATTGATGTGCCGTGTCTTCAGCGCGTTGCGTCCGCCGCGGAAGGCGAAGGGCAGGCCCAGGCTCAGCACGAAGATGTTGCGGAAGAAGACCAGCTCGAAGACCGGGATGTCCTGCCCCAGCAGCCGCACCAAGATCATAATGATGACGCTGGTCAGCGCGTTGCCCAGCATGAACACGGCGCCCTGGCTGTTCGGTGGCAGCCGGTGCCAGGATTTCGGGACGAAGCGGGAGAGGGCGGCCAAGGGCGGGACTTCACTCGTGCGCGCTCGAAAACCGGCGCGCGGGTCGGGTGGACGGGGGAGTTTCCGCCCCGCCATACTGGCGGGTCAACCGCGTTCTTGGGGAGGGGCGTAAAAATGGCCGTCGGTAGTCGCAAGGCAAAGCTCAAGGTCTTCTTCGACGGCGCTTACAACCGTCCCAGCGTGTTCCAGACCACGCCCGAGCGGTATGCCGAGGCCGCGAAGCGTCATAAGGCGCTGGCCAAGCGCATCGACGTCACCATCGGTGAAAGCTTCGACGAAATGGCGCCCATGATCGGCGCGGTCGATATCGCCATGGGGTTCCGCTTTCCCAAGGAGATGATCCGCACGGGCGCGCACAGCCTGAAGTGGATCCACAACACGGGCGCGGGCGTGGAGCATCTCATGCCCCTCGAATGGCTTCCCGAGCGCACGGTCCTGACCAACAACCGGGGCATCCATCGCGACAAGACAGGCGAGTCGGCCATGATGGCCGTACTGATGCTCAACAACCGGATGCCGGAGTTGCTAGCCAGTCAGCGTGCGCGCAAATGGGAGCCGTTGTTCACGCCGCCCATCGCGGGCCGGACGCTGCTGATCGTCGGCGTCGGCAACATGGGTGGCGCCGCCGCGCGCGTGGCCAAGAAGATGGGGATGAAGGTCTTGGGCGTGCGCCGCTCGGGCGGCACCCATCCCGCGGTGGACGAGATGGCCAAGCCCGCGAAGCTTCTGAAGCTTCTGCCGCGCGCCGATTTCGTACTGGTCACCCTGCCGGTCACGCCGGACACGCGGCACATGCTGGGCGCGCGCGAACTGGACGCCATGAAGCCTGGTGCGGGGCTGATCAATTTCGGCCGCGCGGCGGTGGTGGATTACGAAGCGCTGCGCGTGCGGCTGGAATCCGGACGCATCGGCGGCGCCGTGCTGGATGTGTTCAGCCCCGAGCCGCTGCCGTCCGAATCGCCCTTATGGGGTACGCGCAACCTGATCGTCACCCCGCACTGCACGTCGGACGATCTGGAAGCCTATATCCCGAAGACGCTCGACCTGTTCTTCGAGAATCTCGACCGGCTGCTGTCGGGCAAGAAGCTGAAGAACGTGGTCGACCGGAAGCTCTGGTACTGAGGCCCTAGGCCAGCCGCACTAAAGCGTCCACGGCAACGGCGCCCGTCTCCGAGACGATCACCGGGTTGAGGTCGATCTCGCGCACCCGGCCGCGCTGTTCGTGGGCCAGATGGGCCAACCCGACCAGAAGCGAAACCAGACCTTTGCGGTCATAGCGCTTGCCGGTGCGATAGCCGTTCAGGATTCCCTTGGGGTCGATGCGCGCCAGCATCTCTTCCGCCAGGCGTGCATCCAGCGGCGCCACCTCGACGGCGGGCGGGCCCATGGCTTCGGCGAAGATGCCGCCGAAACCGACCACCACGGCCGGGCCGACATGCACGTCGCTGGTGACGCCTACCAGCATCTCGAGACCCGGTTCGGCCATCGCTTGAACCAGGAAACCTTCAATGCCCGCCTCACGGCTTTTCATTTCGCGCGCCGCTTCAGCCACGGCCGAACCGGAGAGCTTGAGGCGCACCAGGCCGCGCTCGGTCTTGTGCGCGACATCTGCGATCAGGCCTTTGAGCGCCACGGGACGGCCCAACGCTTCCGCCGCCTTAGCGACTTCTTCGGGCGTCTTGGCGATCCGGTGCGGTGCGGTCGGGATGCCGTAGTCGGCCATCAGCGCATAGGCCTCGGCCTCCGGCATCAAGCCTGCAGCAAACCGTGCGAGACGTTCCGGTCCATGCTTCCGCGCCGGTTGCGCGGGCGGACGCTTCTCCGCGATCTGTCCGTATTCGTGCAGGCCTTTCAACGCGCGGATGGCGGTGGTGGGGGTGTCGAAGGCGATCACGCCGCCCGCGCGCAGGCCCGCATGAACTTCGCCCACGATCGGTCCGCCCTGCCAGCAGGCCACGAACGGCTTGGAGGCGCGCTTCGAAAAATCAGCCAGCGGCTTGGCCGCTTCGTGCATGCCGAGGAACGCCATCTCGCCGTAATAGACGGCACCCACGTTGGGATCGGCGTCCAAGGCTTCGCAGCCCGCGATCATGTCGTGCAACTCGTGACCCGGCCCCGGGCGTCCGGCCAGGTCGACCGGATTGGCCGGGCGCGGCTGGCCGGCCTCTTCGGTCAGGCGCGCCTTGGTGGCATCCGTCAGCTTGGCCATCGGCAGGCCGGCGTTGGACAACGCATCGCCCAATGCCACGGCATAGCCGCCGGAGAGTGTCGCGGCGCCGACTCCCGTGCCGGGCTTGAAACGCTTGCCGGCCAGGAGCGCCGCGGTCGCGTGCAGGTCGTCGATGTCGCTGGCTAGTACGACGCCATGGCGGCGGAAGGCGCTTTCCTGCACCGCGCGGTCGCCCGCGATGGCACCCGTGTGGGACAGGGCCGCATCCGCGCCCGCTTCGGAAAAGCCGGGCTTCATGAGGATCACTGGCTTGCCGGCTGCGCGCGCCTGCTCGGCCAGCGCGAAGAAGCGGTCGTAATCGTTAAGGCCTTCGGCATAGAGCGCGATGGCCTTGGTCTTGGGATCGCTGATGAAGAATTCCAGATAGTCGCAGGTGTCGAGGTCGAAGTCGCCGCCGCCGGAGACCATGGCCGAGAAGCCGACGCCCGAAAGGCGCGCGCGGTCGATCACGCCCGAGACGATGCCGCCGCTTTGGGACGCCAGCGCCACGTCGCCCGCGCGTGGCAGGCCGCCGGGCAGGGTGCTGGAGCCGCACATCGAAAGCTGCGCGTGCGGTGCCACGACGCCGAGGCAGACCGGGCCGATCAGGCGCGGGCCGCCCGCCGCGATCTTGCGGCGATAGGCGTCCAGCTTGGCGGCACGGTCGGGATCGCCCGCCGCGACCATGTCGCCGACGACGATGATGAACTTGGCCTTGCCGGTCATGGAGTCGTAGAGGGCGGTGAGGCGCTCGGGACCTACCAGAGCCACCACGACGTCAACCGGCTTGTCGATCGCGGCCGCTTCCGGATAGCAGCGCAGACCCATGACGGTTTCGTACTTCGGATTGACCGGATAGACGCCGCCCGTGTAGCCGCCGTCGAGGCAGTAGCGCAGCATGCGCCCGCCGTATTTCGTCTGGTCTTCCGACACGCCGACGAAGGCCACGCCCTTGGGGGCGAACAGGGCCGAAAGATCGGCCTTCGGTTTTGTATGCGTCATGGTCAGGCCTTGGTCTTGGGTTTGCCCTTCAGCTCCGGCGGCGTCAGCCACTGGCAATCCAGCGGCGTCACCGTGATGCCGATGGCGCGCGCGGCCAAGATGGGCGGGTCGAGCAACTGGCCCGAGGTGGCCAGGGGGCCCACGCCCACGGTGCGCGCCACGACATGCGCTTCGTACAGGCGCTTGCGCGAGGTGTTGCCGACGGCCAGCAGCTTGGCCGTCACGCGCAGATAATCGCCGTCATAGACGGCAGCCAGGAACTCGAACTGCTCGAAATGCCGGATCAGCCCCGCATCGCCGTCCAGCATGTAGGACAGCTTGCCGCCGGCCATGCCGAACAGCTCGGTGATGTCGCCGAGCGACACCACGTCGTCGCGGTAATGGCTGTGCACACGCGTCTCGATGACGGAGACGTATTTGTCGAGATTCTGTTCGGACATCGGATGATTCCTCAGGTGAACTTGTAGCCGCCGTCGATCTCGATCAGCGCGCCCGTGGTGAAGCCGTTGGTCATGCAATAGACCATGGCCTGCGCGACCTCTTCCGCCGTGCCCATGCGGCCCACGGGCTGGCGTTTAACGAGATTGTTCCATGCCTTCAGGCGCTTGGGCGCGAGCGCGGTCAGGATGGGCGTGGCGATGATGCCCGGGCCGACGCAGTTGACCCGGATGGGCGCCAGCTCGACGGCCAGCACGCGGAACAGGCCTTCCAGCGCCGCGATGGCGGACGTGGATGCCCAATAGCCCGGCAAAGCCTTGCGGGGCGAGACGCCGGAACAGAGCGTGATGGAGCCCTTGCGCGCCAGATAGGGCAGCGCGGCCTGCGCGCAGGTGACGGAGGTCCAGAACTTGTTCTCCATGACCCGGTGCGCGGCGGACAGGTCCATGCCTGCCAAGGGGCCGAGCTTCTTCTGAACGCGCGGATCGTCCGCGGCCGGCACCAGCACGGTCAGGTGATGGAACTTGCCGACCTTCTTGAAGAAGGCGGCGGCGTCCTTCGGATTGGTGGCGTCGAGGCGAAACGCCTCCGCGTTCGGGCCCAATTCCGCCTTGGCGGACTTGAGGCGTGCCGCCTTTCGGCTCGCCACGACCACCTTGGCGCCTTGGGCGATGGCCAGATGCGCCGTGGCCAAGCCGATGCCAGACGTGCCTCCGACGATGACCACGCGCTGGCCTGCAAGCATCCTGTTCGGGTTCATTTTTATTTTTCCATTGTGGGTCGATACGCGGTTGGACCGGGTGATCGCCGGCCTGGGTGGGACGGCCACGATAGGGAAAGCGCGGGCACAAAAAAAGAGCGCCCGCCGGTGAGGGCGGGCGCTCGGCCGTTCGGATAAGGACGGGCCGTTTACTCGGCCGCGACCTGCAGGCGCTTCACGGGGTTGCCCGCGTTCTTCAGATCGCCGCCGAAATGCTTGGCGATCTTGGGCATCACCTCGGCGCCGAACCGCTCCATCGAACGCATGATGCGCTTGTGCTCCATGCCACCGAAGGCGAAGAAGCAGGACAGGTGCGACAGCTTCAGGCCCTCGATCTCCTTGATGAGCTGCTCGGCCACCTTATCGGGCGGGCCCATGATCGCGTTGTTGGCGATCTCGGAGAGCGGCGGCTCGCCCTTGGACTCGATCTCCGCGAGCCAGGAACCGTCCACGCGGCCGTACTTCTCGCGCATGGCGGTGGCGACGCGCCGAACATAGCGCGCATGGTCCGCGGCATTCTCGGCATCGGCCTTGTCGTCGGTGACATAGACGTACTGCTGGATCGCGAAAGGCATGTTGTTGGGGTTGCCGCCGCCCTTGGCATAGACGTCGGCGCTCTTCTGCCGGATCTCGGCGATCTGCTCCAACGTCATCCAGCCCGTCGTCGTGATGGGCACGTAACCGCGGCGCGCGATGCGGCCCTGCGTCTCCGGGTCGTTGAACAGACCGGCCACGTAGACGTCCGGATGCTTCTGCACCGGGCGGACGCTAAAGTAGGTCTCTGGGATGTTGTAGTACTTGCCCGCGTGCGTCACCGACGGCTTGGTGAAGAACTGCTCGGTCAGGTCGACGATTTCCAGGAAGCGGTCGCGGCCCGACTTCAGGTCGATGTTGAACTTGTGGAACTCGTACTCCTGGTAGCCGGAGCCGAAGCCCAGGACCAGACGGCCGTCGGACAGCATGTCCAGCACGGCGATGTCTTCGAGCATACGCACCGGCTCATACAGCGGCGCCACGATGACGGCCGGCCCAAGCTTGATGCGCTTGGTTTGCGGCGCCATGTAGGTTGCCATGGTCAAGGGCGAGGGGCACAGGCAGTAGTTAGAGAAGTGGTGTTCAGCGAACCACGCAATCTCGAAGCCGATCTGCTCGGCGAGTTTCACGTGTTCGACCATTTCCGAATAGATCTGCCGCACCGGCTTGTTCTTGTCGCGCTGCGGCATGAGGTTGAAGATTCCGAAGTGCATATTTCGCTCCTGGGTCGGGTTGCGTCTGCGGACGGCAGCGCAGCCCTTCTGTCGGGGGCCGGCTCGTTTCACGCGAAAAGGCGTCTCGAAAACTAGATTCGGTTTTGGTCCCTGTCACCCATGTCCGGGTGTCGGATATGTGTATTGTAATACAATACGAACTATCGCTATCCGATCTTTAGTCAAACATCGGCTCCGCGAAGCGTCAAGCCGCGCCAGCCGTTGGTTTCCGGCCCTTTCGGGCCGCCGTTTGGAAGCGGCTGTTATAACAGTTTCAATTCACGCTGACGACGGGCGGTTCCGGCCGGCGCGCACACAGCGCGACTTGGCATGCAATTGGACGGAACCTCTGTGCGTTGCCCTGCCGCCAGCGCGCCCCTAGGATGCGCCGCCGCGCGCAAGGGGAGAAAACCGTGAGCTACGAAACGATCACCTACGAATTGGAGAAGGGCGTCGTCCTTCTCACGTTGAACCGTCCGAAGTCGCTGAACGCTCTCAACGGGACGATGGTCCATGAGTTGATGGACGCACAGCAACGCTTCAACAAGGACGATGACGCGCGCGTCATGGTTGTGACCGGCGCGGGCCGCGCCTTTAGCGCGGGCTTCGATCTGAAAGAGAGCGATGCGTCCGACAAGCGCAAGGGCGTTCTCGAGAACAAGGCGCTGCTCCAGCTCGACTTCGAAATGATCATGGGCTTCTGGCATTCGCCGAAGCCGACCATCGCCGCCGTCCATGGCTATTGCCTGGCGGGTGCGTGCGAAATCGCGCTGGCCTGCGACATCACCATCGCCGGCGAGGATTCGTTCTTCGGCGAGCCCGAGCTTCGCTTTGGCGCGGGCATCGTCGCCATGCTGATGCCCTGGATGACGGGCCCCAAGCAGGCCAAGGAATTGCTGTTCACCGGCAATGACCGCGTGCCCGCCAAGCGCGCGCTCGACATCGGCATCATCAACAAGGTCGTGCCGGCCGGCGAACACGTGAACGAGGCCAAGAAGATGGCCCGCGAGATCGCCGTGATGGACAAGGAAGCGGTGGTGATGACCAAGGAAGCCATCCATCGCGCCTATGACGCCATGGGCATGCGCCAGGCGTTGCAGCACGCGGTCGACATCGACGTGCAGATCACCAGCCTGGACACGCCGGATCGCATGAAGTTCCGCGAGGTCTCCAAGAAGGACGGCTTGAAGGCCGCTCTTGCTTGGCGCGAATCGCGCTTCGCGAAGTAAGGACGCCGCGTCCGCCATCGATAAAGGCCCCATCCCACGCGCGACGCGGGATGGGGCCTTTTTCTTGCACCCGCCAGTTCCGGAG
>CAYZFH010000054.1:1935-14980 GCA_964477375.1 uncultured Rhizobiaceae bacterium | reverse complement strand
CAAGCCATGGACGATGCAGCCCACGGTCAGGCCCAGGAACTTGTAGACTTGGCCCATCCAGTCGGCGTCGCGTTGGGCCAGGTAGTCGTTGACCGTTACGACATGGACGCCCTTGCCGGTCAGCGCGTTCAGGTAGACGGGAAGGGTGGCCGAAAGAGTCTTGCCTTCGCCGGTCGCCATCTCGGCGATCATGCCGCGGTGAAGCACCATGCCGCCCATGAGCTGGGCGTCGAAATGCCGCTGGCCCAGGACGCGGCGGGCCGCTTCGCGCACGGTTGCGAAGGCATCGGGCAGAAGATCGTCCAGGGTCTCGCCGGCGGTCAGGCGCTGGCGCAGGGCGGCGGTACGGGCCGACAGGGCCTCGTCGCTCAGCGCCTTCATCTCAGGCTCCAGCGCGTTGATCGCCTCGACCGAGGGGTGGAGACGTTTCACATACCGTTCGTTCGCCGAACCGAACAGCTTGCGCGCGAGGCCGCCAATCATGCTTGATCCCGATTGAAAGTCGCTTCCGGCGGGGAAGAGGTGCCTGGGAAGCCGTTCCCTTGAGATAGGCGCGCGCCCCAAGCCTGTCAACGTGCGACCTTGTGCCGCGAAGCGGCTAAATGCTTATATCCCGCCGTCTTTTAACCCGCTCCCGCGAGTGAAGCGCCATGCCCGAACGGTCGCCTCTTGCCCCCGCCCGGCTTCCCGACATGCCCGCGATCGCCGGCGTGCGCCTGGCGGCGGCCAATTGCGGCATCCGATACAAGGGCCGGACGGACCTTTTGGTGGTCGAAATGGCGCCCGGGACCACCGCGGCGGGCGTCCTGACGCGCTCCTCCATGCCTTCGGCCCCGGTCGTCTGGTGCCGCAAGGCGCTGACCAAGGGCCGGGCGCGGGTCATCGTGGTCAATTCGGGCAACGCCAACGCCTTCACCGGCAAGATCGGCGACGCCTCGGTCGCCCGCACGGTCGCGTCGGCCGCCAAGCTCTTCAATTGCGGCAAGACGGACGTGCTGGCCGCTTCCACAGGCGTCATCGGCGAGCCGTTGCCGGACCAGAAGATCACCACGGCCTTACCGACGTTGCGCATGGCGCTCAAGGCCGAGGCCTGGGCGGAAGCCGCGGCGGCGATCATGACCACCGACACGTTTCCCAAGGCCGCCACGGCCACGGCGCGCCTCGGCGGCGCCACGGTCACCATCAACGGCATCGCCAAGGGTTCGGGCATGATCGCGCCCAACATGGGCACCATGCTGGCTTTCATCTTCACGGACGCGAAACTGCCCGCGACCGTGCTGCGCGCGCTGCTGAAAGACGCCAACGACCGTTCCTTCAACAGCATCACGGTCGACGGCGACACTTCGACCAGCGACACGGCCATCCTGTGCGCGACGGGCCAGGTTAAGCACAAGCCGGTAGGCTCGGCCTCCGGCGCGATGCTCAAGGATTTCCGCAAGGCGCTCGATGTCGTCATGCAGGATCTGGCGCAGCAGGTGGTGCGCGACGGCGAAGGCGCGCAGAAGCTGATCACGGTCAATGTCACGGGGGCGAAGTCGGATAAATCGGCGCACGTGATCGCGCTGGCCATCGCCAATTCGCCGCTGGTGAAGACAGCCATCGCGGGCGAGGACGCCAACTGGGGCCGCCTGGTCATGGGCGTCGGCAAGTCGGGCGAGCCGGCCAAGCCGGAACGCCTGTCGGTGCGCATCGGCGGTGTGCAGGTCGCGAAGCTGGGCCAGCGCGTCCAAGGCTACGACGAGACGCCGGTGGCCCAGCACATGAAGGGGCAGGAGATCGTGCTGGAGGTCGATATCGGCCTCGGGCGCGGTCGCGCCACCGTGTGGACCTGCGACCTGACGCACGGCTATATCGCCATCAATGCCGACTACCGGAGCTGAGCCGGGGCGCGACCGGCTTCGTCTGGAAACCGACCGGCTGACGCTCCGGCGGCCCACGCCCGCCGACGCGCCCGCGATCGAACGCATGGCCGGTGAGGCCGAGGTCGCGCGCCACACGGCGAACATTCCCCATCCCTATCCGCCCGGCGGTGCTGCCGTGTGGCTCGCGTCCCTGTCCGATGACATGGAAATCGTCTGGGCCATCGAGCGGCGCGAGGACGGCGTGCTCCTCGGTTGCATTGGTCTCAGGCCTGATCCTGATGCTGGGCGTGGCGTGCCGGGTTATTGGATCGGCAAGCCCCATTGGGGTCAGGGTTACGCCACCGAAGCGCTCAAAGCCGTCGTCGCCTATGCCTTCGATATGCGCCGCTTCGATCGGCTCGATTGCTCGACGGCGCTCGGCAACGGCGCGTCGGCGCGCGTGCAGGAAAAGCTGGGCTTCGTCGGGACAGGCCGCGCCATGGAACCGGCGCCCGCGCGTGGCGGCGCGATGGAGGTCGAGACGCGCAGCCTTGCGCGCAAGGATTGGGAGGCCGCGCGCCAGGCCGCCAACATACCGACCGTGCTGGTCGCCGCCGTGGCGCTAATCGACGCCGATGGACGCGTGCTTCTGGCCGAACGGCCGCGCGGGAAAAGCATGTCGGGCCTGTGGGAGTTTCCCGGCGGCAAAGTGGATGCGGGCGAAACGCCGGAGGCGGCGCTGATCCGCGAGCTGGACGAAGAGCTCGGAATCGATGTGTCGGAGCGCTGCCTGGCGCCGCTTACCTTCGCCTCGCATCGCTACGACCGGTTTCACCTCTTCATGCCGCTGTATGTCTGCCGCGTTTGGGACGGTCGCGTCGAAGCGCGCGAGGGGCAAAAGCTGGCCTGGGTGCGCGCCGAAGCGCTCGACACGTATCCGATGCCGCCCGCCGACATCCCATTGGTCGCGACGCTGCGCGATCTTCTCTAGCAAACCGGCTCAAGGCTGACGGAGCGTCTGCAGGTAGGCGATGACGTCGTCGATTTCGGACCGGCTCAACTGCAAATTGGGCATCGGTGGATGGGGGTCGGATAGCCAGGCGCGCAAAGCGCCAGGATTTCGGTTCGGATCGTTTGCGATGCTGGGGAAAGCGGGCGCGCTATCGCCGCCCGCTTGGCCTGCTTCGACAATATGGCAGCCCGCGCACCATTGCCGTGCGATGGTGCGCCCTGTTTCGGCATCGGCCGCCACGGCCGCGGATGAAAGCGCCGCCGTCACGATAAACGCCGCGATTGCCGCATTTCTCACCGGGTTCCTCCCCTTCGCTTGCGACGAGCATAAAGAAAGAGGGGGGCCGTACCTTGATCGAGGTCAAGTTTTGTCGCGCTGTCCGGCTTTGATTCCGGTCCCGACCTCGCGCGCGTCGAGCGCATCGGCCAAGCGCGCGACCGCGCTGCCCGGCCGCAGGGCTTTGGGTTGCGAAGCCGACGGCGCCCACGCCGTGATGAACAAGACGCGGAACGTCGCCGGAATACGCCCATCGGTGTCGCCGTGCCGCTCGCGGTAAAGCTGCGCCGCGCGGCCCAGCGTGGCGCGGCGCAGGAAGCCGTCACGGCGCGCCTTCACCGCATTGGTCTCGCCCATACCGCGCAGATCCTTCATCAGCGCCAGCGAGTCGGGGAACGTGACCGTGATCGTGTCCACATCCACCACCGGAAGCGCGAAGCCCGCGCGCTGCAGCAGCCCGCCCATGTCGCGCACGTCGGCGAAGGGCGAGACGCGCGGGCTGACCCCGCCTTCCACTTCCATCTCCGCGTCCATCAGCGCGTCGCGCAATTCGGTCAGGGTGCCGCCGCCGAACAACGCGGCCAGGAACAGCCCATCGGGCTTGAGCGCGCGCCGCGCCTGCGCCAAGGCGCCGGGCAGATCGTTGACCCAATGAAGCGCCAGCGAGCTGACGATAAGATCGAACGCGGCGTCCTTGAACGGCAGGGCTTCCTCGTCGGCGGCGACCGCAAGGGCATCCCCGGTGGAGGGCGACCAGCCTGAATGGATGACGGCCCCGATTCCAGGACGATCGCGCAGCGCCACGCCCAGTGCATCGCCGCGGCGGCCCAGTTCCAGCGCCAGAGGGAATTCACGGCGAACATCGCCCAGCCGTTCCGCCAGGCGCTCAGCCACCTCGCGGAACAGAAAGTCATGGTCGGACCAGCGCGCCACGGCGCGCTCGCGCCGTAGGCGGACCAGGCGCCGGTCGAAAATATCCATGCCCTCAGCCATGGCCGGATATATGCCATTACCACCGCGCGATTGACAGGCGGCGGCCGGACGGCATGAGATTTGCGCCATGGCGATGCCCGCGAACGTTCCGGCCTCCGTGCGGAAATTCGGCACGGCCGCATTGGATCTGCTTTTGCCGCCGCAATGCCTGTCCTGCCGCCAGATCGTGGCCGCGCCGGGCACGCTGTGTGGCGCGTGCTTCGCCAAGCTGCGCTTTCTCTCCGCGCCCTGCTGTGCGGCCTGCGGTATCCCATTCGAGTTCGATCCCGGGGGCGCGGATGTCTTGTGCGGGAGCTGCATCCGGGCGCGTCCGTCCTATGACCGGGCGCGCGCCGTGTTCCGCTATGACGATGCCAGCCGTGGGCTGATCTTGGCCTTCAAGCATGGCGATCGCATCGACGCGGCGCCCGCCTATGCGCGCTGGCTCGCGCGCGCGGGCGATGCCTTGATCGCAGACGCCGATCTGATCGCGCCGGTGCCGCTGCATTGGACCCGTCTGTTTCACCGCCGCTACAACCAGTCGGCCTTGCTCGCGAATACGCTGGCGCGCCTCACGGATCGCTTCGCCATGCCCGATCTTCTGCGCCGGCGGCGGCGCACGCCCTCACAAGGCGGGCTCGGACGCGCCGAACGTGTGCGCAACGTGCGCGGCGCCTTCGCCGTGCGCACCGGCCGGCCGGTCGCGGGTAAGCGCGTTCTTTTGATCGACGATGTGTTGACCACGGGTGCGACGGTCGAGGCATGCGCCACGGCCCTTCGCAAGGCAGGCGCATCGGCCGTGGATGTACTGACGCTGGCGCGTGTGGTCCGGGATGAATGAGGGAGGAATGCGATGACCGATAAGCCTAAGGCCTCCGATTGGCGGTTCGCGCTGGATAAGGCGCGGAAGACGCCGCTGCAGAAGGGGCGTCAGTCGTCCCTGATTTTCAGCCACGGCACGCTCGAGGTGCGCCATTACGCGCCGCGCGGGGCGGATGCCCAGACGCCCCACGATCTCGACGAGATTTATATCGTCGAGCGCGGCACCGGCTGGTTCGAAGTGGCCGGCGACCGGACCAGATTCGGCCCGGACGATGTTCTGTTCGTGCCCGCGGGCGTCCAGCACCGGTTCGTGGATTTCTCCGACGATTTCGAGGCTTGGGTGGTCTTCTACGGCCCCAAGGGCGGCGAGGCGGCCAAGGCCTGACCCCATCGTCCGGGGCCGAACGGGTGCTATATTAGAGAGAGGTTCAACACCGAAGGTCGGCCATGGCCCGCGTCGAAATCTACACCACCATGATGTGCCCCTACTGCTACCGGGCGAAGAGCCTGCTGCAGGCGAAGAACGTCGCCTTCGAGGAGATCGACGTGACGTACGATCCCGAGGGCCGCCAGAAGATGACCGAGCGCGCCAATGGCGGGCGCACGGTGCCGCAGATCTTCATCGACGGAAAACACGTGGGCGGCTCGGACGAGCTGGCCGCGCTCGACCGCGAGGGCAAGCTGGACCCGCTTCTGGGGATCGCCGCATGACCAGCTTCACCGTCGCCTGCGTGCAGACCAACACCGGCCTCGAGATGGAGCCGGCCATCGCCGCGCTCCGGCCCATGTTTTCGCGCGCGCGGGAGATGGGGGCCGATTTCATCACCACGCCCGAGAACGTCACGCTGGTCGACCGCAGCCGCAAGCGCATGCTGGCCAAGGTGCGCACCGAGGCCGACCATCCCGCCATTCCCGCCTTCCAGGAGATGGCGCGCGAAACCGGCGCCTGGCTGCTCGCGGGTTCGCTCACCATCAAGCTCGACGACGAGCATGTGGCGAACCGCTCCTATCTGTTCGATGCGCAGGGCGCCATCGTGGCGCGCTACGACAAGATCCATATGTTCGACGTCGATCTAAAGGGCGGTGACAGCTACCGGGAATCGGCGACCGTGCGCTCCGGCACGGACGCCGTAATCGCGCCGACGCCCTGGGGCCTGCTCGGCATGACGGTCTGCTACGACTTGCGCTTCGCTGCGCTCTACCGCGCGCTGGCCCATGCAGGCGCCAGCTTCCTGACCGTTCCGGCCGCCTTCACCGCGTTCACGGGCAAGGCGCATTGGCATGTGCTGTTGCGCGCGCGGGCGATCGAGACGGGCTGCTTCGTCATCGCGCCGGCGCAGGTCGGCACGCACGAGGACGGGCGCGAGACCTACGGCCATTCGCTGGTCGTGGCGCCGTGGGGCGAAGTCTTGCTGGATGGCGGCGATCAGGTCGGCGTCACCACCGCCCTGATCGATACGGCGCGCATCGAGGAGGCACGCGGCATGGTGCCGTCCTTGACTCACGACCGTGCGTTCAAGACGCCACGGCCGGCGACGGTGGACAATAAGGCCCGCGCCGCCGGCGATTGACCGTCGTCCGTCAGGGCGTGACGACGATATTCCCGAAGAAGTCCTTCGAGATGAACAGCTCCTGCGCCGTGCGGAACTGCGCGAGCGGATAGGTCTTGGCCAACAGCGGCTTCAGCTTGCCGGCGCGGATGTAGCCAACCAGCGCGTCGAAATGCTTCCGGTAGCCGATCGAGACGCCGTAGAAGGTCAGTTTCTTGAGATAGAGCGTGCGGATGTCGAACGGCACCACCGGGCCGCCGATGGCGCCCGCCGTGACATACCGTCCGCCGGGCCGCAGCAGCGCGAGAAGGTCGCGGAAGGCCGGGCCGCCCACGACGTCCGCTGCCAGATCGACCGGCCGGTTGCCGAGCGCCGCGCGCACCTGGTCGTAGAGGTCGCCGCCCTGGTCGCGCAGCACGATATGGGCGGGGTTCAGCTTGGCGACGGCGTCGCGCCAGCGCGCGCTCGTGACGGCCACGGCCTCGGCGCCGTGCGCGTGCACCAACTGCACGATGGCGGAGCCCGCGCCGCCCGAGGCGCCCGTCACCACCACCATCTCGCCTTTCTTCAATCCCGCCGCGTCCAGCATGTGCTCGGCGGTGATGTAGGCGCAGGGAAACGTGGCCAGCTCCGCGTCCGACAGGGGGATGTCGTCCACCTTGTAGGCATTCTCGGCGGGCAGCGTGGTGTATTCGGCATAGCCGCCGTCGCGGCCCGCGCCCAGCGAGCCCGCGAAGCCCAGATTCACGTTGGGATCGCCGTAGACGACGAAGTTGCACAGGATACGTTCGCCGATGCGCGCCGGATCGACGCCCGCGCCGACCGCGGCGATGCGTCCGACCACGTCGCAGCCCTGGATGCGCGGCCAGTGTCCCTCCGCGCGGCCGACGCCCGTGCGCGCCTCTGGGTCGCGGTCGGTGCCATAGCGCGCCTCGCGGTTCCAGACATCGGTGTTGTTCAGGCCGCAGGCTGTCACGCGCAGCAACACCTCGCCCGCTGCGGGCGAGGGCACCGGCACGTCGGTGTAATCCAGCATCTCGAAACCGCCATGCCCGCGGGTGACGACCGCCTTCATGGTCGTGGGGATCTTCTCGGTCATGGGGTTTTCTCCACGAGTTGGGACGGATCGACATTGCCGCCGCAGACCAGCACGCCGACGCGTTCACCTGCCTTCGATTTATAGGCGCCGGACAGAAGCGCGGCCAAAGCAGTGGCGCCGCCCGGCTCGGCGGCGATGCGCAGACCGTCCCACAGAGCGCGTTGCGCCGCGCGGATGGAATCGTCCGAGATCAGCACGACGCGCTCGATATGTTTCTGCGCGATGGCGAACATCAGATTGCCGGCGCGCTTGGCGCCAAGGGAATCGGCGGCGAGGCCGCCGGTCGACACATCCACCGGTGCGCCGGCTTCGAGCGCGCGGGCCAGGGTCGGTGCGGCCTCGGGCTCGACGCCCACGATCTTCGCGCGGCCCTGGTACCAGGCCGCCATACCGCCGATCAGCCCGCCGCCGCCGACCGCGACCAGGATCGTGTCCAAATCCGGCGCCTGGCGCTCGAACTCGCGGCCGACCGTGCCTTGCCCCGCCAACACCTCGGGCTGGTCATAGGCATGGACCACCAGCGCGCCGGTTTCCTTCACGCGCTTCTCGCTGGCCGCGAAGGCTTCGGCATAGGCAGCGCCGCCCACGTTCACCGTCGCGCCATAGCTTCGCAGGCGCGCCACCTTCACGGGCGAGGAGATCGCGGGCACGAAGATCTCGGCCTTGTGGCCAAGCGTGCGCGCAGCGAAGGCGGTCGCCAGGCCATGGTTGCCGCCCGAAGCCGCGATCACGCCTGCCGCGGGCACCTGGCTCGAAAGGATGCGGTTGAACGCGCCGCGCGGCTTGAACGAGCCCGTATGCTGCAAGAGCTCGAGCTTCAACGTCACGGCGGCGGGGATGCCGAATGCGTCCTTCTCCAATGCCATCACGGGTGTCTCGCGCACATGGGGCGCGATGCGGGCGGCGGCCCGTTCGATGTCATCCGGAGCGATCATGAAGGCACCCTAAAACGGAACGGGCCGGCGACGGAACGCCGGCCCGCTGTTGTTTGGAAGCGTCGGGCCGCTTAACGGTCCGGCGAGGGCGTGATGCGCAAATAGGGCTTCAGCGCCTTCCAACCCTTGGGGAACTTCTTCTTCGCGTCTTCGTCGGACAGCGAGGGAACGATGATGACGTCCTCGCCCTTCTTCCAGTTGACCGGCGTGGCGACGCTGAACTTGTCCGTGAGCTGGAGCGAATCGACGACGCGCAGGATCTCGTCGAAGTTGCGTCCGCAGGTTTGCGGATAGGTGATCATCAAGCGGACCTTCTTCTTCGGGTCGATGACGAACACCGTGCGCACCGTGTACAGCTCGTCGTGCGCCGGATGCATCATGCCATAGAGGTTCGCGACCTTGCGCTGCGAGTCGGCGACGATCGGATAGCCGACCTTCGTGCTCTGGGTCTCCTCGATGTCCTTGACCCAGCCCTTGTGCGACTCGGGGCTGTCGACGGAGACGCCCAGGATTTTCACGTTCCGTTTGTCGAACTCGGGCTTGATCTTGGCCATATAGCCCAACTCGGTCGTGCAGACCGGGGTGAAGTCCTTCGGGTGCGAGAAGAGGATGCACCAGCCATCTCCGATCCAGTCGTGAAACTTGATCGGGCCGGCGCTGGTCTCGGCTTCAAAATCGGGGGCGGTGTCGCCCAGGCGAAGGGTCATGGCGTGCTCCTCTTAGGTGGTCTTTTGTTATAAGCCTTAATTAGGTCGGGGCCTGCTGGAGGCAAATCTCGCCCAGCAAGATTACCCCTTCAAGATGGACAACGTCCCTTTAGAAAAATCAAAGTCTTGTCACAATAGGATTTTAGCCCATTTTAGAGGGGTCGCTCCCAACACGGGGCAACGGGAACCAGTGCGATGATCGTCTTCGACCTGAAATGCAAGGATGGCCACGTCTTCGAGGCGTGGTTTCCCGACAGCGAGGCCTTCGAAAAGCAGAAGGCCAAGAAGGCCGTCGTGTGCCCGATGTGCGGCAACCGCCGCGTGACCAAGGCGCCGATGGCGCCCAACATCGCCAGCGGCAAGTCGCGTGAGGCCGAGAAGGCGCCGGCCGAGCACCCCAACGCCAAGGAAATGATGGTGATGCTCTCCAAGCTCCGTCAGGAGGTGGAGAAGAACTCCGATTACGTCGGTGATAAATTCCCCGAGGAAGCGCGCAAGATCCACTACGGCGAAACGGAGAAGCGCAACATCCACGGCGAGGCGAGCGCGGAAGAGGCGGAGTCGCTGGCCGAGGAAGGCGTCGAGTTCCAGCGTATCCCCTGGGTCCGTCACGATTCGTGACGGTCAGTCCTGGCGGCGCACCGCGAAGGCCATGTAGTTGACGTCGACGCTCTTTTCCAAGCCCCAGGTATCGCTCACCGGATTGTAGCCGACGCCGGCCAGCGCCTTTACGTCCGCGCCCGCGTTGCGCAGCGCCGCCGCCAGTTCCGATGGACGGACAAAGCGTTTCCAGTCGTGCGTGCCGCGCGGCAGCCAGCGCAGGATGTATTCCGCGCCCACGATGGCCATGGCGTAGGACTTGGCGGTGCGGTTAAGCGTGGCCAGAAACAGCCCGCCGCCCGGCCGGGTCAGCGCCACGCAATCGGCCAGGAATCCGTCGCGGTCGGCCACGTGTTCGACCACCTCCATCGAAACCACGGCGTCGAAGGACGCGCCCTCGGCGACCAGCGCCTCGGCCGTCGTCGCCCGGTAATCGATCGTGACGCCGGTCTCCTCGGCGTGGGCGGCGGCGGCGGCCACGTTCTCCTCGGCGGCGTCGATGCCCGTGACCTCGGCGCCCATGCGCGCCAGCGGCTCCGTCAAAAGGCCGCCGCCGCAGCCGATATCGGCGATGCGCAGGCCCTTCAGCGGCTTGAGCGAACGGGCGTCGCGATCCAGATGGGCGCAGAGCTGGTCGCGGATGAAGGCCAGCCGCACGGGGTTGAGACGGTGCAGGGGGCGGTAGGGACCCTTGGAATCCCACCAGGAATCGGCGAGGGCGGCGAACTTGGCGACTTCGCGCGCGTCGACCGAGGCGTGGGGTTGGGCGTGTTTTATCGGCATTTTTTGGCTATCCGGACGGCAAGCGCTGTTGCCACGCGCCCGCGAAAGACAGTATGGGTACGCCCGCTTGCGTCGGCAACCGGCGCCATTTTGACATCAACCCCGCGTATTTTCGCGTCATGGCTCGCATCGTCCAGAAATTCGGCGGCACCTCGGTCGGCACCATCGAGCGCATCCAGGCCGTGGCCCAGCGCGTGAAGGCCGAATTCGACGCGGGCAACGAAGTCGCGGTCGTGGTCTCGGCCATGTCGGGCGTCACGAATCAGCTCGTCGATTACGCGACCAAGATTTCTCCACTCCACGACGCGCGCGAATACGACGTCGTGGTGGCCTCGGGCGAGCAGGTGACCAGCGGCCTGGTCGCGATGGCGCTGCAGGCGCTGGGCGTACCCGCGCGCTCCTGGCTCGGCTGGCAGATTCCCTTCAAGACCGATGCCGTTCACGGCAAGGCGCGCATCCAGGGCATCGAGACCGAGGAATTGCTGCGCCGCATGGGCTCGGGCGAGGTTCCGGTCGTCGCCGGCTTCCAGGGTGTTGCCGAAGAAGATAACCGCATCACCACTCTGGGCCGCGGCGGCTCCGACACCTCCGCTGTCGCGCTGGCGGCCGCGCTGAAAGCGGACCGCTGCGACATCTTCACCGATGTCGACGGCGTCTATACCTGCGATCCGCGCATCGTTGCGAAGGCCCGCAAGCTCGATAAGATCACCCACGAAGAAATGTTGGAGCTGGCCTCGCAGGGCGCGAAGGTGCTCCAGACCCGTTCGGTCGCCATGGCCATGAGTCACGGCGTGCGCGTGCAGGTCCTGTCGAGCTTCGTGGATGCGCCCGGAACCCTGGTCGTGAACGAGGACGAGATCGTGGAAAAGGAAGTCGTCAGCGGCATCGCCTACAGCCGAGACGAGGCGAAAATCACTTTGGTCGGCGTGCAGGATCGCCCCGGCGTGGCGGCCTCCATCTTCGGCCCGTTGTCGGATGCCAGCATCAACGTCGACATGATCGTCCAGAACGTCTCCGAGGACGGCAAGACGACGGGCCTGACCTTCACCATCGGCAAGGCCGATATCGACCGCACGGTGGCGCTGCTCAACGCGCGTCAGAAAGACCTGGGCTTCGCGCGGCTCGTGCCCGACGCAAACGTGGTGAAGGTTTCGGTCATCGGCGTCGGCATGCGCAGCCATGCGGGCGTCGCCCAGCGCATGTTCCAGACGCTGGCGGGCAAGGGCATCAATATCCAGGTGATCTCGACCTCCGAGATCAAGATCAGCGTCCTGATCGCCGAGGAATACACCGAGTTGGCGCTGCGGGCGTTGCACACGGCCTATGGCCTGGACCAGGACGAATCGCGTACCTAAAGCCTTCCCCCTAAACGAAGATTTGCCATCCGGGGGGATTGCCCGATAGTTTAGCGACTGGGCCGTGCGGATTCGCCGCGCGGCCCGTTAGGTTCATGCGGGGAGACCTGGGCCGGCATGGCGGAAAACAAGCCGCTCAATCTTTCGGCCGAATCGCAGGGTGGCTCGCAGGCCACGCTCGGCGAATCGGCCGCGCCGCGCCCGGCGACAGGCGCGTTGCTGGTCGATGCGCGCAAGCGCAAGGGCTTGTCGGTCGCCGATGCCGCCAATTCGCTGCGCATCCGCCAGGTTTATCTCGAAGCCATCGAAGAGGGGCGTTTGAGCGATCTGCCCGGCGCGGCTTACGCGCTCGGCTTCGTGCGCACCTATGCCGAATATCTCGGCCTCGACGGCAACGAGATCGTGCGCCGCTTCAAGGACGAAGCCGACGAGTTGGGCCGCAAGACGGAACTCGTCTTTCCGCTGCCGCTGTCGGAAGGCCGTTTCCCTGGCCGCATCCTGATCCTGGTTTCGATCGGACTGGCGCTCTTCATCTACGGTGTTTGGCATTTCACGGCGTCGCGCGATCGTTCGATGGTCGAGCTGGTGCCGCCGCCGCCGGCCGCGACCAAGAGTGTCGCGACACCGCCCGCGGAACCGGCGAAGCCCGCGGAGACGACGGCCGCCGAGCCTCCCAAGCCGGCCGAGTCCGCCAAGCCCGCGGAACCCGCGGCGCCGACAGCCTCGGTCGCGGTGGCCGTTCCGCCGCCACCTGCGCCTACGCCAACACCTGCACCTAGTCCTGCGCCCTCCGCGACAGCTTCGCCCGCTCCGGCGGCGACACCGGCTTCTGGCCAGCCCTTGCCGGCCGCGACGCCGTCCGCCCCGGCGCCGATGATCTCCGCTTCGAACGCACCCGCTGCGGGCAGTCCGCCGCCTGCCACGGCGCCGAATCCTCCGCCTTCCAGCGCCACTGCGAATCCGCCGCCGTCCAGCGCCGCCGCGCCGCAGGCCAATCCGCCGCCGCCGGCCGTTGCCGCCGCCGGTGCCGCTGCCGGTGCCGGTGCCACCAGCGCCCAGCAGCCAGCCCAGACCGCGTCATCGGATGCGGCGC
>CAYZFH010000054.1:0-1835 GCA_964477375.1 uncultured Rhizobiaceae bacterium | reverse complement strand
GCCGGTGCCACCAGCGCCCAGCAGCCAGCCCAGACCGCGTCATCGGATGCGGCGCCCAAAGTGTTCGGCGACGAAAGCGGCAGTGCGCGCATTCAGCTCAAGGCCAAGTCCGAAACCTGGATCCAGGTCACCGACGAGAATGGCAAGGTCGTGGCCATGCGCACGCTCAAGCCGGGCGAATCCTACCGGGTGCCCAACAAGGCGGGCCTGACGCTGTTCACCGGCAACGCCGGTGGGCTGGATGTCACCGTCGACGGCAAGAAGGCGCCTGCCTTGGGGCCCTCCGGCATGGTCCGCCGCAGTGTGGCCTTGGAGCCCGACGGGCTTCTGGCGGGCGAATAGGGGCTTTTCCCCTGGGGCTTAGATGCCCATATTCCCTTCGGTCCGGCCTGCTTTTCGGCTATAAGTCCGGCCAAACCGGCAACCCGGGATAAACCCATGAGCGTTCGGCCTTACCGCGACATCCAGCGGCGCAAATCCCGCCAGATTCGCGTCGGCAAAGTCCTGGTCGGCGGTGGCGCGCCCATCACCGTCCAGACGATGACCAACACGTTGACCACCGACGTCGCCGCGACGGTCGCGCAGATCAAGCGCGCCGAGGAGGCCGGTGTCGACATCGTGCGCGTCTCGGTGCCGGACGAGGAATCGACCGCCGCGCTCA
This sequence comes from uncultured Rhizobiaceae bacterium, assembly GCA_964477375.1. Classification (GTDB taxonomy): domain Bacteria; phylum Pseudomonadota; class Alphaproteobacteria; order CADEGL01; family CADEGL01; genus CADEGL01. The sequence continues at coordinate 1,174 of CAYZFH010000054.1, read as the reverse complement.
AGCACATCGTCAAGCAGGTCAACGTCCCGATCGTCGCGGACATCCATTTCCACTACAAGCGCGCCCTCGAAGCCGCCGACGCTGGCGCTGCCTGCCTGCGCATCAATCCCGGCAACATCGGCAGCATGGAGCGCGTGCGCGAGGTGGTGAAAGCCGCCAAGGATCACGGCTGCAGCATGCGCATCGGCGTGAACGCCGGCAGCTTGGAGCAGCACTTGCTCGAGAAGTACGGCGAGCCGTGCCCCGAAGCCATGGTCGAGAGCGCGCTGCACCACATCCAGATTCTGCAGGATGCGGACTTCCACGAATTTAAAATTAGCTGCAAGGCGTCCGATGTGTTCCTCGCGGTCGCCGCCTATCAGGCGCTGGCCGAGGCCTGCGACTATCCGCTCCACCTCGGCATCACCGAGGCGGGCGGTTTGCGCAGCGGCACGATCAAGTCGTCGATCGGCATGGGCTCGCTTCTGTGGGCCGGTATCGGCGACACGATCCGCGTCTCCCTCTCGGCCGAGCCCGAGGAAGAGGTGCGCGTCGGCTTCGACATGCTGAAGGCGCTGGGCCTGCGCCATCGCGGCGTCAACGTGATTTCCTGCCCGTCCTGCGCGCGTCAGAACTTCCAGGTCATCAAGACCGTGGAGGAACTGGAGAAGCGCCTGGCCCATATCGCGACGCCCATGAGCCTTTCGGTCATCGGCTGCGTCGTGAACGGCCCCGGCGAAGCGCGCGAGACCGATATCGGTTTCACGGGCGGCGGCAAAGGCAACCATCAGGTCTATCTGAACGGCGAGAAGCATCACGTGCTTCGCGACGGCAATATCGTCGATCACCTGGTCGAGCTGGTCGAGAAGAAGGCCGCCGAGATCGAAGCCAAGCGCGACGAACCTTCCACCCAGACGGCCGCGGCCGAATAACGCTTCTTTCGGAGTTTCCTCGTGTCGGCACTGCAGCCGGTTCGCGGCACACGCGATCTTTTGCCCGATGACAGCCGGCGGCACCGTCATGTCGTCGAGACCGCGCGCGCCCTCGCCGAACGTTACGGCTATCTCGAGATTGCGGTGCCGATCCTGGAGCCGACCGAGGTGTTCAAGCGCACGCTGGGGGACACCTCCGACGTGGTCACGAAGGAGATGTACACCTTCACCGACCGCGGCGGGGACGTGCTCGCGCTGACGCC
>CAYZFH010000053.1:0-14988 GCA_964477375.1 uncultured Rhizobiaceae bacterium | reverse complement strand
CGCCGTCGCCGTCGTGGCCATCGCGCAAACGGCCCAGATCGGGCTTTCGAATTTGGGTGCAAAGCTGCCCTTTATGATCATCATCATGTATCTGAGCCCGCTTCTCTTTGCAGGGGCTTCGTTCTACGTGCTGCTGCGCCGCCCGAGGCGGCGGCGCACACGCAGCGTCTCCTTGGCCCCGGCCTAGGGGAGGGCGCGCCTTGGGAGTCTCCACAACCCTTTCTCGTTATGTCGGCCGGCACTTCATTATCTCGTGCCTGTCCGTCTTCGGATTGCTGGCGACCCTGGCCTTCGTTATCGACTTGGTCGAGATGCTGCGGCGTTCGTCGTCAAAAGCCGAAGCGACATTTCACGTCGTGCTCAGCATGTCGCTACTGAAGCTTCCGAACATCTCCGAGCACTTGATGCCGTTCTCAGTGTTGTTCGGCGGCATGATCGCGTTTGCGCGGCTGGCCCGCAGCCGCGAGGTCATCGTTATGCGCTCGGCCGGCGTGTCAGTCTGGCAGTTCCTTTTGCCCGTGATCGCCATCGCATTCGCAATCGGCGTGTTCAAGGTTACGGTCTACAACCCGATCGCCGCCGTGACCCTTTCGAAGTTCGAGCAGCTCGAAAACAAGTATCTCAAGGGCCGCTCGAGCTTATTGGCCGTTTCACCAGCCGGTGTCTGGCTGCGGCAAGCCGATGCCTACGGTCAGTCGGTTGTCCATGCGCGCAATGTGGCGCCGCGCGATATGGAAATGCATGATTTCATCATTTTCCTCTACGACACCCAGAACCGATTCGTTGGACGCATCGACGCCGCAAAGGCCAAACTGGAAAGCGGTTACTGGCATTTGTACGACGCGTGGATCACAGGCCCGGACCGGCCGGCCCGCCACGAGAACGAATATCTCGTCCGTACGGACCTTACGGTCGCCAAGATTCAGGAAAGCTTCGCCACGCCAGCGTCGATCTCATTCTGGGAAATGCCGCGCTTCATCCGCCTGCTTGAGAACGCCGGCTTCTCGGGCTTACGTCATCGCATCTATTGGTACGCCAAGTTGGCGGACCCCGCACTCCTCTGCGCCATGGTCATTTTCTCGGCCGTGTTCACCCTGCGCATGAATTTGCGGCGCGGCGTACCGGTCATGATGATCGGCGGCGGCTTGGCGACCGGGTTCGCCCTGTATTTCCTGTCCGACGTCGTTTTCGCCTTGGGGGCATCGTCCAGCGTGCCAATGATGCTGGCGGCATGGAGTCCTGCTGGAGCCAGTCTCCTGGTCGGCATTTCCATGCTGCTCTATAGCGAAGAAGGCTGATGCGCCGTGCGGGGGGCATGGGCACGCGCGCTTTTGTTATTCTGCCTTTTGACCGCGGCAGCGGGCGCTGCGGCGCAGAACCCGACCGAAGGCGGCCCCATCGTCTTCACGGCGGACGAAGTTACCTATAACGAAGAGCTCGGCATTGTCGTCGCCAGCGGCAAGGTCGAGTTCGCACAGGGCGCCCGCGTCCTTCAAGCCGACACGGTCACCTATAACCAGAAAACAAACATCGTCACCGCGTCGGGTAACGTCAGCCTGCTGAACGAAAACGGCGACGTTGCATTTGCGAACTACCTCGAAGTCACAGACGATTTAAAGAACGGCATCATTCGCGACATCGGCCTTTTACTGTCTGATCGCTCACGTTTGGCCGGCGCAGGTGGTCGCATCCAGAACGGCACCAAGCGCGAAATCCGTAAGGGCGTCTATTCTCCTTGCGAGCTCTGCCAGGAAAACAAGACGGCCGCACCTCTGTGGCAGGTCAAGGCCGTCGAGGTCGTGCACGACACCGACACCAAGGAAATTGTCTATAAGGACGCATGGCTAGAGATGGGCGGCGTACCGGTCCTCTATACGCCCTACCTGTCGCACCCTGATCCGACCGTCACGCGCAAGAGCGGCTTCTTAACGCCAACCTACGGCAGTGACTCGCAGCTCGGCCTTATCTTGAAGACGCCCTACTTCTTCAACCTCGCGCCCGACAAGGATCTGACCGTCGAGCCGGTGTTCCTGACCAAGGAGCGTCCCGCGATCGGCGGCGAATACCGTCAGCGGTTCACTAACGGCTTCCTGCAGACATCAGGCAGCTATACCTACGTCGACACGGAAACACCCAATGGCCTGGGGACCGTAGAAAACTACAGCCGAGGGCATTTCTTCGCCAAGGGCCTGTTTGATATCGATCCGACTTGGCGCGCCGGTTTCAACGGCGGTTACACCAGCGACGACACATATCTCCGCATGTATCGGATTTCGTCCCAACCGATGATCGTGACGCGGCCGTTTATTGAGGGCTTCCGCGGCAACCAATACGCATCTGTCCAGGGCTATTATTTCCGCGGCCTACGCCAGCAGGATGACGAGAAGACGAGCCCGATCGTTGCCCCCTTGGCGGACTACAACTACGTCAGCAATGCGGACAAGATTGGCGGTCGCTGGTTCGGCAACGGTAACCTTATGCTGCTGACGCGGCAGGAGGGTGCCGACAGTCACCGCCTTTCCTCGCAACTTGGCTATACCAGGCCTTACACAACGACGCGCGGCGATGTTTGGACGACAACGGTCGTCTGGCAGAACGACGTCTATAACGTCGACAACGTCACGCCCACGACTGAACCTGGCACGACGCTTAGCGGTTGGACCGGCCGCTCGCTGCCGCAGGCGCGTCTCGACTGGAAGTACCCGTTCGTGCGCGAAATGGGCAAGTTCCGTCAGATCATCGAGCCCGTCGCCTCGTTCATCGTGGCGCCGAACGGCGGCAACCCGATGAAGATCCCGGGTGAAGACACGGCCGACTTCGAATTCGACGACACGAACCTGTTCAACACGAACCGCCTAGGCGGGCTGGACCAGGTCGAAAGCTCACAGCGTGTGATCTACGGCCTGCACGCCATGGCTCTTGGTAATTCGGGAGGTCGCAGCGAAGTGTTCTTCGGCCAAAGTTACCGCGTCACGCGTGATGATCAGTTGTTTCAGGACGGCTCGGGCCTAGAAGACAACCTGTCTGACTATGTCGGCAGGCTTCGCGTCTCTCCGTCACAATACTTCGACACGGTGTACCGTTTCCGCTTCAACCACGACACCTTGGCATCCCAGCGAAACGAAGTTGCGGCGACCATGGGGCCTCGGGCGCTTCGGCTGACCACAAGCTATCTCTACTACCGTGACAACGCATTTCTTAACGAAAACGGCTCAAGCCAGCAGATCGCTGTAGGCCTAAACTCGCAGATGACGAAGCGGTTCTCGGCTCGCGCGTCCATGATCAGAAATCTCTCCGGCGTCGATGAAGGGCCTTTGTTGTACTCTTTCGGCATGACCTATGAAGACGAATGCTTTCTGTTTGATGCAAGCGCGGCACGCAGCTATGCCGTCGATCGTGACTTTATCCCGAAAAATACGTTCTTGTTCCGCGTGGTCTTCAAAACTCTCGGCGAATTCCAGGCGTCTGGCTCAGCCACTGGCCAATGAAGTTATTACTTCGACGCGCTGGGCCCCTTGCACGATGGCAACGTATGCCTAAAGTGCTCCCCGACATGCTACCGCTGATCAAAGCGCATCGTCTGCTGCTGGCCTTCGCCATTCTAATGACGACGGCCAGCGTGATACCCACTCTGGCCCGAGCGCAAGACGTGGGACACATCGCCGCGGTCGTGAACGACGAGGTTATTTCCGTCTACGACCTGAACGCGCGCACCCGCGTCATCATGTCCTCGACGCGCCTGCCGGATAACGCCGAGACGAGGCGCCGGCTGGTACCGCAGATCCTGCGCTCGCTGATCGACGAAAAGCTGCAGCTTCAGGAAGCCAAGCGCCTGAATATCGGCGTGTCGAACGAAGAGCTGGCCGACGCCTTCCGCACGATCGAAAAGAACAACGGCATGCCGGCGGGCAAGCTGAAGGACATCGTCGAAGCGGCCGGCATCCCCTTTTCGACGATCGAAGGCCAGACTAAGGCGGCCTTGGCATGGGGCAAGGTCGTGCGCCGGCAAATCCGCAACCTGGTCCAGGTTGGCCCCGAAGAGGTGCAGGACGAGATCGCGCGCCTGGAAGCGGCCCGAAACCGGCCACAAAGCCTGACGTCCGAGATTTTCCTCTCGGTCGACTCAATCAACCAGGAAGACGAAGTCCGCAACGCCGCGCTCCGGTTGGCCGAGCAGGTCCGTGGCGGCGCCGCATTCGACGCCATGGCCAGGCAATTTTCGCAAAGCGCCAGCGCCGCCAGCGGCGGCGATCTCGGCTGGGTCGTGCCGGGCACGATGCCCGAAGAACTGGACAGCGCCTTGTCGCGGCTCCAACCTGGCCAAGTCTCGGACCCCATCCGGTCCGTCGCCGGTTATCACATCCTGATGCTGCGGGACCGGCAAGTGCGCGGGGGACCAAGTACGGACGACACGACGGTCGGGCTGCAATACGTCTATATCAAGCTACCGCAAAGCCCGACGGCCGAGGACAAGGAAAACCTGACGTCCATCGCGAAACTGGTCCGGGAAAATGCGCAGGATTGCGCGGACATGGTGAAGCTGCGCAGCGAAGTGGGCGGCACCCAATTTCCGCTACCCGAAAAAGCCAAGATGAAAGACATGTCCGAAAACGTTCGAGGAATTATCGGAAACCTGGAAGTCGGCAAGGCAAGCGAGCCGATCCAGATCGCGAACGGCGTGCTGGTCATCATGGTCTGCAGCAAGGAAAAGGACGAAGGCCTGAATCCTGAAGACGTTGAAGCCCAGCTCTCGGAAGAAAAGATTGAAATCCAGGCGCGCCGTTACATGCGCGACCTCCGCCGCGCGGCTTATATCGACATCCGGGTATGACCGCCCGACCCGCCCGCGTGCCGCCCCTGGCCGTGACGTCCGGCGAGCCCGCCGGCATCGGCCCCGAGATCACGATCAAGGCCTGGCATGCAGCGCGGCGCGAAGGCACACCATTCTTTTTTCTCGGCGATCCCGCTCAGCTCTCCCAGGCGGCGGCGCGCATGGGTGTCGCGACGGAGATCGCGGTGATCGCGCGTCCGGCCGAAGCCGCCGCAGTTTTCCAGAAAGCACTTCCAGTCCTGCCGGAGAAGCTGGCTGTTCCCGTCGTGCCCGGCACCCCTGACCCGCGCAATGCCAACGCCGTGCTGTCGTCGATCCGGCACGCCGTCGAACTGGTCCGCGGCGGCGAGGCCGGGGCCGTGGTGACGAATCCGATCCACAAGGGCGTGCTTTACGAATCCGGCTTCCGTCACCCCGGCCACACCGAATATCTGGCCGAGCTCGCGGGCGGTGGCGAGCGGCCGGTGATGATGCTGGCCTGCACCGAACTACGCGTGGTTCCCGTCACCGTTCATTTGTCCCTTGCCGATGCCGTGAAGGCGCTGAAGCAAGCCGACATCGTGGCCTGCGGCGAAATCACCGCCCGCGCGCTGCAGACCGATTTCGGCATCGCCGATCCTGTCCTGGCCGTGGCGGGCCTGAACCCGCATGCGGGTGAAGGCGGCCATCTGGGGCGCGAGGAGATCGAGGTGATCGCGCCCGCGATCGAAGCGCTGCGCGCCAAAGGCATCCGCGTGAAAGGCCCAGCACCGGCCGACACGCTGTTCCACCCGCGAGCGCGCGCCTCCGCGGACGCCGTCCTGTGCATGTACCACGATCAGGCGCTGATCCCCTTGAAGACCATCGATTTCGACGGCGGCGTGAACGTGACGCTCGGTCTTCCCTTCGTGCGCACCTCGCCCGATCACGGCACGGCCTTCGACATCGCGGGTACGGGCAAAGCCAATGCGGACAGCCTGATCGCATCCCTGCGCATGGGCGCGGCCATGGCCGCGCGGCGCGCGGCCCACACCGCCGGATGACAACGCCCACCCTGCCGCCCTTGCGGGAGGTCGTGGCGCGTCACGGCATCGCCGCGCGAAAAGGGCTCGGCCAGCATTTCCTGTTCGACCTTAACCTTACGGGACGTATCGCCCGCACGGCGGGACCGCTGGCCGGCAAGACCGTGATCGAGATCGGCCCTGGCCCGGGCGGGTTGACCCGCGCCCTGCTCGATGCCGGCGCCGAACGGCTGGTCGTTGTCGAACGCGATGCGCGCTGTATCGATGCCTTGCGCGAGATCGCGGCGGCCTATCCGAACCGGCTCGAGATCCTGGAAGGCGACGCGCTGGAGATTCGTGCAGCCTCGCTGGGCTCGGCGCCGCGCGTGATCGTGTCGAACCTGCCCTACAACATCTCCACGGTGCTGCTGCGAAACTGGTTCGACGAACTGGATGCGATCGAGAGCATGACGCTGATGTTTCAGCGCGAGGTCGCCCAGCGCCTGGCCGCGCCGCCAGGCGGCAAGGATTACGGTCGGCTGAGCGTCCTGACCCAATGGCTCTGCGAGGTGTCGCTGGCCTTCTCGCTGCCGGCCGCGGCCTTCACGCCGCCGCCCAAGATCGATTCCGCCGTCGTGCGATTCACGCCCCGCGCCACGCCTCTCGCGCCCGCCCGCAAGGATATCCTAGAGAAGACCACGGCCGCCGCTTTCGGCCAGCGCCGCAAGATGCTGCGCGCCAGCCTGCGCAGCCTGGGCGGCGACTCCGAAGTGCTTTTGAAGGATGCGGGCATCGATCCGACACGGCGGGCGGAAACCCTGAGCGTCGCGGAGTTCTGCGCACTGGCCCGCGCGGTCGAGACTCGCGAAGGCGACTAGGTCGGCGTCAGGCCGACCACGAAGTCGCGAAGCCCGACCTGGCGGGCGCGGCGTAGCCGCTCGGCGGTCAGGATCGCCTGCACCGAGGCCACGCTGTCCTCGATCTGCTGGTTGACGATGATGTAGTCGTATTCGGCCCAGTGGCTCATTTCGTCCGAGGCCTTGGCCATGCGGCGCGCGACAACCTCCGGCGTATCCTGGGCACGGCTGTGTAGCCGTTTCTCCAGTTCGGCGAAGGATGGCGGCAGGACGAACACGCTGACGACATCATCCCGCGCGGTTTGCTTGAGCTGCTGGGTTCCCTGCCAATCGATGTCGAAGAGGACGTCACGACCGTCCGCCAGCGCCGTCTCGACCGGCTTGCGCGGCGTCCCGTAGCGATTCCCGAACACCAAGGCGTGCTCCAGCATGCCGCCCTGCGCGATCATGCCCTCGAAACTTTTCTCGTCGACGAAGTGATAGTCGACGCCGGGCGTCTCGCCCGGACGCTTGGACCGCGTGGTGCATGAGACGGACATCGTGATGCCGCCCACATCCCGCTCCAGAAGAAGGCGCGACAGCGTCGTCTTCCCCGCGCCCGATGGCGAGGACAGAACCAGCATGATGCCACGGCGGCGAATGTTCGGAGCGTTCATCTTTATTCGATATTCTGGATCTGCTCGCGCAACTGCTCGACCGCTGCCTTGAGCTTGAGACCGATGGCCGTCAGATCCACATCGCCTGACTTCGAGCACAGGGTGTTGGCTTCGCGGTTGAATTCTTGGCACAGGAAATCGAGCTGCCGCCCCACCGCGCCGTCCTTCGCCATTAGCTCGCGCGCCGCCGAAATATGGGCATCGAGGCGGTCCAGCTCTTCACGGATATCCGCCTTGGTCGCCAGCAACGCCGCTTCCTGGACCAGCCTGTCTTCCGGCAATGCACGCGACGCATCGAGGAGTTCGGCGAGTTGCGCCTTGAGCCGCGTCTTGATGGCCTCGGGCCGGGCCGCGGCCGCGCCTGCCGCGGCAGTGCGGAGGGTGGCGATCTCGTGTAACAGCGAGTCAATCACCGAGCCCAGACGCGCACCTTCTTGCGCGCGCATCTGAGTCAATTCAACCGCAGCGTCGTTCAATGACGCCAAGATCGCAGCGTCGCGACGTTCGATTTCCTCCGACGCAACGGACGCGGTCTCGACCACGTCGACGACGCCGCGCACTGCGAACAACGCATCCAAACGCAGCGGCGCGGTGTCGACCTTACCGGCATAGCGCTCCCGGACCGCGAGCAACTGATCGAGCACCTGCTCGTTTATGCTGACCCGTTGCCCGGATTCGGCGCGCTCGAGCGTCAGTTGAACGGTGACGTTGCCGCGTTTCAGATGCTTCGCGAGCGCGGCGCGGGCGGGGGTTTCGAGGTGGTCGAGGCCGGGGGGGAGGCGGAAGCGGAGCTCAAGGCTGCGCCCGTTGACGCTTTTCAGCTCCCAAATCCAGCGCGCGGGGCCTAAGTGGCCGGAATGGCGGGCGAATCCTGTCATGCTGGAGACGGCCACGGCGACCTCGATGAACGCGGATATTGCGGTATTGGACGACAAGGCCACTATATACTGTGGTGAAAAGGCCAACAACAGGAGCGTCGATGAGGGCGCCGTTGAGCGTGCTGATCAGCGGGGCGTCGAGCGGCATCGGCGCGGCGTTGGCCCTCGCCTATGCGCGCAAAGGCGTTTTCCTGACGCTCGGCGGCCGCGATTTGGCGCGTTTGGAGGCCGTTTCGGAGCGATGCCGGGCGCTTGGCGCGCAGGTTTCGGCCGCACGCGTCGACGTGACGGACCGGGCCGCGACCGCGGCCTGGGTGACGGACGCCAATGCGGATCTGGTGATCGCAAATGCGGGCATCTCGGCCGGCACGGGCGGCGAGGGCGAGAGCGACGCCCAGGTGCGCCGCATCTTCGCGGTCAATGTCGACGGCGTGTTCAACACGGTCCATCCGGCCATCGAAGCGATGCGCGCCCGCGCGCCCAATGGGGAGGGACGGCGCGGCCAGATCGCGATCATGGCCTCGCTGGCCGGCTTTCGCGGCTTCGCGGGCGCCCCGGCCTATTGCGCCAGCAAGGCCGCGGTGAAGGTCTATGGCGAGGCGCTGCGGCCCGATCTCGAAGCACTCGGCATCGGCGTCTCGGTGATCTGCCCGGGCTATGTGCGCAGCGGCATGACCGAGGCCAACGACTTCCCCATGCCCTTCCTGATGGATGCGGACAAGGCCGCCGCCATCATCAAGCGCGGCCTGGCGCGCAACGCGGCGCGCATCGCCTTCCCCTTCCCCATGTATATGGCCGCCTGGCTGTGCGGCGCCCTGCCGCCGGGCTGGCTCGACGCCACCATGCGCCGCCTGCCGCGCAAGAGCGGCGCGATCTCCTCGAACAAGCTCTAGCTCAGTCGGGCGCCGGCTGGCCGTCGCGCAGGGCGCGGTAACGGGCCACGTTCTTCAGATGCTCGGCGTAGGTGCGCGCGAAGCGATGCCCGCCCTGCCCGTCGGCCACGAAGTACAATTCGTCCGTCGCCATGGGCGACAGCACCGCCGCCAAGGCCGCGCGGCCCGGATTGGCGATCGGCCCCGGCGGAAGCCCTGCATACCGGTAGGTGTTGTACGGGTCGTCGAACTCGAGATCCTTGCGCAGGAGCAAACGGCCCAGCGGTTCGCCGCCGCGGGTGAGCGCATAGACCACGGTGGGATCGGATTCGAGCCGCATGCCCAGACGCAGCCGGTTGATGAACACGCCCGCCACGCGCGCGCGTTCCGCCGCGACGCCGGTTTCCTTCTCCACGATGGACGCCAGGATCAGCGCCTCGCGGGGTGTCGCGAACGGCAGGTTGGGCGCACGCTTCTCCCACACATCGGCCAGCGTGCGCCGCATGGCGTCGGCCATGCGGGCCACCACGGCGTCGCGCTTGTCGCCATAGGAATAGTTATAGGTTTCCGGCAACAGCTCGCCTTCGCCAGGCGGCCTGGTGACCTGACCGGACAAGGCTTCCGCCGTCCCCACGATCTCCAGCGCCTCGGCGGTCGTCAGACCTTCGGGCACGGTCAACTGCCGCACATAGGTCTTGCCGCTGGCCAGAAGGCCGGCGATGGCCCGCGCGCTGGCATGGGCCGGAATCTCGTATTCGCCCGCGCGCAGGGAGCGCCGGTGCAGAAGCCGCGCGCCGACCTCGAAGATGAAGCGCCGCTCGATCACGCCGGCCTGTTGCAGACGCTGGGCGATGCCCGCGACGCCCACACCCGCGGGAATCACGACCAGCACGGTCTCGTTGCTCGGCCCCGGCTGCTCGAAGGCGCGATAACCCCACCAGCCGGCGGCACCTGCGCAAACAACCAGGACGAGGACAACGGCCAGCGCGGCGCGCCATACGCGGCGGCGCGGCGGTGGAGGCGAAGGGGATTCCGGTTGGGGAACGGGATCGGGGGGAGCGGCTTCGCCCTCCATCCCGGATCCGTCAGGACGAGGCGGAGAAGATCAGCGAGACGTTGGTGCCGCCGAAGCCGAAGGAGTTGCTCATCACGTAGCGGAGCGGCCGCTTCTGCGCGACCTTGGCCACCAGGTTGATGTCGCAACCGGGCGACGGATTCTCGAGGTTGAGCGTGGGCGGCACGACGCCGTCGCGCATGGCCAGGATGGCGAAGACAGCCTCGACGCTGCCGGCCGCGCCCAGAAGATGTCCGATGGCCGACTTGGTCGAGGAGACGCAGAACTTGTAGGCGTGGTCGCCGAACAGGCGCTTCACCGCGCCCAGCTCGATCTCGTCGCCGAGCGGCGTCGAGGTGCCGTGCGCGTTGACGTAGTCGATGTCGGTCGTCTTCAGGCCCGCACGCTTCAGCGCATTGCGCATGGCGCGGAAACCGCCGTTGCCGTCGTCGGGCGGCGCGGTGATGTGGTGCGCGTCGCCGGAAAGCCCGTATCCCACGACCTCGGCATAAATCTTCGCGCCGCGGGCCTTGGCATGCTCGTATTCCTCGAGCACCACGATGCCGGCACCTTCACCCATGACGAAGCCGTCACGGTCCTTGTCCCAGGGGCGCGAGCCACGCTCGGGCGTGTCGTTGAAGCTGGTCGACAAAGCGCGCGCGGCGGCGAAGCCCGCCATGCCGATGCGGCAGACGGCCGCTTCCGCACCGCCCGCGATCATCACGTCGGCGTCGTCGCACTGGATCATGCGCGCGGCGTCGCCCAGCGCATGCGCGCCGGTCGAGCAGGCCGTGACCACGGCGTGGTTCGGACCTTTGTAGCCGTAACGGATCGAGACATGGCCCGAGGCCAGGTTGATCAGCGCGGCGGGGATGAAGAACGGCGACAGGCGGCGCGGCCCCTTTTCGTGGAGCAGCAGCGTGCCGTTGTAGATCTCCTCCAGCCCGCCGATACCCGAGCCGATCAAGACGCCCGTGCGGTCGAGCTCCTCCTCGTCGGTCGGCTTCCAACCCGCATCGCTGATGGCCTGGTCGGCCGCGGCCAAGGCATAGACGATGAACCGGTCCATGCGCCGGCGCTCGCGCGCGTCGACCCAGTCGTCGGCGTTGAACAGCCCGTCGGCGGAGCTGCCTTGCGGCACCTGACCCGCGATCTTGGACGTGATGTCGGAAACGTCGAAATTCTGGATCGACGTGATGCCCGATTCGCCCGCGATCAGACGCGACCACGTCTTCTCGACGCCGCAACCCAGCGGCGTGACGAGACCGAGACCTGTGACGACGACTCGACGCATGGCGTTAGCGCCCGGCGTGATCAGTCGGGATGGAATGGATCAACGAATGGACCGCCGAACCGAACGCTCGCAGGCTCACGTGGCCTGCGAGATGTAGTCGATGGCATCCTTCACCGTGACGATCTTCTCAGCGGCATCGTCCGGGATTTCGCAGCCGAACTCTTCTTCGAACGCCATGACCAGCTCGACCGTGTCGAGGCTGTCCGCGCCCAGGTCATCGATGAACTTCGCGCTGCCCGTGACCTTCGCTTCGTCCACGCCAAGATGCTCGACCACGATCTTCTTCACGCGTTCGGCGACGTCGTTGCTATCTGCCATCTGTATGAGTTCCCTCGAGTGACTTTTTTGAAGTTGCTTCCGCCGGGCCGGCGCGCCGGCGGGTTCCCCCTGAAACACCGCGCCGCAAAAAGGCGCGGCTTCGTATCATAGTCCAAGTACGTTTTCTAGCGCGTCTGGCCGTACGGCCAATTTCCTAGTCATATCATCGCCATACCGCCGTTCACATGCAAGGTCTGGCCGGTGACGTACGCGGCCTCCTCGGAAGCCAGATAGACCGCGGCCCCAGCGATGTCTGCGACGGCACCCAGCCGCGCGGACGGGATGCGTTCCAGGAGCTTCTTGCGCTGCTCCTCCGACAAGGCGTCGGTCATGGGTGTGGCGATGAAGCCGGGCGCGATGCAGTTCGCGGTGATGTTGCGCGACGCCACTTCGGCCGCCAGCGCCTTGGTCATGCCGATCATGCCGGCCTTGGCGGCGGCGTAATTGGCCTGGCCGGGATTGCCCGTCACGCCGACAATCGAGGTGATGCCGATGATGCGGCCCCAACGCCGCTTCATCATGCCGCGCAGGCACGCCTTGGACAGGCGGAACGCCGCGGTGAGATTGACGTTGAGGACGGTCTGCCAGTCTTCCTCGCTCATCCGCATGGCCAGCGTGTCGCGCGTGAGGCCAGCGTTGTTGACCAGAATGTCGAGCGCGCCAAGCTCCGCCTCGACCGCCTTTACCAGCGGCTCGGCGGCGGCCGGATCGCCGAGATCGGCGGGCGTTACGATCGCGCGCTCGCCCAGCTCGGCCTTCAGCGCGTCCAGCGCCTCGCGCCGCGTGCCGGACAGCGCGACCTTGGCGCCTTGGGCATGCAGCGCGCGGGCGATCGCGCCGCCGATGCCGCCGGATGCACCGGTGACCAGCGCCGACTTGCCGCTCAGATCGAACATCGGAAATCTCCTAGAAGAGTTTGATCAACGCGTCGATGTCGCCGGGCGCGCCGGCCGAAAACGCGTTCACATCCTTGGCGATCCGTTTGACCAGCCCGGACAAGACTTTGCCCGAGCCGAGCTCGACCACCGTGTCCACATCATGCGCGCGCATATAAAGGACGCTTTCGCGCCAACGCACCAGCGCCGTCACCTGCTCGACCAGAAGCCGGCGGATCTCGGCGGGATCGGTCACGGCGGACGCCGTCACGTTCGCGATCACCGGCACGGCGGGCGGCGCCATCGATATCGTGCCCAGCTTTTCCTGCATCACGCGCGCCGCGGGTTCCATCATCGAACAATGGAACGGTGCGCTGACGGGCAGCATGATCGCGCGCTTGGCACCCTTGGCCTTGGCCAGTTCCGCCGCGCGGGTCACGGCCGCTGTCGCGCCGCTGACCACCACCTGCTCGTCCGAATTGTCGTTGGCCGCCTGGCACGCCTCGCCTTGGGCGGCTTCCTCGGTCACCGCGCGGACGGCATCGAGCCCCAGGCCCAGCACGGCCGCCATGGCGCCCTGCCCGACCGGCACCGCCTTCTGCATGGCCTGGCCGCGCGCCTTCAGAAGCCGCGCCGCGTCTGCCAGGGAAAACGTGCCCGCGGCGGCCAAGGCCGAGTATTCGCCCAAGGAGTGGCCCGCCACGTAATTCGCTACTTGGCCAACCTTTTTGCCGCCTTCCTTTTCCACCACCCGGACCACGGCCATGCTGACCGCCATCAAGGCCGGCTGGGCGTTCTCGGTCAGGACCAGATCGACCTCCGGCCCCTCGAACATCAGGCGGGACAGGCTCTGCCCCAGGGCCTCGTCAACCTCTTGAAAAACCTCGCGGGCGGCTGGAAAAGCCGCGGCCAGGTCCTTACCCATTCCGACCGCCTGGGAGCCTTGGCCGGGAAACACGAATGCGCGCGCCATGGAGAATCGCCGTTGGAGAAGCTGGGGACAGTGATACCGTGGCTTCCCGGCCTGTCAAGAAAACGGTTCCCGCCCCGGCACCTAAGGCCCGGATTAACCCCAAAATCCCTTGCGGAAAAGGGCGCTTGATGTATAAAGCGGGCGCTCACGGAAGGTTGGTGCGCGCCGCGCGGGTCCCAGGCGGGACCACGCTGTGGTGTTTAATGCTTTTCGCGCCGACGCCAATCGAGGAGACCATATGTCGTACTACGAGAACATTTTCATTGCCCGCCAGGAAATTTCTCCCGCGCAGGTCGACGCGCTGGTCGAGAAGTTCACGGGCATCGTGACCGAGGGCGGCGGAACCGTCACGAAGAAGGAATACTGGGGCCTTCGCAGCCTGTCCTACCGGATGAAGAAGAACCGGAAGGCGCATTATGTGCTGCTGAACATCGATGCGCCGCCGGCGGCTGTGAAGGAGCTGGAGCGCAACGAAGGTCTGGATGAAGACGTTCTGCGCTTCATCACCGTTCGCGTTGAAGAGTTGGAAGAAGGCCAGTCGGCCATGATGCGCCGCGACCGCGACGATCGCGGTGACTTCGGCGGCGGCGGCCGTGGCTTCGGCGGTCCTGGCCGCGGTGGTTTCCGTGGCGGCCCCGGCGGTGGACGCGGCGGTTTCCGTGATGAAGGCGGCCGTGGCCGTGGTCGCGATGGCGACGCCCCCGCAACGCCGAGCGAAGGAGAAAACGCATGAGGGACGGAGCCCCCAAGCGCGAAGGCCGCGAAGGCGGCCGCAGTGGTGGTCCTGGCGGTGCGGCCGGTGGCCGTCGCCCGTTCTTCCGTCGCCGCAAGAGCTGCCCGTTCTCGGGCCCGAACGCGCCGAAGATCGACTACAAGGACGTGCGCATGCTGTCCCGCTTCATCTCGGAGCGCGGCAAGATCGTCCCGAGCCGCATCACGGCCGTGTCGACCAAGAAGCAGCGTGAACTGACCAAGGCGATCAAGCGGGCCCGCTATCTCGGCCTGCTGCCCTACATGATCCATTAATCCCGCGCCGCTTCGGCGGCCGCGAGATTCTCGGCGCCGGAAGAGTCCTTAGGGACCCCGGCCGCCGCGCCGCCAAAAGGCGGCGGCTTTTGGAGTTGGATTCGAACCATGTCGAAGACGACGGTCATCGCGCTCGTGGGCGGTATTGCGAGCGCGTTGCTGTTCGTCGCGCTGCTGACCGGCTCGCCGGCGGCCATGCTGTTCGTCTACATGGTGCCGCTGCCCCTCTTCCTCGTCGGCTTTTCCCAAGGCCTGGTCGCCGCCGCGATCGCGGCGGGCGGTGCGACGGCCGCAACGGGCGCCCACGGCGGCCTGTCGCTGGCTTTGTTATTCGGCGTCGTGATCGCCCTGCCCGTGCTGTTAATAGTGCGCCC
>CAYZFH010000052.1:12216-14991 GCA_964477375.1 uncultured Rhizobiaceae bacterium | reverse complement strand
ACACGACCGGCCTCTATCACGGCACGCAGCAGATCAACCAAGGCCAGATGGACCGTTGGAACATCGTGGCGACCTTGAACTATCTGCCGCATGAGGCCGAGTGCCAGATCGTGCTGGCCAAGATGAAGGGTTACGACAATCCGCAAGGCCGCGAGACGATCAAGGCCATGGTGGCCTTGGCCGACCTGACCCGCTCGGGCTTCATCAACGGCGACCTGTCGACCGTGATGTCGCCGCGCACAGTGATCACCTGGGCGCAGAACGCCGAGATCTTCAAGGACGTGGCCTTCGCGTTCCGCGTCACCTTCGTCAACAAGTGCGACGAGGTCGAGCGTTCGACCGTGGCCGAGTATTACCAGCGCTGCTTCGGCCACGAGCTGCCGGAGGCCGCGGGCCGCGCCACGCTGTCCTAAGCGACCGCCGATGGCCGATACCGAAGATAAGGTCGAACGGTTCCGCCGGAACACGGCGTCGACCATGCGCGCGATCTCGCGGCATGAAGAGCTGAACGTCGACTTCACGGCGGACGAAAGCGGCCTTACGGGCAACGAGGCGCGCGTCACCATGCCCTCACGCGACCTGACGCGTGAGGAAATGGCCAACGCCCGCGGCGAAGCCGACGCCATGGCGCTCAAGCTGCGCTATCACAATGAGGCGCTGCACGCGAAGCGGCGGCCGGGCGGCCCGATCGCCCGCGCCATCTTCGAGGCGCTGGAGCAGACCCGCTGCGAGGCCATCGGCGCCCAGCGCATGAAGGGCGTGCGCCAGAACCTGGATGCCACGACCGAAGAACGCTGCAAGCGCGCGGGCTATTCCCGCATCAAGGCGCGCGAGGATGCGCCCTTGGCCGAGATCGTGCGCCTTCTGGCCCGCGAAGCGTTACTCGACACGCCGCCGCCGCAGGCCGCGCGCACCATGGTCGATCTGTGGCGCAAGGAATTGGAGGAGCGCGCCGGCGCGGATTTCTCCGAACTCACCCAGCACATCGACAACCAAGGCCGCTACGCCGACACGGTGCGCAAGCTGATCAAGGATTTGGAATTGGGCGAGGAAGACGCCGATTCCAGCGAAAGCGAGATCGACGCGCAGGAATCGAACGAAGACCAGGCCGAAAGCGAGAGCGAAGGCGCGGAGAGCGAATCCGACGGCTCGTCCGAAGACATGGCCGGCGACGCGAAGGAATCCGAGAGCGACGAAGGCACCGAAGGTGAAAGCGGCGCCGAGGAAGATGTCGATGCGGAGCTGGTTCCCGGCGGCGGCGATGACGAGCCCGCGCGTCCCGGCCGCCCCTACCGCCCGGACATGAATCTGCGCAACGCCCCCGGCGAAGCGCCTTATAAACCCTATACCTCCGAGTTCGACGAGATGGTCGAAGCCGACCAGCTCTGCGACGCGCAGGAGCTGGCGCGGTTGCGCCTCCATCTGGACCAGCAATTGGCCGCGCTCCAAGGCGTCATCTCGCGTTTAGCCAACCGCCTGCAGCGTCGCCTGATGGCGAAGCAGCAGCGTGCGTGGGAGTTCGACCTGGAAGAGGGCATGCTGGACTCCGCGCGCCTGGCGCGTGTGGTCGTCAGTCCCGGCCATTCCTTGTCCTACAAACGCGAGCGCGAACAGGATTTCCGCGACACCGTCGTTTCGCTGCTGATCGACAATTCGGGCTCGATGCGCGGCCGGCCCATCACGGTGGCCGCCATGTGCGCCGACATCCTGGCGCGCACGCTGGAGCGTTGCTCGGTCAAGGTCGAGATCTTGGGCTTCACCACGCGCGCGTGGAAGGGCGGTCAGGCACGCGAGCGCTGGCTGGCCGAGGGCAAGCCGCCCAATCCCGGCCGCCTGAACGATCTGCGCCACATCATCTACAAGTCGGCCGATGCGCCCTGGCGGCGGACGCGCAAGAACCTGGCGCTCATGCTGCGCGAAGGCATCCTGAAGGAGAACATCGACGGCGAGGCCGTGCTCTGGGCGCACAACCGCCTGATCGGGCGCACGGAATCGCGCCGCGTGTTGATGGTGATCTCGGACGGCGCGCCGGTCGACGATTCGACCCTATCGGTCAATCCCGGCAATTATCTGGAGCGGCACCTGCGCGAGGTGATCCACTGGATCGAGAACCGCTCGCCGGTGGACCTGATCGCGATCGGCATCGGCCACGACGTCACGCGCTACTACCGCCACGCCGTCACCATCACGGATGCGGAGCAGCTGGGCGGTGCGGTGATGGAGCAATTGGCGGCGCTGTTCGACGAGGACGACGACGTGCGCCAAGCGGCGCCCACCAAGCGCCGAGCCGGGGCGCGCTGAACCGCGGGGCCGAGGCCCCAGCCGAGGCCTTGCCGTGAGAATGACGACCCTCAGCCGTTTCGTTCACACCGTGGTCTTCGGCGCGGTGCTCTGCGCGACCGCCGCAGCCTGGGCCGATCCGGTCAAGGTCACCGCGCGGCCGGTGCCGCTCGACCGCTCCCAACCGCCATCGACCAAGGTCGGCAAGCTGGAGTATCGCGGCGGCATCGAGCTGCAATCGTCGGACAAGCGCTTTGGCGGGTTTTCGAGCCTGTGGGTTTCGCCCGACGGCCAGAACATGCTGACCCTCAGCGACGTGTCCGATTGGCTCACGGCGCGTCTTGTCTATGGCGCAGGCGAATTGATCGGCATCGCGGACACCGAAATGGGCCGCCTGGTCGGCATCGACGGCTATCCCTTGCCCGCCCAGACGTTTGAAACCGATGCCGAAGGGCTCGAGATGGTGAGCTCGGGCGGCATCATCGTGACGTTCGA
>CAYZFH010000052.1:0-12116 GCA_964477375.1 uncultured Rhizobiaceae bacterium | reverse complement strand
CCGATGCCGAAGGGCTCGAGATGGTGAGCTCGGGCGGCATCATCGTGACGTTCGAGCGCCATCACCGCATCTGGCTCTACCCGTCCGCCAACCCACCCTTCTCGCTGGCGCCGCGCGCACTATCCACACCGCCGGGCTTGAACGACGCGCCCAGCAACGAGGGGCTGGAAGCCTTCTGCGAATTGCCGGACGGGCGTTTCCTCGCGATCACCGAAGGCTTGCGTGAAGGCGATGCCTTTGTCGGCTGGCTCGGCGACGGCAAGGTCTGGCAGAAGCTGACCGTGGCCACCCACGGCGGCTATCAGCCGACGGATGCCAAGGCTCTGCCCAACGGCGACGTGATTCTCCTGGAGCGGCGCTTCAATCCGTTGACCGGCGTGGGCGGGCGGCTGCGTCTGATCCCGGCGAGCCAGATCGTTCCCGGCGGGCGGCTTGTCGGCGAAGAGCTGGCCGATATCGCGCCGCCCTTGTCGGTCGACAATTTTGAAGGGCTGGGCGTCCGGCGCGGCGACGGCGAGTGGCTGATCTACATCATCTCGGACGACAATTTTCAGTCGATCCAACGCACCTATCTGATGATGTTCGCCCTGAAGGACGCGCGCTGACGCATAGCCGGCAAGGCAGCCGTTTCAAAGCGATGGAATGGGGACAAAAAAAGCGGGCCGATCGGCCCGCTTCGTTTTGTTCAGGCCGCTTCGGCGCGGGCCTTCACGAGCCGCTGCTTCAGCCGGCGCATGGCCTGGGGCAGCTTGGTCGGCGCGGTCTTGAGCAGGAAGGCGTCGAAGCCGCCGGCATGCTCGATCGTGCGGATCGCGTTGGTCGACAGGCGCACGCGGATGCTCTGACCCAGCGTCTCGGACAGGAGCGAGGTGATCTGGAGATTCGTGCGGAACGTGCGACGCGTCTTGTTGTTCGCGTGGCTCACGTTGTTGCCCGACAGGTTGCCCTTGCCGGTGATCGCGCAGCGTCGTGCCATGGCTCGTTTCCTGCTCGCAAAAGGGTCCGTAGCCCGGAAAATCGGGCGCGCGGCCTGGAATTTCGCGTGAGGGCGGGGTTTTAGTCGCCCCCGCCGGTCCCGTCAAGGCTTCCGGGGCCTTTTGCCGGGCGGCCCGAGTGTCCCAGAGGCCTGAAAAACAGCCAAAAGTTCGGCTGCCGCGGCGCCCGGTGCCAGCCGGCCCGCAGCGACCTCCTTCTCGAGGGCAGCCAGCCGGCCGCGGACGCCGGGATGGGCACGCAAGGAGTCGAGCAGGCTTTCGGAAATCTCGCCCCACAGCCAGCGCTTGGCCTGGTCCGCCCGCCGCCGGTCGATCGCCCCGGCCGGGCCCAGTGCTTCGCGGTAGCGACCCACCGCCGACCAGACCAGATCGATGCCCTTTCCCGAGATCGATGAGCACGACAGCACCTCGGGCGTCCAATGGGCCGTCGCCGGATGCAACAAGGTCAAAGCGCGCCGGTAATCGGCCACGGCCCGGTTGGCGGCGGCGACCAGATCGCCGTCGGCCTTGGTTACGACCAGGAGGTCGGCCAGTTCCACGATGCCGCGCTTGATGCCCTGCAGCTCGTCGCCGCCGCCGGGCTGGAGCAGCAGCACGAACATATCGACCATGTCGGCCACGGCGGTCTCCGATTGGCCGACGCCGACCGTCTCGATCAGAACGACATCGAAGCCCGCGGCCTCGCACAGAAGCCCCGCCTCGCGCGTGCGCCGTGCGACGCCGCCGAGAGTGCCGCCCGCGGGCGACGGGCGGATGAAGGCGGATGGGTTGCGCGACAGTTCCTCCATCCGCGTCTTGTCGCCCAGGATGGAACCGCCGCTGCGCTTCGACGAGGGATCGACGGCCAAGACCGCGACCTGGTGCCCCTGCCCGATCGCGTGCAGACCGAACGCCTCGATGAAGGTGGACTTGCCCACGCCGGGCACGCCGGAAATTCCGATGCGCGCGGCCTTGCCGGTTTGCGGCATGAGGATCGCCAGCAAATCTTCCGCCCGCTGGCGATGATCGGCGCGGGTGGATTCGACCAGGGTGATCGCGCGCGCCAACGCCCGCCGGTCGCCCCGGCGGATGGCTGCGGCCAAGCTGGCCGTTTCGCTGTCCCGGTCCTGTGCGTTCATGGCCGCGCCGTCATGGACGAATCCTAGCAAGAGCGCGGCACGCGGTCATGCGGGAGCCGGCACCGGCTCGAGGCCGTTGGCCTGGCCCAAGGAGGCCGCTGCCTGCTGGCGGCGCCACAGCGCGGCATAGGCGCCATCCTGCGCCAAGAGCGCCGCATGGGTGCCGCGCTCGACGACGCTGCCACGCTCCAGCACCAAAATCTCGTCCGCCGCGACCACGGTCGACAGCCGGTGCGCGATGACGATGGTGGTGCGGTCGGCGGAAATCTCTTCCAGGTTCTGCTGGATCTCGCGCTCGGTGTGGGAATCGAGCGAGGACGTCGCCTCGTCGAACAGAAGGATCGGCGGCGCCTTCAGGATCGTGCGCGCGATGGCGACGCGCTGCTTCTCGCCGCCCGACAGCTTCAACCCGCGCTCGCCCACACGGGTCTGATACCCCTCGGGCAGGCCCATGACGAAATCATGGATATGGGCCAGGCGCGCGGCCTCCTCGACTTCGGACGGCGATGCGTGCGGCCGCCCGTAAGCGATGTTGTAGTAGATCGTGTCGTTGAACAGCACCGTGTCCTGCGGCACCACGCCGATGGCGGCGCGCAAACTGGCCTGCGTCACATCGCGGATATCCTGGCCGTCGATGCGGATGGCGCCCGCGCCCACATCGTAAAAACGGAAAAGAAGGCGGCTGACCGTCGACTTGCCCGCGCCGCTGGGCCCGACGATGGCGACTGTCTTGCCGGCCGGAACGGTGAAGGAAACATCCTTCAGGATGGGCCGCGCGGCATCGTAACTGAAGGAAACGCGGTCGAATTCGATCCGCCCATCGGCGACGGCCAGCGCTCCCGCACCCGGTTTGTCGCGCACGCGCGCGGGAACCGCGAGCAGATCGAACATGGCCTCCATGTCGGTGAGCGACTGCTTCGATTCCCGGTAGGCCGTGCCCAGGAAGTTAAGCGGCAGATAAAGCTGCACGAGATAGGCGTTCACCAAGACGAAGTCGCCCACCGTCATGGTGCCGTCGACGACCCGGTTGGCGGCCATGAACATCACCAGGGTGACACCGACGGCGATGATGACGGCCTGGCCGAGATTGAGCACCGACAGGCTGGTGCGGGTCAGGACGGCCGCATGTTCATAGCGCTTGAGCGCCGAATCGAAGCGCCGCGCCTCGTGCGCCTCGTTGCCGAAATATTTGACCGTCTCGTAGTTGAGCAGGCTGTCGACCGACTTGCTGTTGGCCTCGGTGTCCATTTCGTTCATCACGCGGCGGTGCTTCATGCGCCAGTTGGTGATGAACAGCGTGTAGGCGATATAGCCCGCGATGGTGCCGAAGGTGACCAGCGCATAGGGCGCGCCGTAGAGCGACCACAGGATTACGCAGACCAGCGGGATCTCGACCAGCGTCGGCAGCAAATTGAAGAGCATCAGAGACAAGAGCGTCTCGATGCCCTTGGTGCCACGCTCGATCACGCGCGACAGGCCGCCCGTGCGGCGGTCGAGGTGGAAGGCGAGCGAGAGGGCGTGCAGATGGCGGAAAACGGCCAGCGCCACCGTGCGCACCGCCCGTTGCCCCACCTTCGCGAAAACGGCGTCGCGCAGCTCGGCGAAGGCCGTCGTCATGATGCGCAGGAGGCCGTAAGCCAGGAGCGCCGCGACCGGCACGACAAGGACGGCGGGCGTCCCCTTGGTCAGCGCATCGACCGCATCCTTGTAGAGGAGCGGCACGTAGACATTGGCGACCTTGGCCGCGACCAGGAACACCAGCGCCGCGACGACGCGCGCCTTCAGCTCCAGCGAGCCCTTGGGCCAAAGATGGGGCACAAGATCGAGGGTGATCGAGGAATCCGAGCGCGATTGCACGGAAGGCAGGTCGGTCATCGCATCACTTTCAACCAAGGCCGAAGCGGCATGGCCGTCATATAGGTCGCGGCCGCGCGCAAGCCAGACGAGAGGGGACGCTTAGGCGGCCTTGCGGTGTCGCCGGATCAGTTGCAGCACTTCGCTGGCGGCCTGGGGAATGTTGGTGCCGGGCCCATAGATGGCATGGACGCCCGCCTTCATCAGGAACTCGTAATCCTGGGGCGGAATGACGCCGCCGCAGACGACGATGATGTCGTCCCCGCCCGAGGCGCGCAGGGCCTGGATAAGCTGGGGCACGAGCGTCTTGTGGCCGGCCGCCTGGCTCGAGACGCCCACCACATGGACGTCGTTCTCGATGGCCTGGCGCGCGCCTTCCTCCGGCGTCTGGAACAGGGGTCCGACGTCGACGTCGAAGCCGAGATCGGCGAAGGCCGTGGCGATCACCTTGGCGCCGCGGTCGTGGCCGTCCTGGCCCAACTTCAGCACCAGCATGCGCGGCCGGCGCCCCTCATCGGCGGCGAAGCCCGCGACCTCGTCCTGGATGCGCTTGAAGCCACCGTCATCGTCGGCATAGGCCGAGCCATAGACGCCGGAGACGCTGCGGATCACCGCGCGATGGCGGCTGTAGACCTTCTCCAGCGCGTCCGACACCTCGCCCACGGTCGCCCGCGCACGCATGGCGTCGATCGAGAGCGTCAGAAGATTGCCCTTGCCGCTTTCGGCCGCCTTAGACAGCGCCTCGAGCGCCGCGGCGCAGCGCGCCTTGTCGCGCGTGTTGCGCACGGTCTTGAGGCGCGTGATCTGCGCCTCGCGCACCTTGGTGTTGTCGATGTCGAGGATCGGCACGTCTTCCTTCGTGTTGGGCGGATACTTGTTCACGCCGACGATGACGTCCTCGCCCCGGTCGACGCGCGCCTGACGGCGCGCGGCCGATTCCTCGATGCTCAGCTTGGGCATGCCGGCTTCGACCGCCTTGGTCATGCCGCCCATGGCTTCGACCTCGTCGATCAGCCCTTGCGCGGCGTCGATCATGCTCTGCGTCAGATGCTCGACGTAGTAACTGCCGGCCAGCGGATCGACGACATGGGTGACGCCTGTCTCTTCGGCGATGATGAGCTGGGTGTTGCGCGCGATGCGGGCCGAGAACGGCGTCGGCAGCGCCAGCGCCTCATCGAAGGAATTGGTGTGAAGCGACTGCGTGCCGCCGAGAACCGCGGCCATGGCTTCCACCGCCGTGCGTACGATGTTGTTGTAGGGATCCTGCTCGGTCAGGCTGACGCCCGAAGTCTGGCAGTGGGTGCGCAGCATCGAGCTTTGCGCGTTCTGCGGCGCGAACGGCGCCATGAGCCGCGCCCATAAGACTCGCGCCGCGCGCAGCTTCGCGATCTCCATGAAGAAGTTCATCCCGATGGCGAAGAAGAACGACAAGCGCGGCGCGAACTCGTCGACCTTCAGGTCGCGCGACATGGCGGCGCGCACATATTCCAAACCGTCGGCGAGCGTGAAGGCCAGCTCCTGCACCGCCGTCGCACCGGCCTCCTGCATGTGATAGCCGGAGATCGAGATCGAGTTGAACTTCGGCATGTGCTTGGCCGTGTGCTCGATGATATCGGCCACGATTCGCATGCTGGGCGTGGGCGGATAGATGTAGGTGTTGCGGACCATGAACTCCTTGAGGATGTCGTTCTGGATCGTGCCGGCCAGCTTGGCCTGCGGCACGCCCTGCTCCTCCGCTGCCACGATGTAGCCGGCGAGCACCGGCAGCACCGCGCCGTTCATGGTCATCGAGACGCTGACCTTCTCAAGCGGGATGTCCGCGAAAAGGATCTTCATGTCCTCGACGGAATCGATCGCGACGCCGGCCTTGCCCACGTCGCCCACGACGCGCGGATGATCCGAGTCGTAGCCGCGGTGGGTCGCCAAGTCGAACGCCACCGACAGGCCGGTCTGCCCGGCCTTGAGACCTGCCTTGTAGAAGGCGTTGGTCTCCTCGGCGGTCGAGAAACCGGCGTATTGGCGGATGGTCCAGGGCCGGTTCGTGAACATGGTCGCGCGGGGGCCGCGCAGGAACGGCGCGAAGCCGGGCAGGCCGCCCGTGTATTCCAATCCTTCGAGATCGGCCGCCGTATAGAGCGGTTTCACCGTGATGCCTTCCGGCGTCTCCCAGGCCAGGGAGGCGGGGTCGGTGCCCTTCAGCTCGGCGCGCGCTGCCGCGGTCCAGTCGTCGAGCGTCTTCTTCGGGAACTCCGCCATCACGGTCTCCAAGGGTGCACTGCAAAAAATTATAGGATCGGGTGCCGCGCGCGTCCATGAAACGGACCACCGATCTGGTCCGTGCGCCACCGCCATTCAGCCGCCGTGTGTTAGCTCCTGCCCCTCATCGATTCGGGGAGAATTTACGTCCAAGCCGCAGGCAAAAAATGGCTTTGGGACCGAGTCTCCTTGAATTCAAACCGATCATTCTAAAACAGCACCTGCGCGGTGACTCAGAGTCCATGCCCAAGCCGTTACGAACCCATGGGCGTGTAATTAATGGATCGATCGTTCCAAAATAACGGACTAGGCGCTCAGCGCCGATAAAGCGGCCTCCACGATGCGCTCGGCCGCAGTCCGGTCGATCCCGGCGCGGGCTAAGACGAGGAGGCCGGAGGCCACGGCGACCAGATACGGTGCCAGGCTGGCGGGATGTGCATCCGGACGCAGGTTGGCGGCGGAACGCTCCAGCACCCGCCGGAACGCGGCCTCCATGCGCTGGAAATGTCGGGCAGCGGCTTCTTCCGCCTTCGGTTCATGGGGGGCGAGTTCGACGGCCGTGTTGACCATCAGGCAGCCGCGCCGGGCCGGATCGCCGGCGGCATAGGCGGCCAGGCTTTTGAAGAAGCGCCGGATCTCCGCCAATCCCGCGCCGGGCCGTTCCAAGGCTTCGAGCCAGGCCCCGGCGGCATTGGCCGCATAGCGGTCGAGGCAGGCATGGAACAGCGCATCCTTGTCCCCGAACGTACCGTAGAGGCTGCCGCGATTGAGGGTGGATGCGTCCACCAGGTCGGCCACGGACGTGCCGCCATAGCCGTGGGACCAGAACCGCGCCATGGCGCGGTCGAGCGCGGCGTCAGGCGCCAGTTTCCGCTTCCGTCCCATGTGTCCATTCTAGGCTTAATGGAACGTCCGTTCAAATTATCCGATTACCACGTGAAAGCGGCCATGGCAGCCTTGGGCACGTTGCCCTGGCGGCGGCAGGCGTCGAGCAGATGCGCTGCGTCGGGCGTCTGGCCGGGTTCGAGCTGCCACTCATCGGCATGGATGCCGCCCGTGACCAGCACCGTGTCGAGGCCGGCCGCGCGGCCGCCCGCGATATCCGTGCGCAGGGAATCGCCCACCGCCACCACGCGATCGGCGGTCAGGCCGCCCATCATGGTTTGGCAAATGCGGTAGACCGGCGCATGGGGCTTGCCGTGATAAGCGACCGGGCCGCCCAACTCCTCATACCGTGCAGCGAGGAGGCCGGCGCAGATCATCCGGTTTCCGCCGCGGATCACTTCGAGGTCGGGATTGGCGCAGACAAAGGGCACGCGCGCCGCGGCGCCCTCCGCCAGTACGGCCTCATAGTCGGCCAGCGTTTCCTCGTCGCGGTCGACGCCGGTGGCCAGGATGAAATCCGCCTCGCCCGGACGCGGTACGGGCTCGACGTCGAGCCCCATCAGCATGCCCTTGTCGCGCGGCGGCCCCAGGTGGAAGCAGCGCCGGCCGAGCCGCGCGTGCCAATCGTCGGTCTTGTCGTGCAGCGCATGCCACGTCGCCTCACCCGACGAGAGCACGTCGTCATAGTGGTCGCGCGGAATCCCCATGGTAGTCATG
Source organism: uncultured Rhizobiaceae bacterium (assembly GCA_964477375.1). Classification (GTDB taxonomy): domain Bacteria; phylum Pseudomonadota; class Alphaproteobacteria; order CADEGL01; family CADEGL01; genus CADEGL01. The sequence goes on along the minus strand of CAYZFH010000052.1, from coordinate 4,291 downwards.
GCGCCGATCACCGACGCCGCGCGGCGCGGTGCGTTGGACAAAAGGATCAGGCGCTTGCCGCGCGCCTTGAGACGCCGCAGCGAATCGACCGCGCCCGGATAGGGCCGCACCCCGTCGTGAATAACGCCCCACAGATCCAGTACGAAGCCGTCGTAACGGTCGGCCAGCGGCGCCACGCCGGGCAGGATTTCGATCGTCTCGGTCATGGAATTGGTCTTTACCCTTTGTTGCCGCTGCCCACCGCCGCCGCGACGGACGCGAACCCATCCCGGCGCAGGAGCGCGGCCAGATCGCGCTTGATCCGGCCCACCAATGCAGGCCCTTCGTATACCAGTGCGGTGTAAAGCTGCACGAGCGTGGCACCCGCGCGGATCTTCGCGTAGGCGTCTTCGCCGCTGGAAACACCGCCGCAACCGATCAGCGGAACGCGTCCGCCGGTCAGACGATAGAGATCGGCCAGCACTTCGGTGGACAGGGCCATGAGCGGCTTGCCCGACAGACCGCCCGCTTCTGCCGTGTGCGGCCCGCGCAGGCCCGGCGGGCGCGACACCGTGGTGTTGCCGATGATGACGCCGTCGACACCCGAGACGTCGCGCAACACGGCGGCCAGGTCCTCGCGCTCGGCGGGCGTCAGGTCCGGCGCGATCTTGATGAGCAACGCCGGCCGCGCGATGCCCGCTGCGCGCACGGTCTCGGCCAACGCCGTCTTCACTTCCGCCAGCAGCGCCAGCAGCGCCTCGCGCCGCTGCAGCTCGCGCAGGCCCGGCGTGTTGGGCGACGAGACATTGGCGACGAGATAGTCGGAATAGGGCGCAAGCCGCCGCACGCCCGCCGCATAGTCAGGCCCGGCCGCTTCGCTGTCCTTGTTCTTGCCGACATTGGCGCCGATCAGCCCGCGCCGCCCCTCGCGCGGGATCCGCGCCATGCGCGCCTCGGCCACCGCGAGGCCTTCACTGTTGAAGCCGAACCGGTTGATGACCGCGCGGTCCTCCGGCAGGCGGAACAGGCGCGGGCGCGGGTTGCCCGGCTGCGGCCGGGGCGTGACGGTGCCCGCCTCGACCAGACCGAACCCCAGGTCCAGCACAGCCTCCAGCACTTCGGCCCCCTTGTCGAAGCCCGCGGCGACGCCGATCGGGTTGGGCAGGCGCCGCCCCCAGAGGTCGACGGAAAGAATCGGGTCGTCGGCGCGGCGGTCCCGGGGCACCAGGCCGGCGGCCAGGGCCCGGATGGAAACCCGGTGCGCCGTCTCCGGCGGCAGAGCGCGTAAAATCGGCCCCAGGAGGGGATAAAGGTCGATCATGGGCAGGGTCGGACGGGTGGCGAAGGGGGCAGGAAAACTGTCATTCGGCAGTACCGGACGGCGAGGAAATGTCGTATAGCAATAGTCGCTCGCTCACGCGTTGTCGCCCCCGCCCGCATTGAACGGACGGATGGCAAGATAGCGCGGTGCGGGAAACGGGAGGCGAAGCCGGGACAACGGACGGAATGTTCGGCCCGGTCATATTCTGGGGGAACTGCACTCCGCATGTTTCAACATGGCGACATTTGGCGCGCGCTCGACAGTTTGGCGGCGTCGCGCGGGCTTTCCGCTTCGGCCCTGGCCAAGCGCGCGGGCCTCGACCCCACCACCTTCAACAAGAGCAAGCGCGTCACGCGCGACGGCAAGCTGCGGTGGCCCAGCACGGAGAGCGTCTCCAAGGTGCTGACGGCGGTGAACGCCACCACGGTGGAGTTCGTCACCTATCTGGGCTCGGCCGAGCCCGAGCGGCGGCGGCGCGTGCCCGTCATCGGCTATGCGATGGCCGGCCGGGACGGGTATTTCGACGACGCGGGCTATCCCGCCGGCTCCGGCTGGGAAGAGGTCGCCTTTCCCGATCTCGAGGATCCGCACTGCTATGCGCTGGAGATCACCGGCGACAGTATGTCGCCCGTCTACCGTGACGGCGACATCATCATCGTCTCCCCTCACGGTCCGCTGCGCCGCGGCGACCGGGTGGTGGCCAAAACGAAGTCCGGCGAGGTGATGGCCAAGGAACTGGTGCGCCAGACCCCGCGCCAGCTCGAGCTGATCTCGCTCAACCCCGCCCATGGCGAGCGCATCATCCCCGGCAACGAACTGGCCTGGGTCCACCGCATCGTCTGGGCTAGCCAGTAGCCATCCGTTCCGTGCAAGGCTGACGTGACGCCCGCGCCCATGTGCGGGCGGATACGCGTGCTAAGGTTTCCGCCTTCGCTCGACTCGCGCGGGAGATGGCTATGGATAAGCTCGTCTATGTGGACGGCGTCTGGCACGAGGGCAATCCGCCCGTCATGGGGCCGATCAGCCAATCTTCGTGGATGGGCACCTCGGTCTTCGACGGGGCACGCTCCTTCCGCGGCACCGCCCCCGATCTCGACCTGCATTGCCAGCGCTTGATCGAATCCGCTTATGCCATGGCGCTGAAGCCCATGCTGACGGCGCGCGAGATCGAGGACATCGCGTGGGAAGGCATCAACCGCTTCCCCGCCGCGACCGAGCTCTATATCCGCCCCATGCTGTACGCCGAGGACGGGTTCGTAGTGCTCGATCCCGACTCGACGCGTTTCACCCTCACGCTCCTCGACCGGCCGCTGAAAGAGCCGACGGGCTTCTCCGCCACCTTGTCGCGCTGGCGCCGCCCGGCGCCCGACATGGCGCTGACCGAAGCCAAGGCCGGCTGCCTCTATCCCAACGTCGCGCGCGCGATCCGCGAGGCCAACGCCGCCGGCTTCGACACCGCGATCCTTCTCGACCCCAGCAGCAACGTGGCCGAGTTCGCCACCGCCAATCTCTTCATCGCGAAGGACGGCGTGGTCCAGACGCCCGTGCTGAACCGCACATTCCTCAACGGCGTGACGCGCCGCCGCGTGATGCAGCTTCTGCGCGACGACGGCATGAATGTGGTCGAACGCACGATCACCTTCGACGACGTGATGGGCGCCGACGAAGTTTTCTCCACCGGCAATCTTGACAAAGTGCTTCCCGCCACGCGCATCAACGATCGCAGCTTCCAACCCGGCCCCGTCGCCAAGCGGGCTCGCGCGCGCTATTTCGAATGGGCGAAAACCCAAACCCAAATGGCGAAATAGGTCTCTTCCCGAATCGATTTAGGCCACAGCGCGTTCACGCGATTCCGCCGTGACACATGGGTGACCCGGCGGAACGGATGCCCACCTCGTCCCATATCTCCTATGTCCACCGCGGCGCATGTGCGGATGGACCTTTCGTTCTTTCGGAAATTCGAGGAGATCCAGATGAGAAAGATTCTGTTCGCGGCCGTACTCGCCGTGCCGCTTGCCAGCGTGGCCTCGCTGGCCATGGCGCAATCCGCTTCACCCGCCGCATCGCCGAGCGCCCCGCCCGCCCAGATGCAGAAGCTGACGGAATCGGAGGTCCATCAGGGCCTGAAGGCCGAGGGCTACACCGACATCAAGACGCTCAAGAATACGGGCAACGAGATGCAGCTCGAAGCAAAGAAGGCCGGCAAGTCCGTGATGCTGGTGGTCGACGCCCGCACGGGCCGCTACAAGGAAACCAGCGGCTAGCCTTCAGGAATACCGCGGGAGGAGAGGGTTAGCCTCTTCTCCCGCTCCCATCAGTCCAGCTTTTCGCCAGCCAGCGCCTTCTTGATCAGCGCGATCGTCTCGTCGCGGCCGTAGAGCGCGATGAAGGAGCCCATGCGCGGACCCTGCGTCTGGCCGAACAGCACTTCGTAGAGCGTCTGGAACCAGGCGCGCAGGTCGCGCTCGGGCTCGCGCACGATCAACTCCTTGCCGACCGCATAGACCTCGTTCTGGAACGCCTCGGACTCGGCGTCCTTGGGCAGCGCGGCCAGCTTCTCGGCCAACTGCTCCAGCGCCCAGCGCTCGTTGTCGGTCGGCGCGCGGTGCTTCTTCGTCGGCTTCACGAAGTCGCGGTAGTACTTGAGCGCGAAGCCGATCAGGGAATCGAGGATTGGATGGTTCTCCGGCCGCGCATCCTTGGCGTAGCGGCCGACGAAGCCCCACAGCACCGCCTTGTCCTCGGTGTTGCACACGCTGGCCAAGTTCATCAGCAGGCCGAAGCTGAGCGGCACCGATTCCGCTGGCGGCTTGCCTTGGTGGATGTGCCAGACCGGGTTGTCGAGACGCGCGGCCGTGTCCTGCGCCGGAAACTTCTCGAGCGCGCCCAGATACTCGTCCACCTGGCGCGGGATGACGTCGAAGAACAGACGCTTTGCGCGGCGCGGCGCCTGGTACATGAAATAGGACAGGCTTTCGGGCGGCGCGTATT
>CAYZFH010000051.1:2991-15177 GCA_964477375.1 uncultured Rhizobiaceae bacterium | reverse complement strand
CTCACGACCTCTAGCTCCGGAGGCTAGCGCTCTATCCAACTGAGCTACGGGCGCGCGGAGGCCGGACCTTAACGCAAGCGCCCCGCCCCGCAAACCCCCCGGAAGTGGCGGGAAATCGGTGATTTTCGGTAAAAATCCCTGGTGTCCGCGCCTGTTGGGCGCGTGTGGCGCCCGCTATCATTCCCACTCCAAGCGATGGGGGATGGGATGAGCCTGCTGATCAAGAACGCGACGGTCCTGACGGTCGACGCCAAGGGCACGATCTACAATCCGGGCGCTGTCTATGTGGAGAAGGGCCGCATCGTGGATGTCGGGCCGAGCGACGCGCTCGCCGCACGCCACGCAAACGCCCAGCGGGTGATCGATGGACCCGGCAAGGTGGTGGCGCCGGGCCTGGTCAACGCCCACAGCCATGTCGGCTTCACGATCTTCCGCGGCCGTTCCGAGGATGCGGGCTTCAACGCCCCCACCGGCCTTTATTTCCCCATGGCGACCGTGATGACGCGCGACGACCGCGTGGCCATCGGCGCCCTCAACTATGTTGAACTGCTGCGCAGCGGCGTCACCACGGTGATGGAGCTCGAGGAGGATGTCGAAGTCCTGGCGCCCTTCGTCGAGAAGCTGGGCGTGCGCAGCGCCATGGGCGAATTGCTGAGCGACGCCGATCCCGACGCCATGGTGAAGGGCGAGTTCAAATTCGACGAAAAAGCCAATGCCGAGCAAATGGCGCGCGCGACCGGGTTCGCCGAGCGCTGGCACGGCAAGGCGGACGGGCGTATCACCGCGATCATCGCGCCCAATATGACGATCAGTTCATCGCCCCAGCAGCTTCGCCAGGCGCGCGCGGCTGCGGATAAATATGGGTTGCGCCTGACCATCCATCTGGGCTGGAGCGACTTCGAGAAAAAGACGGCCAAAAAGCTCCACGGCACGGGCTCGTTCGAATTCGCCCGTGACCATGGGTTCCTGGGCAAGGACGTGGTGGCGACGCACTGCTACGTGGTCGACGATTCGGACATCGACCTGCTGGCGAAGACCGGCTCGCATGTCGCGCACTGCCCGCTGATGAATGCTTTCCGTGGCCTGATCGCGCCAGCCAACGAATTCCGCAAGCGCGGCATCAACGTGGCGCTGGGCATCGACAACATGTTCGCCGATTTCTTCGATGTGATCCGTTCGGCGGTCACCTGCGCGCGCATCAAGATGGCCCATCCGACCGCGCTGATGGCGACGGATGCCTTGGAGATGGCGACCATGGGCGGTGCGCGCGCGATGGGTCTCGAGAAAGAGATTGGCTCCCTCGAAAAGGGCAAGCGCGCCGATCTGATGATGATGGACTACAACGCGCTGGGCCTGATCCCGACGCTCGATCCCGTGCAGAACCTGGCCTATCACGCCCACGCGCGCGATGTGGAGCTGGTGATGGTGGATGGGCGCATCCTGGTCGAAGGCGGCGAGGTCACGAGCGTCGACCGCAAAGCCGTGATCGCCGCGGCCGCGAATGCATCCAACTCGGCGTGGGGCCGCTTCGAGAAGAAATACGGCGGGCCGATCGCCAAGGCGTCGTAAGGGTCAGCCGCCCTTCTTATCGGGCTTGTCGAGGACGTCCCAGCCGCGCTTGTCCGCACCTGAAGGCAGCGGCAGGTCGGCGCCGCGCGAATGCGCGCTGACCCAGACGGCGATGTCGTCCAGCACGACCCGCGCTTCCAGGTCGCGCGACAGCATGTGATAGCCGTTGGAGTAGATGGCCACGCGGCGTGTGCCTGGCGGCACGGGCGGAAGGCGCTCGAGCATTTCCTTGGTCGGGCCCTTCGGGATGATCTCGTCCTTCTCGCCGTAAAGGATGAGGGACGGTGGTCCGAAGGTCCGCGCGTTATCGAGCGCCAGGTCCATCAGGTTGACCAGACCCCAGATCGCGTCGACGCGAGTCTTTTTGATCACCAGCGGATCGCGGAACAGCTTGCGCAGCATCTCCTTGTTGTCCGACGGCACGATGTCGAGCCCTTCGCCGGACAGGCGCATCCACGGCACGGTGCGCACCGACACCCACAACGCGACCGTCTTGGTGATGTCCATGGTCTCGCGGCCCCAGACGGCCGGAGCCAGAAGGATCGTGCCGTCGGCCGGCGGCGGATTGTTGCCGCCGAACGCGGCCATGGCGACGGCGCCGCCCATGCTTTCGCCCATGACGAACAACGGCGTGTCGGGATAGGCGGCGCGCAGAGCTGTGGTCGCCGCGTGCAGATCGTCGATATAGGCCTCGGTCCCGGCCCAGTAGCCCGTGTTGGGCGATGCGCCGAAGCCGCGCTGATCGTAGGCGAAGGTCGCCACACCTTTGCCGCGCAGATAGACGCCGGAATCCTCGAAGGCGTTGGAATAGTCGTTGAAGCCGTGAAGCCCCAGGATGACGGCCTTGGGTTTGCCTTCGGGCAGCCAGCGCCGGAGCGGCAGGCGCGTGCCGTCCGTGGCGGTGAAGGCATCGGGTGCGATCTGCGCTGCTTCCACTGTCGGTCCCGGCGACTTGATGGTCGGAGCACAGGCCGTCAAAGCGGCGAACAGAAACGCCGCGGCGGCACAGACGCCGATCCGCATCAGGCGTCGTCCTTATCGGGCTTTCGGCCCGTGAACTGCAGGAAGATGTCCTCTAGCTTGCTTTCGACTGTGGTCAGGTCGACGATCGTGTAGCCCGCATTGCGCACCGAATCGAGGATGGCGCGGATGCGCGTTTGGCTGGGCCGATAGCGGAAGACCAGGCGCCGGGGCGGGTCGACGGTCATCGTGACGTCGGGCGGAGCCTCGGGCGGTGCGGCGATCTCCTCCGCGATCGTGATCGACATCTCCTTATGATCGAGCCGCTTCAGCAGCGCTTCGGTCGTATCGTGGGCGACGAGCTTGCCCTGGTCGATAATGGCGATGTGGTCACAAAGCTGCTCGGCCTCTTCCAAGTAGTGAGTCGTCAGCATGATGGTCGTACCGCGCGCGTTAAGCTCCCGGACATAAGCCCAGAGGTGGCGTCGCAGTTCCACGTCCACGCCGGCTGTCGGCTCGTCCAGGATCAGGACCGGCGGGTCGTGCACCATGGCCTTCGCGACCAGAAGGCGCCGCCGCATACCGCCCGACAGCGAGCGCGAATAGGCATGCGCTTTGTCGCCAAGGGCCATGGCGTCGAGGATTTCCATTGTGCGCCGCTCGGCCTTGGGCACGCCGTAAAGACCGGCGTGCAATTCCAGCAGCTCGTAGGGCGTGAAGAACGGGTCCATGTTGAGTTCTTGGGGCACGATGCCGATGGCCCCGCGCGCGGCGCGGGGAAACCGTTCGATATCGATGCCCCAGACATGGGCTGAGCCTGCGGACTTCCGGACCAAGCCCGCCAGGATGTTGATGAAGGTCGATTTACCGGCGCCGTTCGGGCCCAAAAGGCCGAAGATCGAGCCGCGCGGGATCTGCAGGTCGATGCCGGCCAGCGCCTCGCGCTTCATGCCATTCCGCCCGCCATACAGCTTGCGCAAGCCTTTGGCCTCGATGGCGAAGGCGGGCGCGTCGGCGGTTGCGGTTGCGGCGGGAGCGGGCATTCCTTGGGGCGGGCGCGTGGGCGGAGATGGTTGCGAGCGCCGCGCCAATGCGTATCATCCGGCCGCGACGGCGGTCAACCGACCGCAGGGAGAACCCATGAGCCAGCCCGCCCCCAACGCGCCGGAGACGATCGAGACCGACAGCGCCACGGTCGCCTGCGATGGCGGCAACAACGCGCTCGGCCATCCGCGCGTCTATCTGACCATGGGCGACAAAGGTTGGGTCGAATGCCCCTACTGCGACCGGTTGTTCAAATTGAAGCCCGGCGCGCGCCACGGCGGCGGCCACTAGGCTCGACTCCCGCCGGACGTTGTTGCATGGTGACCTCCGATCGCCATGGCGAAAAAAACCGAAACCCTTGAAGCAAAAAACGGCCCGCGCCACGTCTATCTCGTGGACGGTTCCGGCTACATCTTCCGCGCCTTTCACGCCCTGCCGCCGATGACGCGGCCGGACGGCACGCCGGTGAACGCCGTCTATGGCTTCACCAGCATGCTCTTGAAGTTGCGAGAAGAGACCGATGCCGATTGCATCGTCGTGGTCTTCGATTCCTCGCGTCACAGTTTCCGTAACGAAATCTATGCCGACTACAAGGCGCACCGGCCCGATCCGCCGGAAGAGCTGGTGCCCCAGTTCGCACTGATCCGCGAAGCCACGACGGCGCTTGGCCTGCCCTCGATCGAGCAGAATGGTTTCGAGGCCGACGACCTGATCGCGACCTATGCGCGCATCGGCGCGAAGCAGGGTGCGGAAGTCACCATCGTCTCGTCGGACAAGGATCTGATGCAGCTTGTGGGCGGCACGGTCGCCATGTTCGATCCCGTCAAGGCGCGGAAGATCGGTCCGGACGAAGTGCGCGAGAAGTTCGGCGTCGGCCCGGACAAGGTGGTCGAGGTGCAATCGCTGGCCGGCGATTCGACCGACAACGTGCCGGGCGTGCCCGGCATCGGCATCAAGACCGCGGCCGAGCTGATCAACCAATATGGTGACCTCGAGACGCTGCTGGCGCGCGCGTCGGAGATCAAGCAGCCCAAGCGGCGAGAGAACCTGATTGCTAATGCCGAAAAGGCACGTATCTCCCGCGAGTTGGTGAAGCTTAAGGACGATATCGACGTCAAAGCGACGCTCGAATCCATGCTGCTGAAGCCGGCGGAGCGCGAGCCGCTGGTGACCTTCCTGGAGCAGCAGGGATTCAAGTCCCTCATCGGCCGTCTGGGCGGTAAGTTCGAGCGTCCTTCGCCGGTTGCAACCGCGGCGGTGCCGAAGGAAGCGCAGGACAAGACGGTCTATGAGCTGGTGCAGACCGAGGCCGCGCTGAAGGTTTGGATCGAACGCGCGAAGGCGGCCGGGATGGTCGCTTTCGACACCGAGACCACGTCACTCGATGCCATGCGCGCGCGGCTGGTCGGATTCTCCATGTCGGTCGAGCCGGGCCACGCCTGTTACGTGCCTGTCGGCCATGGCGCGCCGGCGGGCCAGGGCAGCCTCGATCTCGATCCGCAGGCTAAGCCGGCCGAGGCGCCGAAGCAGATTCCGCTGGAGCGCGCGCTGGCGCTGCTGCGGCCGCTCCTCGCCGATCCCGGCGTGCTCAAGATCGGCCACAATATCAAATACGACATGCTGGTCCTGGCGCGCGCGCCCTACAACGCGCCGATCGCGCCCGTCGACGACAGCATGCTGTTCTCCTATGTGCTGGATGCCGGCCGGAACGCCCACAACATGGACGATCTGGCGCGTCTGCATCTAGGCGTCGAGACCATCAAGTACGAAGACGTGGCGGGCAGCGGCAAGGCACAGGTGACCTTCGACCTGGTGCCGCTGGAAGCCGCATGCGATTACTCGGCCGAGGATGCGGACGTCACGCTCCGCCTCGCCCGCGCGCTCAAGCCGCGCCTTTTGTCCGAGAAGATGACGACGGTCTACGAGACCATCGAGCGGCCGCTGATTCCGATCCTGGTCGAGATGGAAAAGACCGGCATCCGCGTCGATCCGGCGGAGTTGAAGCGCCTGTCCGACGATTTTGGCGCGCGGCTGGCCGGTCTCGAGAAGGACATCCACAAGCTGGCCGGACAGGATTTCAACATCGGCTCGCCCAAGCAGTTGGGCGAGGTGCTGTTCGACAAGCTGGGTCTCGACGGCGGCAAGAAAAGCTCGAAGACGGGCGCCTATGCGACCGGCGCCGACGTCTTGGAAGATCTGGCGGACGCGGGGCATGAATTGCCCGCGCGGGTCTTGGATTGGCGCCAGTTGGCCAAACTCAAGAGCACCTATGCCGATGCGCTTGTGGGTCAGATCAATCCCGACACGGGCCGCGTGCACACATCCTATGCGATGGCGATCGCCAACACGGGCCGCCTGTCTTCGACCGATCCCAATCTGCAGAACATCCCGATCCGCACCGAGGAAGGGCGCAAGATCCGTGGCGCCTTCGTCGCGGACAAAGGCCAGAAGCTTCTGTCTCTCGACTATTCGCAGATCGAGCTGCGCCTGCTCGCGCATGTGGCCGACATCGCGGCGCTGAAGGACGCGTTCCGTGACGGCACCGACATCCATGCCCTGACGGCCAGCCAGGTCTTCGGCGAGCCCGTGAAGGGCATGAGCGCCGAGACGCGCCGCAAGGCCAAGGCCATCAATTTCGGCATCATCTACGGCATCAGCCCGTTCGGCTTGGCGCGCCAGCTCGGCATCCCGCAGGGCGAAGCGCGCGCCTATATCCAGGCCTATTTCGAGCGCTACCCCGGCATCCGCGACTACATGGAAGGCATGAAAAGCTTTTGCCGGAAGCACGGCTATGTGGAGACCGTGTTCGGCCGCCGCATCCATCTGCCGGGCATCGCCGATAAGAATCCCGCGCGCCGCAGCTTCGCGGAGCGCCAAGCCATCAACGCCCCGCTCCAGGGCGCCGCCGCCGACATCATCAAGCGCGCCATGATCCGCGTGCCCGAGGTCATGGCGGGCCTCAAGGGCCGCATGCTGCTCCAGGTGCACGACGAACTGTTGTTCGAAGTGCCGGCGGGCGAGGTCGAGAAGACGACCAAATCCGTCAGCCGCGTGATGGAAGCGGCCGCGGATCTGTCCGTGCCGCTGGTCGTCGAGGCGGGCTGCGCCGACAACTGGGCGCAGGCGCACTGAAACGAAAACGGCGCCGGATCGCTCCGGCGCCGCTCTCTTAAATTAGAAGTTCGAGGGGTCAGGCGGCGGCGCGCACCGCGGCCGACTTCACCTTGTCGTCGACGTGACTTTCGAACTGCTTGAAGTTCGCCTCGAAGCGCTTGGCCACATCCTGGGCCGCACGGTCATAGGCGCCCTTGTCGCTCCACGTGCTCTTGGGATTCAGCACGTCGGCGGGAACGTCCGGGCAAGCCTCGGGGATATTCAGGCCAAAGGCCGCATCCGGCTTGGTCGCGACCTGGGCCAGACGGCCGTCCAAGGCCGCGCGGATCATGGCGCGGGTGTAGGAAATCTGCATGCGCTTGCCGACGCCGTAGGCGCCGCCGGTCCAGCCGGTGTTGACCAGCCAGCACTTCGCGCCGTGGCGCGCGATCTTCTCGCCGAGAAGCTTTGCGTAGACGGTGGGGTGGCGCGGCATGAAGGGTGCGCCGAAGCAGGTGGAGAAGGTGGCCTGCGGCTCGTTGCCCATGCCCTTCTCGGTGCCTGCGACCCGCGCGGTGTAGCCGGAGAGGAAATGGTACATGGCCTGCTCGGGCGAGAGGCGGCTGATCGGAGGCAGAACGCCGAACGCATCGGCCGTCAGCATGATGACGTTTTCCGGATGGCCGCCGGCGCCGGTCTCGCTGGTGTTCGGAATGAAATCGATGGGGTAGGAGGCGCGGGTGTTCTCGGTGTACTTCGCGTCGTCCAGATCCAATTCCCGCGTGTCGGGATGCATGACGACATTTTCGAGGATGGTGCCGAAGCGTTTGGTCGTGGCGTAAATCTCGGGCTCGGCTGTGGGCGACAGGCGAATGACTTTCGCGTAGCAGCCGCCTTCGAAGTTGAACACGCCGTGGTCGCTCCAGCCGTGTTCGTCGTCACCGATCAACGTTCGCGTCGAATCGGCCGACAGCGTCGTCTTACCCGTGCCCGACAGGCCGAAGAAAATGGCGCAGTCGCCCTTGGGGCCGATATTGGCCGAGCAGTGCATGGGCAGCACGCCGCGCGCGGGCAGCAGGTAGTTGAGAATCGAGAACACCGACTTCTTGATCTCGCCGGCATAGGACGTGCCGCCGATCAGCACCAGACGCTCGGTGAAGTTGGCCAGAACGAAGGTCTCGGAGGTCAGACCGTCCGGCTTGCCGCCGCCCAACAGGCGCGGCGTCTGGATGATCGTGAAGTCCGGCTTGAAGTTGGCCAGTTCCTCGACACCCGGGCGGATGAACATGTTGCGCGCGAAGAGGTTGTGCCAAGCCTGCTCGGTGATAATGCGGACCGACAGGCGATAGGCCGGATCGGCGCCGGCATAAAGGTCCTGGACGAAGACGTCGCGGCCCTGCAGATAGGCCTGCGCGCGCTGGCGCAGGTTGCCAAAATTGGCTGGTGTCATGGGCACGTTGACCTTGCCCCACGAAACGGTGTCGTGGGTGGTCGCGTCGTCGACGATGAACTTGTCGTTGGGTGAGCGGCCGGTGTGCTGGCCGGTGCGCGCCACATAGGCGCCGCCCGCGGAGACCTGGCCTTCACCGCGGCGGATCGCCTCTTCATACAAAGCCGCCGGGCTCAGGTTCCAATAGGCGGCGTTGACGTTGCGGATGCCGTGGTTGTCGAGGCCGTGCTGGCTCGAATGGCCGTACTTCTGCACGTTGGATCTCCGTCTTGAAAAAAGAAGCCCCGGCCAGGGCGCCGGGACGCCGCCCTTGGGTTGCGCGCCGTCGCTAGAAGGCCGGCTGCCATCGTGGGCAGCCCGAACATAGCCGGGAGGCCAAGTTCCATGCAACCAACGCCAGGGTAGGGCGCGGTTGCGTTTATTGCATTGCAACAACAGCTTAAGGCTGGCTTCGGGCGGCCTTGGCCAGCCGCACCAGCTCCTTCCGGGCTCCCTCGGCGGACTCGACCGAAGTCTCGAACGGTAGCCGGGCCAGGCGCCCACCCGCCCGCAGATCGCAGCCTTCCGGGTCGATGCCAACCATGCGCCAGGGGCCGGGATCCAGCCCTAGCAGCACGGTGGCATAGGATCCGATCGCATCGGCATGGTCGTCATTCATGTGGGCCAGGATCATCGGTTCGTCCCGGGCCAGCGTGCCTGAATCCGTCAGAAGAATGTCGGTGCCGGAAACCCAACGGATACGGCCGAACCCGGCAACGAGGCGGGCGCGGTCGATGTCCACCCGATAAAGGCGGAAATCGTGGAAGTCGGCATAATCTTGCGCCGAGGGATGGCGGGCCAGGAAGCGCGCCCGTTCGCCCGCATCGGCGGACGGCACGGCGCGGCCGAGGACGCCCGCACGAGTGCCGCTCATGGGGTCTTCCAATCCCTCCGTTCCGTCGAACAACAGCGACAGGCGTGCGTCGCGCAGAAGGTTTTTCGTGTGCTCTGCCAGATCCGAGATGAGAAGCAGCGGGCTGCCGTCCATCGCCGACGCGGTCAGCGCCAGCGAGGCATAGGGATGGGATGCTTCGCCGGCCAAAGCGGTCGCCAGCGCCGCGCGATCGGCGCTGCGGATCAGGCCCCGAACCTGCTTTCCCCACTCCGTCATTTTCCACCCTCATACCCTTGGAGACTTCTTATAGCGTCTCATCACGTGCCCCGGGGAGGCCGCGAGAGCGCCAAAAATGCGCCATAAAAGGCCCCCACGATCGGACCATGGCAATTGCGCTCCAACAGCCTACAATCCAAGTTCCACCGGCCCAGCCCGTCGAAAATCAGGGGGAGACCGCGGTGCGCCGCACGATTGCGCTCGTCGACGACGACAAGAACATCCTGGCCTCGGTCGCCATGTCGCTGGAGGCCGAAGGCTTTACTGTCCGTCCGTATGCCGATTCCGAAGAGGCGTTGCGCGAACTTCTTGCGCGCCCCGTGGATTTGGCCGTGCTCGATATCAAGATGCCGCGGCTGGACGGGCTCGAGCTGATGACGCGCCTGCGCCGCCAGACTCCGACGCCGGTCATCTTCCTGACCTCGAAGGACGATGAGATCGATGAGGCGCTCGGCCTCAAGATGGGCGCGGACGACTACATCACCAAGCCGTTCTCCCAGCGCCTGTTAGTCGAGCGCATCCGCGCCGTGTTGCGGCGATTGGATCTGACGCCCGACGCCAACGACAAGAAAAGCGCGATCATGCGCGGCGATCTTCTGCTCGACCCCACGCGCCATCTCTGCACGTGGCGCGGCCAGCAGGTCGATCTGACGGTCACCGAGTTCCTGATCCTCAAGGCCTTGGCCCAGCGGCCGGGCATCGTGAAGAACCGCGATCAGTTGATCGATGCGGCCTACGGCGAAAGCATCTACGTCGACGATCGCACCATCGACAGCCACATCAAGCGTCTGCGGAAGAAGTTCAAGGTGGTCGATACCGACTTCGACCAGGTCGAGACGCTTTACGGCATCGGCTACCGCTACCGCGAGACGTAAATGGCCGGTGGGGGGGAGGCCAAGCCGCGCGCGCGGAAACGCGCGCTGGGCTCGCCCATCACACGCCGCATCCTGGCGATCAACGTCTTTGCGTTGGCGACGCTGTTCGGCGGCGTCTTCTACCTCAACGATTACGAATCCCGCTTGGTCGATGCCGAGTTGCAGGCGTTGCGCCGGCAGGGCGACATCATCGCCATTGCGCTGGCCGAAGGCATGACCTCGGTCCCCATCACCAGCGATGACGACGAAAGCGGCTCCAGCGTCGAGTATGTCCGCTTCGATCCGCCCATCGTGCGCACAATCCTGCGCCGCGCCGTCGCCGAGACGCGCACGCGCGCACGTCTGTTCGCGCCCACGGGCGAGCTTCTGGTCGACAGCCAGACCTTGGGGCCCGGCTCCGTCGTCCGGTTGGAGGAGTTGCCGCCGCCCCGGACGGAATATCCGTTGGTCGAACGGCTCTTGCGCGCGTTCGATTGGGTCGTGAACTGGGTGCCGCGGCGGGAAAATCTCGAGCTCTATCGCGAGGCAGCCGACCAGGTGGCCGACGATTACCCCGAGGTGATGCACGCCTTGGGCGGCGTCTCGGCCGGCGGCGTGCGCGGCGATCTGCGCGGCGGCATGGTCCTGACCGCGGCCGTTCCGGTTCAGCATTATCGTAAAATCGCGGGCGCCTTGCTCCTGTCGACCGACGGCCGCTCGGTCGAGCGCGGTCTGCGTTCGGTGCGCGAGGACATCCTCAAGATCTTCGCTGTCTCGCTCACGATCACGATCCTTCTCTCCTTTTATCTCGCGCGCACCATCGCCCGGCCGATCCGCCGCCTGGCCACGGCCGCCGAACGCATCCGCACCGGCACCACGGGCGGGCGCCAGCCGCGCCCCGAGTTCTCCGTCGTCCGCCACGACGAGATCGGCGAGCTGGCCATGACGCTGCGCGACATGACCGACGCCTTGTGGCAGCGCATGGATGCGATCGAACGATTCGCGGCCGACGTCTCGCACGAGATCAAGAACCCGCTCTCCTCCCTGCGCAGCGCGGTCGAAACCGCCGCACGGGTGAAGGATCCCGAGCAGCAGCGCAAGCTGATGACGATCGTGCAGGAGGACGTCGCGCGGCTCGACCGTCTGATCACGGATATCTCGGGCGCCTCGCGCCTCGATGCGGAACTTTCACGCGAGGAGACGGGGCCGGTGGATATCGATCGGCTGTTGTCGACCATGGCCGAGGTGCATCTGCAAACCCATCCCGATGGGCCACGCATGATCTACGACCGCACCGAACCCAAGCCCATCGTGCTGGGGCTTGAAGACCGCCTGGGTCAAGTGGTGCGAAATCTGATCATGAACGCGGTGTCGTTCACGCCGGCCAATGGCACGATTCATATTTCAACCGCGGTGCGCGGCAAGGACGTCGAGATCACGGTCGAAGATGACGGCCCGGGCATCCCCGCCGGCAAGTTCGAAGCCATCTTCAAGCGCTTCTATAGCGAACGTCCCTCGGGCGAGAAGTTTGGTACCCATTCCGGTCTCGGCCTTTCGATCTCGAAACAGATCATCGATGCGCACGGCGGCGCGATCCGCGCGGAGAACCGCACCGGGCCGGACGGCGCGGTGCTGGGTGCGCGCTTCGTCGTCCGCCTGCCGCTGGCGCCCAATGGCGCGCCGCGCTGACGCACGCCAGATCCACGCCACGGCGGTGGCGATCGGCGGGACGGCCGTGCTGCTGCGCGGACCTTCCGGTTCCGGCAAATCGGATCTCGCCCTGCGTTTGATCCATGCCGGTGCAATGTTGGTTGCGGACGATCGCTGCGATCTTTCCGTAGCAAGCGGACGCCTGTTTGTCTCGGCGCCGGCCGCGATCCGTGGCTTGATCGAGGTGCGCGGCCTCGGCATCGTGCCGATGCGTCACCGCGCTAAAGCGCCGGTTTCGCTGGTGATCGATCTCGTAAAACCCGACGCGGTCGAGCGTTTGCCGTCTGCGCGGCGCTGCCGACTCGCCACTGTCACATTGCCCTTGTTACGGTTGACGCCGTTCGAAGCCTCGGCCG
>CAYZFH010000051.1:0-2891 GCA_964477375.1 uncultured Rhizobiaceae bacterium | reverse complement strand
CTCGCCACTGTCACATTGCCCTTGTTACGGTTGACGCCGTTCGAAGCCTCGGCCGCGGCCAAGGTCATGCTGGCTGTCCGCTCCGTGGGCAAAGGTGTAGTCTCCGCCCGATGAATGCCTCACCCGCAAAGAGTCGCGTCGTGCTGGTGACCGGAATGTCCGGCGCGGGCAAATCCTCCGCCCTCAAGGCGTTCGAGGATATCGGTTACGAGGCGGTCGACAATCTTCCGCTCGCGCTTCTCGGCGGTTTGGTACAGACGGAAGGCGAGCTGCCACGCCCGCTCGCGATCGGCGTCGATATCCGCACGCGTGACTTCCATGTCGAAAGCTTCATCGAGCGGCTCACCTCGCTGCGCGCCAATCCGCTCATCGAAGTGAAGCTCCTCTTCGTCGATTGCGACGACGAGGTTTTGCGCCGCCGTTTCACCGCGACACGGCGGCGTCATCCGATGGCGCTCGACCGTCCGGTGACCCATGGCATCGAACGCGAGCGCGCCCTGATCGAGCCCTTGCGTGGCGTGGCCGACGTGACGGTGGATACCTCGAGCCTTACGCTTGGCGCCCTGCGCGCGGCGCTCAGCGACCATTTCGCGCTCGATGCCGAATCCCAACTCAGCATCGTGGTCTCGTCCTTTTCCTATGGGCTTGGCCTGCCGCGCGAAGCCGACTTGGTCTTCGACGTCCGTTTCCTGACCAACCCCCACTACGAGCCGGCCTTGCAGCCGCTGACCGGCAAGGATCCCGCGGTTGCCGCCTTCATCGAAAAAGACGCGGGTTTTTCTCAATTTTTCAATGACTTATGCCGCCTGATCGAGCCCCTCTTGCCCCGCTTCGATCTGGAAGGCAAAAGCTACCTGACCATTGCCGTCGGCTGCACCGGCGGGCGGCATCGCTCGGTCTTCGTAGCCGAGAAACTGGCGGCTTGGCTCGGCGCAAAGGGCCAGCGGGTCGGCATCCATCATCGCGATGTCGAACGCACCATCGCCCAGTCGTGATCCTTTTTGTGAAGCGGGGTTTTTCTTGATCGGTATCGTCTTGGTTTCCCATGGCCAGATCGCGGACGATTTCCTCGCGGTTCTCAGCCACATCGTCGGTCCCCAGAAACAAGTCGCCGCCGTCTGCATCGGCCCGGAAGACGACATGGAGCGCCGGCGCCAGGACATCATCGACGCGGTCGAAAAGACGGAGACGGGCGACGGCGTCGTTTTACTGACGGACATGTTCGGCGGCACGCCGTCAAATCTGGCCATCTCGGTCATGAACGGCCGCAAGGTCGAAGTCATCGCGGGCATGAATCTGCCCATGCTGGTCAAGCTGGCCAGCGTGCGCGAGAAATCCGATCTCGCAGAGGCCATCATCCAGGCGCAGGAAGCCGGCCGCCGCTACATCAACGTGCCGTCGCGCCTTCTGTGCGGAGCGAAGCAATGAGCGTGGACGCTGGCGCTTCGTCCGAGATCGAGCGCCGCATAACCGTGGTCAATCGCCGCGGTCTGCATGCGCGCGCGGCGGCCAAGCTGGTCGAGTGCGCGCGCAAGTTCGAAGCCGCGATCACCGTGACACGCGATGGAAACTCGGTTTCCGCGCTTTCCATCATGGGCTTGATGACACTCGGCGCCGCGACCGGCGTGACGCTGAACGTGCGTGCGAAGGGGCGTGATGCGTCCGCGGCCCTCGACGCCGTGGCGGCTTTGTTCGCGGCCAAGTTCAATGAAGACTAAGCCGCCCGCCAAGCGTGCCGGCGCCGCCGTCAAACGGCGCGACGGGCCGGTTGCGCTCGACGGATTGGGCGTGTCCCCCGGCATCGCCATCGGCCCCGCGCATGTCAGCGCGGGTCGAAGCGCCGAGGTGCCGGAATACCAGGTGCCGGCGGGCGAGGTGGCCGCCGAGCGCGAACGCTTCGCCGCCGCCGTGGCCAAGGCGTCGCACCAGATCACCAAGATCAAGGGCAAGATCGCCAACCTGCCGCCCGCGGCGGTGGAAGAACTGGGCTATCTGATGGACGCCCATCTGCAGATGCTGGCCGATTCGCGTCTCGTGCGCGGCGTGGATGAAAAGATCGCCAGCGACCGCATCAATGCCGAGGCCGCGGTGCAAGCCGTGATCCACGACATCACGCGCGGCTTCGATTCCGTCGACGACGTCTATCTGGCCGGCCGCGCGCGCGATATTCGCGACGTCGGCGACCGGCTGATCCGGAACCTGACGAAGACGCCTTATCACGCCTTTTCGGTCTTGCCTGAGGGCAGCATCGTGATCGCCGAGGATCTGACACCCGCCGACACGGCGCTGCTCGACCCGCGCCGCATCAGCGGTTTCGCGACGGTGCTCGGCGGCACTGACGGGCACACGGCCATCATGGCGCGCTCGCTCAGCCTGCCCGCGGTCCTGGGCGTGCACGGGCTGATGGCCACTGTCCGTTCGGGCGACATGGTCGTGGTCGATGGCACTGCCGGCCGTATCGTTATCAATCCGTCCCCCGCAACCTTGGCGGCTTACGAGCGCCGGCGCGAAGAGCTGACGCAGGAGCGGCGGCAGCTCGCGCGCCTCAAGAATCTTCCCGCCGTCACGCGCGACGGCACGGAAATCCGTCTGCAGGCCAATTTGGAATTGCCGCGCGAGTTGGACGCGGCGTTGGAAGCGGGCGCTAGCGGCATCGGCCTATTGCGCACCGAGTTCCTGTTCATGAACCGCGATGAACTGCCGGATGAGGAGGAGCAGTATCGCGGCCTTCTCTCCATTATCGCCGGCATGGCGGGCAAACCCGCCACGATCCGGACATTGGATCTCGGCGGCGAAAAACTGGCCAGCTCGCCCGATGTGCCCGTGTCCCAAGGCAACAATCCCGCGCTCGGACTGCGCGCGATCCGCCTGACGCTCAAGGCGCCCAAGCT
>CAYZFH010000050.1:0-15387 GCA_964477375.1 uncultured Rhizobiaceae bacterium | reverse complement strand
CGGAACAGTAGCGGCTTGCCGCGCCCCTGCACGACGGGCAGGCAGAGCTTGTGGCCGCGCGCGGCCAGATCCGCCATCAGCACGCGCGGATCCATCTCGCCTTCCATCGGCCAGTAGCCGGAGACGACAGTGCCGGCGGCGGGCGCGATCGCGCGCGCGAAGTTTTCACGCAGCCGCTCGCCCGCGCCGCGGCCGGCGGCCGCATGCGCCGCGCGCTGCGCCGTACGCGCCGCCGCGCGCAATGTGCGCTTGGCGTCGGTCATGGCGGCATCAGACGGCATGGGATTCTCGGCAGGGTAAACAGGCGGAGCCAGATCGGCCGTCGGCGAGTCATGTCCACTGGAGCCTGCGTAAGCAGGTGGGCGCCATATACCGAGACCAGGGTCCCGGCAGAGACAGCTCCCGAGTGGTTTACATTGGCCCCCGGGACGACGATTGCCTAACGAGCCGCCCAGCACCGCCCAAGGTGAATCTAGGCATGCTCCAGGCGCGCGGCAATGTCTTCGATGCGCGCGGCGATACCTTCCAGCGCCGAGGCGGCCTGGGCGTCGGCTTTCGAGGCCTTGGAACGAGCATCATCGGAGGTTTTGCGGGATTCATCGAACTGCCGTGTGACCTCGGACAGTTCATCCGCGATCAGGAGGCTGACCATCACCAGGAGCCGCATGTCGCCGATCTGGCCCATGGCGGCCACCAATTCGGACACGCGGCGGTCGATATAGCCCGCCAACTGGCGCAGATGGTCTTCCTGGCCGTCGTCGCAGGCGATCTGATAGGCGCGGCCGTTGATGGTAACGCTGACCTGCGCCATTTCAGCTCTCCAACAGCCGCGTGATGCGGTCGATCGTGTCGTCCAGCTTGCGGCTCACGGCCCGGTTTGCCTCGCTCAGGGATGCGGCGCGCGCCTCGGCGGCAGTGGCGTTGGCCTCGGCGGCTTCGGCCGCGGCGCGGCTCTTGTCGGCGGCGGCCTGGCTCTGGGTGGCAGCAGCCTGACTTTGAGCAATGGCCTCACGGCCCTCGGTGGCCGCTGCCTCCACGCGGGCGACGCGCGCGGCAACCGCGCTCTCCAGGCGGTCGAGGGATTTTTCCAGGCGCTGCGAAGCGCTGTCGAAGCTCGTCATCGGCCGTGCGATGTGGCGAAAGGGTGCTGTCCGGACCATACGACGGCACTTGAGGGAGGTCAACGAACGCCTTGCGCCCCAGGGATTTTTTGCTTCAAGCGCGGCCCCGGAACGGCACGCGTTGGAAGAGCGTCGGAATCCCCTCGGACAAACCATGAACCTGATTGACGAGACACCAGCGGCACAGCATGTTGCGCTCCGTCCGTTTCGGCCCCGCACCTGGGCCATTCATCCCGAACAGAGGCACGCCGCGCGCCATGCCCGGCCCGCCTCACAGGCTCCAATGACCGCCGCACGGCAGACCGAAAAATCCCCGACCGACAGCCTGTCAGACCCCGCCCGCCGCGCCATGGCGAACGCGATCCGCGCCCTGTCGATGGATGCCGTCGAGGCCGCGAAATCCGGCCACCCCGGCATGCCGATGGGCATGGCCGACGTGGCCACCGTGCTGTTCGCCGATTTCCTGAAATTCGATCCCGCCGCGCCGTCGTGGCCCGACCGCGACCGCTTCGTCCTGTCCGCCGGCCACGGCTCGATGCTGCTCTATTCGCTGCTGCATCTGACCGGCTATGCCGACATGACGATCGACGAGCTGAAGCGTTTCCGCCAGCTCGGCAGCCGCACCGCGGGCCATCCCGAATACGGCCACGCCGCCGGCATCGAGACCACGACCGGCCCCTTGGGCCAGGGCCTGGCGAATGCGGTCGGCATGGCGCTGGCCGAAGCCATGCTGCGCGCGCGTTACGGGCGCGACGTGGTCGACCACCATACCTATGCCATCGCGGGCGACGGCTGCCTGATGGAAGGCATCAGCCACGAGGCCATCTCGCTGGCCGGCCATCTGCGCCTCGGCCGCCTGATCGTCCTGTTCGACGACAACGGCATCACGATCGACGGCAAGACCACCATCTCCGTTTCCGACGACCAGCTCGCGCGCTTCCGCGCCAGCGGCTGGGACGTCCAGTCGGTCGACGGCCACGATCAGGGCGCGGTGCGCGCCGCGATCGAGAAGGCGCGCGCGACCGAGACGCCCTCGCTCATCGCCTGCCGCACCACCATCGCCTACGGCGCGCCGACCAAGGCCGGCAGCGAAGCCTCGCACGGCAGCCCCTTGGGCGCGCAGGAGATCGCGGGCACGCGCGAGAAGCTCGGCTGGAGCCATGCGCCGTTCGAAATCCCGGCTGATGTCGCCAAGGCATGGCGCACGGTCGGCAGCCGCGGCCAGGCCGCGCGCAAGGAATGGGAGGCCCGCCTGGCCTCCCTGCCCGCCGACAAGCGCAAGACGTTCGAGCGCGTCATGGCCGGCAAGCTGCCCGAAGGCTGGGAAAACGCCGTCGACGCGCTGAAGCAGAAGGTTTCGAGCGAGAAGCCCAAGCTGGCCACCCGCCAGAGCTCAGGCAACGCGCTGGAAGTGCTGACCCAAGCCGTGCCGGAACTGGTCGGCGGCTCGGCCGATCTCACCGGCTCGAACAACACCAAGGCCAAGGCGCAGACCGCCGTCACGGCGTCCGACTTTGCAGGCAGCTACATCAACTACGGCGTGCGCGAGCACGCGATGGGCGCGGCCATGAACGGCATCGCCCTGCACAAGGGCCTGATCCCGTACGCCGGCACGTTCCTGGTCTTCACCGACTATGCCCGCCCGGCGATCCGCCTTTCCGCGCTCATGGGCTTGCGCGTCGTCTATGTGATGACGCACGACTCGATCGGCCTCGGCGAAGACGGCCCGACCCATCAGCCGGTCGAGCACATGGCCGCCTTGCGCGCGATCCCGAATCTGCTCGTCTTCCGTCCCGCGGACGGCGTCGAGACCGCCGAATGCTGGGCCGTCGCTCTTGAAAACGCAGAACGCCCGTCCGTTTTGGCGCTGACGCGCCAGGCCGTGCCCACGGTCCGCACCGAACACCAGCGCGAGAATCTCTCCGCGCGCGGCGCGTACGAACTGGCAGCCGCCAGCGGAAAGGCCAAGGTCTCGCTGTTCGCGACCGGCTCCGAGGTGCACCTCGCCCTCGAAGCGCGCGCGCAGTTGGAGAAAGACGGCATCCCCACCCGCGTCGTCTCCGTGCCCAGCATGGAGCTGTTCGCGGCGCAGCCGGCCAGCTACCGCGCCAGTGTCCTTGGCGACACCGATGCGCGCGTGGCCATCGAGGCCGGCGTGCGTCAGGCCTGGGACGGCATCATCGGTCCCAAGGGCGTCTTCATCGGCATGACCGGTTTCGGCGCCTCGGCGCCGGCCGGGGATCTCTACAAGCATTTCGGCATCACGGCCGAGGCGGTGGTCAACGCCGCCCGGAGGCTGGTCTAGCAAGGACCAGGGGGCTCTTAGAGAACGGAGGGAAGAATGGCTGTTCGGGTTGCAATCAATGGCTTCGGCCGCATCGGTCGTTTGACGATGCGCGCGGCGTTCGAAGCTGACCGGAAGGATCTTGAGGTCGTCGCGATCAACGACCTCGGCCCGGTCGAGGCCAACACCTATCTGCTCAAGTACGACTCGGTGCACGGCCCCTTCCCGGGCAAGGTCCGCGCCAGCGGCAATTCCGGCATGGTCGTCGGCAACCGCCTGGTCAAGGTTCTGTCCGAGCGCGATCCGGCCAAGCTGCCCTGGGGCGATCTCGGCGTCGACGTGGTGCTGGAGTGCACCGGCCGCTTCACCAAGAAAGAGCAGGCCGAGAAACACATCGAGGCGGGCGCCAAGCGCGTGCTGATCTCGGCGCCGGCCACCAACGCCGACCTCACGGTCGTCTACGGCGTCAACCACGACAAGCTGACCAAAAAGCACACCGTGGTCTCGAACGCCTCGTGCACGACGAACTGCCTGGCGCCGGTGGCGTCGGTGCTGCACAAGGCGATCGGCATCGAGCGCGGCTACATGACCACGGTCCACGCCTACACGGGCGACCAGCGCCTGGTCGACACGATGCACAGCGACATGCGCCGCAGCCGCGCGGCCGCCGAATCGATGATCCCGACCTCGACGGGCGCCGCCCGCGCGGTCGCGCTCGTCCTGCCGGCGCTGAAGGGCAAGCTGGACGGCACGGCCATCCGCGTGCCCACGGCCAACGTCTCGATGATCGACTTCACCTTCACCTCCAAGCGGAAGACCTCGCCGCAGGAGATCAACAACGCGATGGTGAAGGCGTCGAAGGGCATGATGGAAGGCATCCTGGCCGTCACCGACGAGCAGCTCGTCTCCATCGACTTCAACCACAACCCGGCCAGCGCCACCTTCGACCTGACCCAGACGCAGGTCATCGAGGAGCGCTTCTGCCGCGTCCTCGCGTGGTACGACAACGAGTGGGGCTTCTCCAACCGCATGTGCGACACCGCGCTGCGGATGGGCAAGCTGAAGTAAGCCGGAAGAACTTTCGGAATCGGAAAGGGCGGACCCGAGGGTCCGCCCTTTTTGTTTCAGGCCGCCGATGCGTCCGGCGTGCGCGGAGCGAGCGAGGCGCCCGCCTCCCACCGCGGCACGGGCGAAAACAGTCCAGACAGAAAATCGACGAAGGCCCGCACCTTGGGCGAGAGGTGCCGGCTCGGCGGATACATGGCATAGATCGGCGGCGCGGGCGCGGCATAGTCGCTGAGCACGGCCTGCAAGCGGCCCGCGCGCAGATCCTCGCCCACAAACCATGTCGGCAGCATGGCCACGCCCAGACCGTCCAGCGCCGCGCAGCGGATCGTCGAGACGTTGTTGACGCGCATGCGGCCCGTGACATGGATGGCCTGCTCGACGCCGTCTTCGCCGGTCAGCCGCCAATGCTCGCCCGCGGCCAGATAGCTGTAGAGAAGACAATCGTGGCGCGTCAGATCGCGCGGTTCCTTGGGCGTCCCGCGCTCGGCCCAATAGGCCGGCGACGCCACGATGACGCGTTGCGAGCTGGCCAGCTTGCGCGCGATCAAACTCGAATCCTTCAACTCGGCGATGCGCACCAGAACGTCCACCGCCTCGGCCAACGGATCGATGAACTGGTCGGTCATCTCCACGTCGAGCGTGATATCGGGATACTGGCGCATGAACGACGCCAGCGAAGGCGCGATATGCAGGCGGCCGAACACCGCCGGCATGTTGATGCGCAAGGGACCGCGCGGCGTCGCGTTCAAGCTGGTGACGGCCTCGGTCGCCTCCTCGACATCGGCCAGGATGCGGCGGCACCGCTCCAGATAGCCACGGCCCACGTCGGTGAGCGCGATCTTGCGCGTGGTGCGGTTGAAAAGCTGGGCGCCAAGCTGGTCCTCGAGTGCCGAAATCTGCCGGCTGATGGCCGAGGGGGTAAGCCCCAGAAGCCGCGCGGCACCGGACAGACTGCCGGCCTCCGCCACCTTCACGAACACCCGCATGCCTTCGAATGTGACCATGGCGAAAATCCTATTTGTGCAAAAATATTATGAATTATGTTCTATTTTTCATAATTCTCAAAAAATTAGCAAAGATAATAATCGATTTGCGCTGCATCGCAGCGTAACAGTTGCAACGCAACAACGAGGTGTGCCGTGAGTCGGCTCCCTAAGACCCCGCAAACCTACAGCGAAATCCTGGTCGCGTTTCCTCCACGCAGCCCTGCGCCTCTCCCAGGGGCCGGAAAGTGGTCCGGCCCTGTCCCCCTCGTCCGCGAGCATCTGGACGAAATCGTCGGCGGAGCGCGCGTCGAGCGCGCCCGGTTCATGCCCGACGCCACGCTGTCTCTTGTCCGCACGACCACCACGCCATTTCGCGCCTTGGCGCGCTCATGGCTCGCTTGGCGCAAACGCGCGCGCGACCTGGAGGAGTTGGCGCAGCTCGACGACCGAGCGTTCAAGGACATGGGGATTTCGCGTTACGACGTACTGATGGCAGCCAAGGGCGACCGCCGCCGCGATTAGCGTCCGGCGCTTGCGGCCGGCCTCGGGGCGACGCAGTGTGCGTCCGTGCGCATGAAAGCGAAGCGGATTCCGAAAGCCTTGCCGCGGAAGTTGCCCCGCGCGATCGTGATTCACTCCCTTGCCCATGCTGTGACCGCGCTCAAGGCCGCCGAAGACGCCGGCGCTCCCATCACGCTTTTGTCACCGCCCGATTTCGCGGCCTATGGCGGTGCCGGATTCTTCAACGCCATCGTCCGGCGTGCGCGGGCCAAAGTTCCCGCGGCGAAATCGGAAGCCGTGCTCGATTGCGGCGACGCCCCCGGCTTGGCGTTGGAAGCCCTGCGCGCAGGCGCGGAAGCTGTGCGCTTCGGTGGCCGGCCAACAGTGCGGAAGAAGATCGCCGAGATCGCCGCCGCGCACGGCGCGCGGCTTTTCACCGTCCGGCCACAGGCGCTCGATCTTCTGGATGCCGCCGATGCGCACGTCGCCTGCCGCGCGTGGCTTGGGGCCAAAACGCGCGCCTAATTGAAAAACGCGCCAGCGTCGGCTATTCAGGGCTGGTCATTCCCTCCCCGCACGATTGCAAGGAAAACGGTCCGATGAAGCTCTCCGCGCGCGTCAAGAAAATCCTGGCCAATTACGAAAGCGACACGCCCGGCACGAAGGCCAATTTGGCCCGCATCCTGATGAACGGCCGCCTGGGCGGCACCGGCAATCTGGTGATCCTGCCGGTCGACCAGGGCTTCGAACACGGCCCCGCGCGCAGCTTCGCGCCCAACCCCGACGCCTACGATCCGCACTATCATTATCAGCTCGCGATCGACGCGGGCCTGTCGGCCTACGCCGCGCCGCTCGGCATGATCGAAGCGGGCGCCGACACCTTCGCCGGCTGCATCCCGACGATCCTCAAGGTCAACAGCGCGAACAGCCTGTCGCGCGTGAAGGAAGGCGCCGACCAGGCCGTGACCGGCAGCGTGAAGGACGCGCTGCGTCTCGGCTGCTCGGCCATCGGCTTCACGATCTATCCGGCTTCCGATGCCGGCTACGACCAGATGGAAGAGATCCGCGAGATGGCCGAAGAGGCCAAGGCGCACGGCCTGGCCGTCGTCATGTGGTCCTATCCGCGCGGCGGCAACCTGTCCAAGCAGGGTGAGACGGCCATCGACATCGTGGCCTATGCGGCCCACATGGCCGCGCTCCTCGGCGCCCACGTCATCAAGGTGAAGCCGCCGACCGAGCATCTCGATCTCGAAGCCGCCAAGAAGGTCTACGAGAGCCGCAAGATCGACGTCTCGACCCTCACCGCCCGCATCCGCCACGTGGTGCAGAGCTGCTTCAACGGCCGCCGCATCGTCGTCTTCTCCGGCGGCGAGGCCAAGGACCTGGACGGCATCTACAAGGAGATCCGCGAGATCCGCGACGGCGGCGGCACCGGCTCCATCATCGGCCGCAACACGTTCCAGCGCCCGCGCGACGAAGCACTGAAGATGCTCGACACCATCATCGACATCTACAAGAACAAGGCCTGATTCCCCGCCCATGGCGCGCAAGCCGCGTCCGGCGAAGGAACCTGAGGAAGCCGAATTGGAGCCGGCGCCCTGCCGGCTCTACCTCATCACTCCGCCCGCCTTCGATCCGCGCGCGTTCCGCGACACGCTCGCGGCCGCGCTCGATGGCGGCGACGTGGCCTGCCTGCAGCTTCGCCTGAAGGACGTCGCGGACGACGAAGTCCGCCGCGCGGGCGAAATCCTGATGCCGGTCTGTCACCGGCGCGACGTGGCCTTCATCGTCAACGACCGGCCCGACATCGCCCAGGCGCTGGGCGCGGACGGAGTTCATGTCGGCCAGACCGACGCCAGCTATGAAGACGCACGGCAACTTCTGGGACCCGACAAAATCGTCGGCGTGACCTGCCATGCCTCACGCCATTTGGCGATGGAGGCCGGCGAGGCAGGCGCTGATTACGTGGCGTTCGGCGCCTTCTTCCCGACGCGCACGAAGGAAGGCGCCAAAACGCTGGCCGACCCGGACCTTCTGTTCTGGTGGGACCGGCTGATGACGGTGCCGTCCGTCGCCATCGGCGGCATCAACGCCGAGAACTGCGCACCGCTGGTCGAAGCCGGCGCGGATTTCCTGGCCGTGGTCTCAGCCGTATGGGATCACCCGCAAGGCCCCGCGGCGGGCGTGAAAGCATTGAACGCCGCCATCGCTCGCGTAGGCGGCGCTTAGTCGGCCGGCGGCTGCATGCGGAAAGGAATCGCCAGGCGATTCCACGCATTGATCTCGATGATGAGATAGGTCAGCGCGACCATCAGCTTGTCGCCGAACTGCTTCAACGCCTCTTGATAAACATCGTCCGGCGCGTGGGTCTGGCTGACCAGCGTGACGGCCTCGGCCCAGGCCAGCGCCGCGCGCTCTTGGTCGCTGAAGCTGTTCGCCTCGCGCCAGGCCGGCAGCACATCGATGTGGCTTTGCTTTACCCCAGCCGCGCGTAAATCTCTCGCGTGCAGCCAGCAGCAATAGGCACAGCCGTTGATCTGCGACACGCGCAGCTTGACCAGATGGGTCAGCGCTTTGTCCAGGCCACTCTCGCCGACAACGCGGCTGAGCCCCGCCATGGCGCGATAGCCTTCCGGAGAAATCGTCTTGTAATCGAGCCGTTGGGACATGGTTGCCTCCGTTGAAACCGTTACGCCTGCGCCACTGGCGCCCACAGAATGTCTTCAATGCGGTCGACGCCGGCCGCGAGCATGACCAACCGGTCGAACCCCAAGGCGATGCCCGCGCTTTCCGGCATGCCGTGTTCGAGCGCGGCCAGGAAATCCTCGTCGATGGGATAGCGTAAGCCGTACAGCTTCTCTTTCAAATCCATATCGGCCTTGAAGCGCGCCCGCTGAACCGCAGGGTCGGTCAATTCGCCGAACGCGTTGGCCAGCTCCAACCCGCAGACATAGATCTCGAACCGCTCAGCCAGACGCGCATCGCCCGGCTTCGGGCGCGACAACGCGGCCATCGAGATCGGATAGTCGTAGAGGATCGTCGGCGTGGGATGGCCGAGCTTGGGCTCGATATGCTCAAGAAAGATCCGAAAGAAGATGTCGTCCCAACTGTCGCCTTCGGCCGGGCGCAGGCCAAGCTTGCGCGCTTCGGGCGCGAACAACGCCACGTCCGGATTCATCGGATCTGGCCCCATACAGGCAAAAAGGTCGATGCCGGTGTGCCGCCGAAATGCGTCGGCGACCGAAACCCGGTCCCATGCGCCGAACGGATCGGATTCAAGACCGCGCCAGGAAAAGCGCGCGCGTCCCGCCGCCTGCAGCGCGGCGCGCAACAGGCCGACGCAATCCTCCATGATGTCGCGATAGGAGGCGTTCGCGCGGTACCACTCGATCATGCTGAACTCGGGATGATGCGTCACGGCACGCTCGGCGTTCCGGTAGACCTTGCAGAGTTGGTAAAGACGCTTCTCGCCCGCGACCAACAGCTTCTTCATGGTGAATTCGGGGCTGGTGTGCAGATAGAGCGTGCGCCGCGCCGCGCGGTCCGGCGCCTCGAGCTCGGTCCGGAAGGCGGCCAGATGCGGCTCAAGGCCAGGACTGACCTGCAATGCGGGCGTCTCAACCTCGGCGAAATTCTCGTCGGCGAAGAACCGGCGCACGGCACCAAGCACCTTCTGGCGCGTTTCCAGAGAGGGCCGTCTGGCCGCGTAAACGTTGGGTTTCCACCAGTTTTCGCCGCTCACGCGCACGGCCTCGCGGCGTTGCGTGGGTAAGGGCAAGCTGATAGGGTCCGCGCCCGTCGCGCCGGCCAGGGCGACTGACAAAGCCATGTCCAGCAAGGCGAAACCGACATGAAAGTCTCCGCGATCACCGTCCGGGCGGGCCACATCCTCGACCACGAGGGCAAGCTGTGGGCCGTCATTAAGAGCGAGATATTCCAGCCGGGCAAGGGCGCCTCGGTTGTTCAGGTCGAGATGCGCGACGCGCGCACCGGCATCAAAACCAACGTGCGCTTCCGCACCCAGGAAACCGTCGAGCGCGTAAGCCTGGACGAACGCGAGTATCAGTTCCTGTTCCACGAGGGCGACACCTACACCTTCATGGACAAGGAATCGTTCGAGCAGCTGACTGTCCAAAAAGACGTCATCGGCGAACAGGCCGACTTCCTGCGCGACAACATGGATGTCTCGATCCACACCTTCGAAGGCCAGCCACTGACAGTCACGCTGCCGCAGAACTGCATCATGGAAATCGTCGAAGCCGACGCGGTCGTGAAAGGCCAGACGGCCTCTTCGTCATACAAGCCGGCAATCCTCGAGAACGGCGTGCGTGTGATGGTGCCGCCCTTCGTCGGCCGCGGCGAGAAGATCGTCGTCAATATCGCCGAGCGGACCTACGTCGAACGCGCCAGGGGCTGATCCTCCGATGACCATGCGGTCCCCCATCCTCAACGTGATGGTCAACACCGCGTTGAAAGTCTCGAAGGGTCTGGTGCGCGACTTCGGCGAAGTCGAACAGCTCCAGGTTTCGCTCAAGGGTCCTGCCGATTTCGTCTCCTCCGCCGATCTCAAGGCCGAGGAGATGCTGCGCAAGGAATTGAGCAAAGCGCGCCCGGGCTACGGCTTCCTGATGGAGGAAAGCGCCGAGACCAAGGGCGATGGCCAGCACCGCTGGATCGTAGACCCGCTCGACGGCACGCTCAACTTCCTGCACGGCATTCCCCACTTCGCCATCTCGGTCGCGCTCGAAAAGGACGGCGAGCTCGTCGCCGCCATGGTGCACGACCCGATCCGGCACGAGACGTTCACCGCCGAGAAGGGCAAAGGCGCCTACGTGAACGACCGCCGCCTGCGCGTCTCGGCGCGCAAGCACATGAACGAAGCGGTGATCGCGACCGGCATTCCTTTCAAGGCCCACGCGGATCATCCGCAATATCTCGGGCAATTGGCCGCGGTGATGGCCGAGGTGGCCGGCGTGCGGCGCTTCGGCTCGGCGGCTCTGGATTTGGCCTGGCTGGCCGCCGGACGCTATGACGGGTTCTGGGAAATCGGCTTGTCGCCCTGGGACATCGCGGCGGGCATCCTGCTGGTGAAGGAAGCCGGCGGTTTCGTCAGCGAGATCGGCGGCGGCCACAAAATGATCGAAAGCGGTAGCGTCCTGGCCGCCAACCCCCATCTGCACCTGCATTTGGGCGAATTGCTGAAGCGCTCGAAACCGGTCTCTCAGCCGGAAAACTGAACGATTCCAAGGCGGTTGTCCGCAATGGCCGCCCTGGGCTATGGTGCCGGACACGGCCTGGCGGGGTTTTTTCCCGCGCAATCGATGCATGCGCGCCGCGCCAGGCGGCGACAAACCGGGCGGCTGACGTCACGAGACCCATGGGGAAGATCGAGCCGATGACGGGCCGCCAAGCCCAAACCCGGATTCATCCGGCGGCGCGCCTCGCGAGCGGCGCGGCGGTGGTCGCGGCTGCCTTCCTCGCCTTCGCGCCCGTCGGCGCCCAGGCCCAATATTACGACTACAGCCGCGCATCAAGCGGGGTCACCGTCGACCAGTCCGTTCTCGATAATCTGGGGCCGGAGCCGAACACCTCGCCGTATACGACACCGAGCAATCCTTGGCTCAATCAAGCGCCCCCTCCGCAGCAGATGCAGGCGCCCGCGCCCTCGGGCAAGAACGCGAAGGGCGCCGTCAATCTGAAGCGTCCGTCCGGCAAGGCACCGCGTAAGGCGGTCGCCAAGAAGAAAGTGCCAGCGGAGACCGCATCCGTTCCCACGATCACGGCGACCCAACCGGCCGCCGAGCCCGTGCCGGCGACACCGCCCGCCGAAGCCAAGACCGAAATGCCGCCCGCAGCCGCAGCCCCGGTTGAAGCGCCGGCCAAGCCCGCACCGAAAGCCGCCGCCGCGGCCAAGGCCAGCAAGGAAGTCGTGAAGGCCAACCCGCCGCCGCCCGAAGTGAAAGCGGCGGCATCGGGTGCGCCCCAGCCCGCGCCCGTCCCGGCACTGCCTTCATCTTCCGCAGCCATGCCCAGCAGTCCGGCTCCCGCCGCACCCGCGATGCCGGCGGCGCCCGCCATGCCTGCGACACCTGCTCCGTCGGCGGCCACGTCAGCGCCGCCCGCCCTTCCGGCCGCGCCCGCGCCGTCGAAGCAGGCTTCCGCGACCCCGCCTGCGCAGCCCGCTCCCTCAGCCGGAGCTCCGACGCCGGTCACACCTTCCGCCCCATCGCCTTCCACCCCGGCGCCTTCGGCCTCTACGCCGCCGACCGCACCGGCGCCCGGCCCCGCCATCCCCGCCGCACCGGCGACGCAAACCGCCGTGGCGCGCACCCCATCCGTCCCGCTCGGCGACGGCACGCGCATCCCCTTTACCGGCGAGGACACTGAACTGAACGACGCGGGCAAGCAGGCTCTCGCGGGTGTCGTGCAGAAACTTCAGGCGCAGCCCACTATGCGCGTGCAATTGCTGGCCTATGCCAGCGGCACGCCGGACCAGGCCAGCAAGGCGCGGCGCACCTCACTCTCCCGCGCGCTCTCCGTACGCACGTATCTTCTGGCGCAGGGCGTTCAGAGCACGCGCATCGACGTGCGCGCGCTGGGCAACACGACGGACGAGCAGCCGCTCGACCGCGTCGACGCGATTTACGCGAAGCCCTAGTTCTTCAACCGTTGGCCCGTCGCGCCGCCAGATCCATCTCGCTCCGGTCGAACTGCAACGCCGCCAGCCGCGCGTAAAGACCGCGCGCCGCGACCAGCTCGTCATGGCGGCCGATCGCGTCGATCCGGCCGCGGTCGAAGACCACGATGCGGTCCGCCTTCTGCACGGTCGACAGGCGATGCGCGATGACCAGCGTGGTGCGCCCGGACATCAGCCGCTCCAGCGCCGTCTGTACCAGCCGCTCGCTTTCTGAATCCAATGCACTGGTGGCCTCGTCGAGCAGAAGCACGGCGGGGTCGCACAGGATCGCGCGGGCAATGGCGATGCGCTGGCGCTGCCCGCCCGACAGGCGCACGCCGCGCTCGCCGAGGAACGTGTCGAGCCCTTCCGGAAGCCGGTGGAGGAATTCCATCGCGGCCGCGGCTTCCGCCGCCGCGCGCACTTCCTCGTCGCTGGCGGTCGGCCTTCCGTAGCGGATGTTCTCCCGCGCGGTGGTCGAGAAAATCACCGGTTCCTGCGGCACCAGCGCGATGCGGCGGCGCACGGCGGCCGGATCGGCCTGGCGCAGATCGATGCCGTCGAGCGTCACGCGCCCGGACTGCGGATCGTGGAAGCGCAGCAGAAGCTGGAACACGGTCGACTTGCCCGCGCCGGACGGGCCGACGAGGGCCACGCTTTCACCCGGCGCGATGGACAGCGATACGCCCTCCAACGCGGCGCGGTCGGGACGCGAGGGATAGTGGAAGACCACGTCCTCCATCGTGACCGCGCCTTTGGCAGGCACGGGCAGCGGCACCGGATGCGCCGGCGGCGCGATTTCGGGCACGCTGTCGATCAACTCAAGCAAGCGCTCGCTGGCGCCAGCCGCGCGCTGAATATCGCTGGCGAACTCGCTGATTGCGCCGACTGAGCCGGCCACGACGACCGCATAGAACACGAAGGCGGACAGATCGCCTGCCGTGATGCGCCCGGCCATCATGTCGTGTCCGCCAATCCACAGGATCGTACCGATGGCGCCGAAGGCCAGCAGGATGACGACCGCGGCCATGCTCGCGCGCGCCTTGATGCGGCCGCGCGCCGTGTCGAACGCCTCTTCCACGCGCCGGGAAAAATCGCGCCGGTCGGCATCCTCGTGCCCGAAGGCCTGGACGGTCTGGATCGCGTTCAACGCCTCGTCCACCTGGGCACCGACATCGCCGATGCGGTCCTGGCTCAGACGCGAAAGCCGTCGCACACGGCGGCCGAACACGACGATGGGCGCCACCACCAGCGGCACGACGAGGAACACGAGCGCGGTCAGCTTGGGGCTGGTCACCGCCATCATCGCGCCGCCGCCGAGAAGGAGGAGCACGTTGCGCACGGCCATCGAGGCCGAAGTGCCGACCACCGTCTGCAGAAGGGTCGTGTCGGTGGTCAGGCGCGAGATAACCTCGCCCGTGCGGGTGGTCTCGAAGAAAGCCGGGCCAAGATCGAGCACGCGGCCGAATACCGCCTTACGGATATCGGCTGCCACCCTCTCGCCCAGCCAGGAGACGAAATAGGAGCGCGCCCAGGAGGCCGCCGCGAGGACGGCCACGATGGCCAGCATGCCGAGAAGCGCTTGATCGAGCAGAGCCGGATCGCCGCCCGACAGGCCTTTATCGACCAGCCAGCGCAGGCCCGCACCGAAGCCCAGCACCGTACCGGCCGCCGTGGCCAGGGCCAGGACAGCCAGCACCGCATGACCCCGATAAGGCGCCAGGAAACGGCCCATCCGGCGGAGATAGACGAAGCGCGCCGCCCGGCCTTCCCCCCGTCCCGATCCGTCCCGTGCCACCATAGCGTTCCGCTCTTTAAGCCCCCGCAGGAAAAGGCAAAATTGGGGCGGCGGCACCCTATCGCGAGGGCCCTGTCCTGCCAACCGGCCCCTTGCCGGACCCAGCCCCCTCGGCTATAACCCCGGGCCTCTAACCAACGGCAGACGGATTTCCGCGCGCCCATCGCGTGCGAGGAGCGACGGCATATGAAGAAAGAAACCCATCCGGACTACCACGAGATCAACGTGGTGATGACCGACGGCACCGCGTTCAAGACGCGCTCGACCTACGGCAAGCCCGGCGACACGCTGCGCCTGGACATCGACCCGCTGACGCACCCGGCTTGGACCGGCGGCTCGCAGCGCCTGGTCGACTCGGGCGGTCAGGTCGCGCGCTTCAACAAGCGCTTCCAGGGCTTCGGCCTCAAGCAGGGCAAGTAAGCCCCGCACCTCCGATTTCGAAACGCCCGGGACACTGTCCCGGGCGTTTTCGTTTGTGCCCTATTCCGGCAGGTCGCGCCCGCGCAGCGTGGCAATCAGATCGATGATGGCCTTGTCGCGCTCGCGCGCCAGCGCGTCGTTGCTGCGCCCGCCCGTGGCCTCGACCACCCCGTCCACCATCCGCTTACGCGTATCGGCATCGACCGTCGTTTTGCCGTCGGCCAAGTCGTAGGTGTTGAACTCGTTCGGGAAGGAATCGATGAAATCCCAGAACCCGGTTCGGCGCGCCAGGTGGAAATTCAGGCTCGGCCCCATGACGGCCCAGCGGAGGCCGGGACCTTGCGACATGGCCGCGTCGATGTCGGACATGCTGGCGATGTCCATCCGCGCCAGATTGATGATCTCGCGGTAGACGGCACCCTGCAGCCGGTTGGCGACGAAGCCCGCGATCTCCTTCTTCAGCTTGAGCGCGCGCTTGCCGCAATGGGTGTAAAAAGCGGCCGCCCAATCCAGCGTCTCGGGCGCGGTCTTGT
>CAYZFH010000049.1:0-15423 GCA_964477375.1 uncultured Rhizobiaceae bacterium | reverse complement strand
CCGACCGGCGTGAAGATCTTCTCCTGGATCGCGACCATGTGGGGCGGCTCGATCGAGTTCAAGACGCCCATGCTGTGGGCCATCGGCTTCATCTTCCTGTTCACCGTCGGCGGCGTGACGGGCGTGGTCCTGGCCAATGCGGGCATGGATACCGCGTTCCACGACACCTATTACGTTGTGGCCCACTTCCATTACGTGCTCTCGCTCGGCGCGGTGTTCGCGATCTTTGGCGCCTTCTACTACTGGCTGCCGAAGATGTGCGGCCGGATGTACCCGGAAGGATTGGGCAAGCTGCACTTCTGGATCACGTTCATCGGCGTGAACCTGACCTTCTTCCCGATGCACTTCCTGGGCGCCGCCGGTATGCCCCGTCGTATCCCGGATTATCCGGACGCCTATGCGGGCTGGAACCTGGTGGCCTCGATCGGCTCCTACATCTCGGCCTTCGGCGTGCTGGTGTTCCTGTTCATCGTCCTGCGCACCTTTGCTTCGGGCGCGCGCGTCGGCGCCAATCCGTGGGGGCCGGGCGCCACGACGCTCGAGTGGACGGTGAGTTCGCCGCCGCCGTTCCACACCTTCGAGGAAATTCCTCGCATCGAGGAGTCCAAGGCTCACTGAGCCGGCAGGGGCGCCTCATGGGCGCCCCGCCGCGCTTTGGGATGCGGAGAGTTCGTTGACCGACGGTTCGATGGAAATCAGGCCTGCCCTCGCACCGACCGCTTTCGTGGAAGGCGCAGTCGGCGATTACATGCGTCTGATGAAGCCGCGCGTGATGTCGCTGGTCGTCTTCACCGGCCTCGTGGGTCTGTTGCTGGCGCCGGGCCACCTTCATCCGGTCCTGGCCGCGGTTGCGATCCTCTGCATCGCCGTCGGCGCGGGCGCTTCCGGCGCCATCAACATGTGGTTCGACCGCGACATCGATGCGGTCATGGCGCGCACCAAGGATCGCCCCATTCCCGCGGGCCGCATGGCCCCCGGCGAGGCTCTCGGCTTCGGCGTGGTGCTGGCGGTCGGCTCCGTCGCGGTCATGGGACTCGCGGTCAATTGGGTTGCGGCAGCGCTGCTTGCGCTCACCATCGCGTTCTATGTTTTCATCTACACAATGTGGCTCAAGCGCCGTACGCCGCAGAACATCGTGATCGGCGGCGCGGCCGGCGCCTTCCCGCCGATGGTCGGCTGGGCCGCGGTCAGCGGCGATATCACGCTGGCCTCGGTCGCCCTATTCGCCATCATCTTCATGTGGACTCCGCCCCATTTCTGGGCGCTGGCGCTCTACCGCTCGGGCGACTACGCCAAGGCCGGTGTGCCGATGATGCCGGTGGTGGCCGGCGCGCGCGAGACCAAGAAGCAGATGATCATCTACGCGGTGCTGATGCTGCCGGTGACGCTGGCACCGTATTTCCTCGGCGTCTCGGGTTTGGTGTATGCCATCCCCGCCGCCGTGCTCGGCGCACTGTTCGTGCTGGCAGCGGTCCTGGTCTGGTTCGACAAAACGGACCGAAGCGCCAAGCGCATGTTCGGCTATTCGATCCTTTACCTGTTTCTCCTGTTCGCCTTGCTGCTGGTCGACCGGGCGGCAGGCCTGGCCGCGTGAGATGGAGAAACCCACCAGTGGCGCGGATCTGCGACGGAGACGGCGGAGCAAAAACCTGGCGCTGGCTGTCGTGCTGGGCGTCCTGGTCGCGCTCTTTTACGTCATCACCATCGTTCGCATGGGCGGGAGCTGAGCGATGAGCGCGCCATCCCGCCGAAACCGTATCGCCGCCTATGCCTGCGTCATGTTCGTGGCCGCGATGCTCGCGGCTTCCTACGCCGCCGTGCCGCTTTACCGCATTTTCTGCCAAGTCACCGGGTTCGGTGGCACCACCCAGGTTTCAAAGGCCCCGCCCACGGATATTCCCGCCGACGCCAAGGATCGGCTGGTGACGGTGCAGTTCGACGGCAACGTGAACTCCCAGCTTCCCTGGGCGTTCGAGCCGGCCCAGCGCGCGGTCACGGTCAAGGTGGGCGAGCAGACGCTGGCCTTCTATCGCGCCAAGACTCTCTCCGATAAGCCGATCTCGGGCACGGCGACCTTCAATGTCTCGCCGCCCATCGCGGGCGCCTATTTCGACAAGATTGCCTGCTTCTGCTTCACCGAGCAGACGCTTCAGCCGGGCGAGACGGTCGAGATGCCGGTTTCGTTTTTCATCGATCCTTCGGTCGTGAAGGATAGCGAGATGGACGGCGTGACGATCACGTTGTCCTACACTTTCTACCGCACCAAGAATGGCGCCGAGCAAGTCAGCGCCGCGCCGCGCAAAGCATCCACCAATTAAGACGTCCTAAGGGGAACGCACATGGCCAGCTCGCACGCTTCGCATCAAAAGCACCCGTGGCATCTCGTCGATCCGAGCCCGTGGCCCGTCATGGGTTCGATCTCCGGTTTAGTGCTCACGGTGGGCGGCGTCCTCTTCATGCATGGCCATACCTGGCTGATCGCCGCGGCGGGCTTTCTGCTCGCGCTCCTCACCATGTTCATGTGGTGGCGCGATGTGATTCGCGAGGGCGAGTTTGGCGGGCACCACACGAACGCGGTCCAGATCGGCCTGCGCTTCGGTATGGCGCTGTTCATCGCCTCCGAGGTCATGTTCTTCGTGGCCTGGTTCTGGGCGTTCTTCAACGCGAGTCTGTTCCCGACCGCGGTCATCGGCGGCCACTGGCCGCCCCAGGGCGTCATCACCTTCGATCCCTGGAACCTGCCGTTCCTCAACACGCTGATCCTCTTGACCTCGGGCGCCACGGTCACCTGGGCGCACCATGCGATGCGCGAGAACGAGCGCAAGGCCGTCATTCAAGGCCTGGCACTGACCATTCTGCTTGGCCTCTGCTTCACCGCCGTCCAGGCCTATGAGTACACCGAAGCGCCGTTCTCCTTCCGCGGCGGCATCTTCGGCTCGGTCTTCTTCATGGCCACGGGCTTCCACGGCTTCCACGTCATCATCGGTACGGTCTTCCTGATCGTGTGCTTCTTCCGCACGCTGGCGGGCCACTTCAAACCGGATCACCATTTCGGCTTCGAGGCGGCGGCCTGGTACTGGCATTTCGTCGACGTGGTGTGGCTCTTCCTCTTCATCTGCATCTATTGGTGGGGCAAGGGAGCGATCGTCCACTGAGCGGCGTCGCGGGCGGGCACTACCCCCCCATCTCGCCGATCCGCGCGGGCTTGGCTTGCCGCTGTCCCCGGTGTGGGCGCGGCAAGCTCTACGCGGGATTCCTGACCGTCACGCCGCGTTGTTCCGTGTGCGATCTCGATCTGTCGGCCCAGGATTCGGGCGATGGCCCGGCCGTCTTCATCATCTTGATTCTCGGCTTCATCGTCGTCGGTCTGGCGCTCTGGACCGAGATCACGTTCGAGCCGCCGTTCTGGGTGCATGCCGTCCTGTGGCCGCCATTCATTCTAGGCGGCGCGCTCTTGATGCTGCGGCCCTTCAAGGGCGTCCTGATCGCCCTTCAGTATCGGCACCGCAGCCACACCTTCGATAGCCAGGGCTGAACGATGGCGGATGCTCCCCGCCGGCGTCTGCTATGGCCGACGCTGATCACCGCGGCGGGTGTCGCCGTGCTGGCCGGGCTCGGCACCTGGCAGATCCAGCGCCTGCACTGGAAGGAAGCCCTCGTCTCTGCCATGGAGGCGCGCGGCGCCGAGCCGGTTTTGGAAAGCGTGCCTTCGGGCGCCGAGCCCGAGGCGATCGAATACCGGCGCATCCGGATCACGGGCAGCTTCAGCCACGACAAGGAAATGTATCTGCAAAGCCGCGTGCGGAACGGCGTCGCCGGGCTTCATGTGATCACGCCGCTCGTGCTCGGAGAGCGCGGCACGGTGCTGGTCGATCGCGGTTGGGTTCCACCGGAGAAGGGCGATCCGGAAACGCGTCCCGAAGGACAAGTCGAAGGGCCGGTCGTCGTGGAAGGGGTGGTCCGCCTGAATCCGCAGCCGGGGCCGTTCACGCCCGACAATCGGCCGGATGCCAACCAGTGGTACAGGATTGAAACGAGCGCCATGGGCGCCCAGGCCGGGTTCGAGGTCTTGCCCTTCTACATCGTCGCAACGACGGGTGCCGCGCCGGGCGGTTTCCCCATCGCCGACGAGGCCGCCGGCGTTCAGATCGTTAACAATCACCTCCAATATGCCCTGACCTGGTACGGGCTGGCCGTGGCGCTGATCGCGGTCTATCTCGTCTTCGCGTTCCGGAAGCCCAAGGTTTGACCGCGGCCTATCGCGAATTGGAGGCGCGGTTCGCGCGCCATGCCGCCATCGGCGAAGCCGCCTCGATGCTGCATTGGGACATGTCGGCCGTGATGCCGGCCGGTGGTTCCGATGCGCGCGCCGAACAGCTCGCGGCGCTCAACCGCGTCTGCCATGACATCATGACCGCGTCCGAGACGGGCGACCTGATCGCGAAGGCGGGCGAGGGGTCGCTCGATGCATGGCAGGCCGCGAATCTGCGCGAGATGCGCCGCGCCTGGGTGCACGCGACGGCGTTGGACGGTGCCTTGGTCGAGGCCAAGGTGCGCATTTGCGCCGCGTCGGAGATGGCCTGGCGCGCCGCGCGGCCGGCCAGCGATTTCGCCGTGATGAAGCCCCATCTGGAAGCGGTTCTTCGCCTCACGCGCGAGATCGGCCAGGCCAAGGGCGAACGCCTTGGCTGCTCACCCTATGATGCTTTGCTCGACGAGTACGAGCCGGGTGGCCGCGCCGCGCGGATCGATCCCGTGTTCGACGATCTGGCCGCATTTTTGCCCGGCTTCATCGCCCGTGCGTTGGAGAGCCAGGCGGCGCGCCCGGCACCTTTGCCGCTCAAGGGGCCGTTTCCCGTCGCCACGCAGCGAGAGCTCGCGCTTCGCCTCATGCAAGTACTCGGGTTTGATTTTGATCATGGGCGGCTGGACACCAGTCTTCACCCGTTCTGCGGTGGCGTGCCGGACGATGTCCGTATCACGACGCGCTACGATGAAGATGATTTCAGCCGCGCGCTGATGGGCGTGCTGCATGAAACGGGTCACGCGCTTTACGAACGCGGTTTGCCGGTCGCGTGGCGGCGCCAGCCAGTGGGCCATGCGCGCGGCATGAGTGTGCATGAGAGCCAGTCGCTCCTGGTCGAGATGCAGGTGTGCCGTGGACGGCCATTCCTCGAATTCGCGGCGCCGTTGTTTCGTGCGGCGTTCGGCCAGGACGGGCCCGCGTGGAGCGCCGAGAACCTTCACCGCCGCGCGGTCCGCGTGGAACGCAGCTTCATCCGTGTCGATGCCGACGAGGCGACCTATCCGGCCCACGTGATCCTGCGCTACCGGCTGGAACGCGCGCTGATCGCGGGCGATTTGGCCGTCGCCGATCTTCCGGACTCTTGGAACGACGGCATGAATTCGCTCTTGGGCGTGACCCCGCCGGATGACCGCCACGGCTGCCTGCAGGACATCCATTGGTACGATGGCGCCTGGGGCTATTTCCCCACCTACACGATGGGGGCGATGACGGCGGCACAGCTGTTCGACGCCGCTTCGCGCGCCTTGCCCGAACTTTCCGACGCCGTCCGCCGTGGCGACTTCGCGCCGCTTTTGGGATGGCTGCGGCGCGAGGTCCATAGCCGCGCTTCGCTGCTCGAAACCGATGACCTTTTGACAGCGGCGACCGGCCGACCCCTTGATCCGGCTGTCTTCAAGGCGCATCTAGAGCGCAGGTATATCTCTGATATTTAAGGATTTTAGGCGGTTTGCCGGGGGCTTTCCCGGCCGCTAGTCTTAGCCGCCCCATTCAACGGAGCCTGTTCGGCGTGCGCTACATCAGCACCAGAGGCCGTGCCCCGGCGCTGGCTTTCGACGACGTTTTGCTTGCTGGCCTGGCCGAGGACGGCGGGCTCTACGTGCCCGAAGCCTGGCCGCATTTCTCGCCCGACGAGATCGCGTCGATGGCCGGGCTGTCCTATGCGCAGTTGGCCGTGCGGGTGATCACGCCGTTCTTGGGCGGCCGGATCGAGCCCGTTGCAATCGCCGCCATGGCGGAAGACGCCTATCGCGGCTTCAACCACACCGCGACGGCGCCGTTGGTCCAGCTTGAGCGCAATCTGTGGCTGATGGAGCTGTTCCACGGTCCGACGCTGGCATTCAAAGATTACGCGCTGCAACTCGTCGGCCGCTTGTTCGATCATGTTCTGGCTAAGCGCGGCCAGCATGTGACGATCGTCGGCGCCACCTCTGGCGATACCGGCTCAGCCGCCATCGAGGCGTGCCGCGGGCGTGAGCGGGTCGAGATCTTCATCCTTCATCCGCATGGGCGCGTGTCTGAGGTGCAGCGGCGGCTGATGACCTCGGTCGCGGAGCCCAACGTCCACAATGTCGCCATCGAAGGCAGCTTCGATGATTGCCAGGACCTGGTGAAGGCCATGTTCGCCGACCGCGCCTTGCGCGAGCAGTTGAAGCTGTCGGCGGTGAACTCGATCAACTGGGCGCGCGTGATGGCCCAGATCGTCTATTACTTCGCCGCCGCCGTTGCGCTCGGCGCGCCGCGCCGGTCCGTGGGCTTCGCCGTGCCGACCGGCAATTTCGGCAACGTCTATTCCGGCTATGGCGCCCGTGCCATGGGCCTGCCCATCGCGCAGTTCGCCGTGGGCTCTAACCGCAACGACATCCTGACCCGCTTCTTCGAGACGGGTGTGCAGGAAATCCGCACGGTCGAGCCGTCGCTGTCGCCCAGCATGGACATCCAGGTCTCGAGCAATTTCGAACGGCTGCTGTTCGATCTCCTCGGCCGCGACGGCGCCAAGGTGACCGACGCCATGACGCGCTTCCGCGCCGACGGCCGCATGGAAGTGGGCCAAGCGGCCTGGCGCGAGGTGCGCAAGCTCTTCGACGGATACCGGCTTGATGACCCCTCCACCATCGAGACCATGCGTGCGGTGCATCGCGAAACAGGCCTGGTGATTGATCCGCATGGCGCCGTCGGCGTGGCCGCCGCGCGGGCGTTGCGACGCGATCCGGCCGTGCCGATGGTCGCGCTGGCGACCGCGCATCCGGCGAAGTTCCCCGATGCGGTGGAGCAGGCCGTGGGCGTGCGGCCGGCCTTGCCACCCAACCTGGCCGATCTCTTCAAGCGC
This sequence comes from uncultured Rhizobiaceae bacterium, assembly GCA_964477375.1. Lineage (GTDB taxonomy): Bacteria > Pseudomonadota > Alphaproteobacteria > CADEGL01 > CADEGL01 > CADEGL01. The sequence goes on along the minus strand of CAYZFH010000049.1, from coordinate 8,290 downwards.
GAGGAACGTGTGACCTTGCTGCCCAACGATCTCGAGGCCGTGAAGAATTTCGTGCGCGGCCGCGCCTCGCTGAAAGGCGCGGCATGAGTGTGAACATCACGCGCCTGTCCAACGGCCTTCTGGTCGCGACCGACCGGATGGAATCGGTCGAGACCGTCTCGATCGGCGTCTGGGTCGGGGCGGGCACGCGCAACGAGCGGCCCGAGGTCAACGGCATCGCGCATATGCTGGAGCACATGGCCTTCAAGGGAACCAGGCGCCGCAGCGCCCAGGCCATCGCGGAGGAGATCGAGGCCGTGGGCGGCCAGATCAACGCCTATACCTCGCGCGAGCAAACAGCCTATTACGCCAAGGTTCTGGCGGGCGACACGCCGCTGGCCGTCGATATCCTCGGCGACATCCTGCAGAACTCGACCTTCGAGCCGGCCGAGCTGGAGCGCGAGCGCACGGTCGTCCTGCAGGAGATCGGCCAGGCCAAGGACACGCCGGACGACATCATCTTCGATCACTTTCAGGCGGCTGCTTTTCCCGATCAGCCCATGGGCCGTGCGGTGCTCGGCACGGCCGACATCATCCGGCATCTGAAGCGTCCGGCGTTGTTCGACTATATGGGCGCCGAATACGGCGCTGGGCGCATGGTCCTCGCTGCCGCGGGGCGGCTGGAGCACGACGCGATCGTCGATCTGGCCGAGGGCGCTTTTGGCTCCTTGCGCGGCACCGATGCAAAGCGTCTGGAGGCCGCCCTCTATAAGGGTGGCGATCTGCGCGAAGAGCGCGATCTGGAGCAGCTCCATATCGTGCTGGGCTTCAGAGGCATCGCGCTCGACGATCCCGATTTCTATCCGTCCTCGGCCCTGTCTACGCTGCTCGGCGGCGGCATGTCATCGCGCCTGTTCCAGGAGGTGCGTGAGAAGCGCGGACTGGCCTACAGCATCTATGCGTTTGGCGCATCCTATTCCGACGCGGGCATCTTTGGCGTCTATGCGGGAACGAGCGAGAACGACGCGCAGGAGCTTGTGAGCGTGATCGCGGGCGAGATGCGCGCCGTCGCTGCCAAAGTCACACCAGCAGAGTTGGCGCGCGCCCGGGCGCAGCTCAAGGCCAGCACGTTGATGGCCTTGGAAAGCACCGGCGCCCGCTGCGAACGTCTGGCGCAGAACCTGATGGTCTATGGCCGCATCGTGCCGATCGAGGAGATTGTGACCAAGATCGATGCGATCGACGAAGCATCGGTCGAGCGCGTGGCGGCCCGCCTTCTGACCTCCGCTCCCACGGTGGCTGCTGTGGGTCCGCTCGGTCAGCTCGGTGATTACGGGGTGATTGCGTCCCGCTTCCAGTGATCGGACAATGGACGGCGTGATCCGGATTTTCCGCACCCTTGCCCATCCCAGCGCCAGCCCGCGCCTCGAAGCGCAGCGGCTTTACCTGCGCCCCATGCATGAGAAGGACTGGCGCCAGTGGGCCGAACTGCGCGCCCATTCGCGCGCGTTCCTGGAGCCTTGGGAGCCGACCTGGCCGTCCGACGCCTTGACGCGTGTCATGTACCGGCGGCGCCTCAGCCTTGCGATGGAGGAGCTGCGGCAAGAGGTCGGCTACGCCTTCCACATCTTCACCCGTGCCGATCATCGCCTGGTCGGCGGCATCACCATGGCGCATGTGCGTCGCGGCATCGCGCAAAGCGCCACGCTGGGTTACTGGGTCGGCCTACCGTTCGCGCGCCAAGGCATGATGACTGAGGCCATCGGCGCCGTGTCGGAATTCGCCTTCGAGCGTTTGAAGCTGCACCGGCTGGAGGCCGCGTGCCTGCCCGCCAACGAGCCCAGCCGGCGCGTGCTGCTGAAAAGCGGCTTCCAGCAGGAAGGCTATGCGCGCGAATATCTGCGCATCGCCGGCACCTGGCATGACCATCTGTTATTCGGGCAATTGGTCGAGGACTGGCGCCGCGAACGGAAGCGGCGCTAGCGTACGATCCGGTACCAGCCGGCGGCGGCCACGCCCCAGATGGAATTGGCGATCAGCACGAACACCGGCATCAGCGTGCCCAGGTTCATGCCCATCATCCCGGCCTGCGTATGCTGCGGGAAAAAGTAGAAGAGCAGGAAAGCTGAGGGCGCCAGGCCGAACAGCAGGCCGCGCAAAAACCACGACCGTTCCAAAACCGGCAAAACCAAGAGGAAACCCCACATCCCACCCCAGACGAGGCGCGGATAAAGCCATGCTGCTGTCAGTTGCGGCGCGACCTTGACGCCGAGCGCCGCGGACAGACCATGCTCGCCCGCGAGCCACACAGCGATGCTGTTTGCGAGGGCGCCGACGGCGCCGGCCGCGAAGGCCAGGCTCAGGTCGCGAAGCGTTCTGTTCATGCTGGCTCCGGAGTTAGGCGCGGCCGGCCTGGTTGGAGAGGCTGGTGGGATTGACGCCGAGTTGTGCCATGGCGCGTGTCCATTTGGTTTCCAACTGGCTGTCGAACACGATAGCGGGATCGGCCGCGGCATGGAGCCAGCCGTTGGCCTGGATTTCTTGTTCCAACTGCCCAGGCCCCCAGCCGGCATAGCCCAGTGCCAGGAGCTTCTGGCGTGGGCCGCCGCCTTCGGCGATGGCCTTCAGGATATCGACCGAGGCCGTCAGCGCGATGGCTGGGTCGACCACCAGCGTGCCTTCAAGCACGTATTCCGCCGAATGGAGCAGGAAACCGCGGCCGGATTCGACCGGCCCGCCGAAGTGCACACGGATATCGTCGCTCAGCTTGGCGGGCTTGATGCCCAATTGTTCCAGAAGATCGGGGAAGGTGACCGAATCCACCAGACGGTTGAGCACCAGGCCCATCGCGCCGTCCGTGGTATGCGCGCACATGTAGATGACCGAACGCTCGAAGCGGGGGTCGGTCATCGCGGGCATGGCGATCAACAACTGGCCCGGTATAAATCCCTGGGCTTTTTCCGACATGGCTTGAATCTAACGCCGCTCCGAAGATCGAGGCAAGCGGGGGGCCGGTTGCCGCCCCGGGGTCCGCAAACTACTATTCCCGGGACGCTTCCCGCGCGCGTTCCGCGACGCGGTCCATGACAGGAAAACTTAGGAGAGAGCCTATGACGATCAAGGTCGGTGACAAGATTCCGTCCATGAAACTCAAGCACATGACGGCCAACGGCCCGGCCGAGATCTCCACGGACGAGATTTTCGCGGGCAAGAAAGTGGCGCTCTTCTCCGTTCCCGGCGCCTTCACCCCGACCTGCTCGGCCAAGCACCTGCCCGGCTATGTCGAGAAGGCGGCCGATCTGAAGAAGAAGGGCGTCAATACGATCGCCTGTATCTCGGTCAACGACGCCTTCGTGATGGACGCCTGGGGCAAGGCCCAGAACGTCGGCGACAAGGTGATGATGCTGGCCGACGGCAGCGGCCACTTCGCCAAGGCGCTGGGCGTGGAACTCGACCTCAACGCCATGGGCCTCGGCACGCGCGCGAAGCGTTATTCGATGCTGGTCGACAACGGCGTCGTGAAGCAGCTCAACCTCGAAGAACCCGGCGCCTTCAAGGTCAGCGATGCCGACTCGATGCTGAAGCAGCTTTGATCGCCGCTTAAGATCGGAACGAAGGGCAAGGGGGCTTCGGCCCCCTTGTTCATTTTTGGGGCAGGAAGGGCGCCATGCCCTGGCGCGCCAGTTCGTCGGCTCGCTCGTTCTCCGCGTGACCCGCGTGGCCTTTCACCCAATGCCATTCGATGCGGTGCTCGCCCAGCGCCTTGTCGAGCCGCTGCCACAGATCGACGTTCTTCACCGGCTTCTTGTCGGCGGTCTTCCAGCCCCGCTTCTTCCAGGCGTGGATCCACTGGGTGATACCGTCCTTCAGATACATGCTGTCGGTGTGGACGTGGATCTGGACGGCGCGTTTGAGCGCTTCCAGCGCCTGAATCGCGGCCATCAGCTCCATGCGGTTGTTGGTCGTCTGCGCTTCTCCGCCCGACAGTTCGCGTTCGGTGCCGTTGTAGCGCAGGATCGCGCCCCAGCCGCCGGGGCCCGGGTTGCCGCTGCACGCTCCGTCGGTGAAGGCATGGACCACCGCTTCCTGCGGTGTCCCCTCAGCGGAGGCCATACGCGCCCGGCCCTTTCACGCGTTGGTGGAACTTCAGCTTGCGCAGGTATTCCAGCGGATCCTTGGGTTTCACGAGCGCGCCTTCGGGATGATGAATCAGGTCGTAGAGGCGAGTCAGCAGGAAGCGCAAGGCCGCGCCGCGCGCGAGCACGGGCATGAATTCCAACTCCTCCGCCGAGAAGGGGCGCAGGCCGCGATAGGCCTGCAGCATGTTGCGTGCCTTGGTCACGTTGAAGCTGCCGTCGGGTTCGAAGCACCAGGCGTTCAGGCAGATGGCCAGCTCATAGGCATAGAAATCGTTGCAGGCGAAGTAGAAGTCGATCACGCCGGACAGCGTCTCATTCAGGAAGAAGACGTTGTCGGGAAACAGGTCGGCGTGAATTACGCCGGTCGGCAGCGTCTCCGGCCAATGCTCGTCGAGAAAACCCAGCTCCGCGGCGATCACTTTTTCGAGGCCCGCGTGCACCGTATCCGCGCGCCCGCGGCAGCCTTCGTAGATGGCGCGCCAGCCATCGTGCGACAGGCTGTTCTCGCGCTTCAGCTTGAAGGAGGCGCCGGCCAGGTGCATGCGCGCCATGGCCGCGCCCAGCTCCTTGCAATGGACGGGCAGGATACGGCGCGGCCAAAGACCCGACAGGAAGGTGACGATCGCGGCGGGCCGGCCGCCCAACTCGCGCAGAACCGTGCCGTCCTTGCCAGGCACCGGCGTGGGGCTCGGGAAGCCGCCCGCGGCCAGATGGTCCATCAGCCCCAGGAAGAAGGGCAGGTCGCCGCGTGCCACGCGCTTTTCGTAAAGCGTCAGGATGTAGGTTCCGCGCTCGGTCTGCAGCATGTAGTTGGAGTTCTCGACGCCCTCCGCGATGCCCTTGAAGGACAGCACGGCGCCCAGGTCGTAGGCCGTCAGGAAGCCGCGCAGCTGGTCATCGGAGACTTCGGTGTAGACGGCCATCAGCGCCCTCGCGCGAGGGGGGCGGGGCGCGCGGCCAGGGGCCGCAAGACAATGATTATGGCCATTTTTTGCATGTCGGGCGCAGAGATATGGCCGATCGGCGGCCCTTGTGCAACGCCTGCCGCTTCTCCTAAAGTCCGGGCGGCGCCGGCATCACGCGGGCGCTTTCGCGGAACGGCAGGCGTATCCCATGGCAGAACCCGTCGTCGCCCAAAAGTCCCCTTACGCGGTCGAAGTCGAGGCCGGGAAGAAATATTGGTGGTGTTCCTGCGGGCGAAGCCAAAAGCAGCCTTATTGCGACGGGTCCCACAAGGACACCGGGCTGACGCCGCTTCTCTACACGGCGGAGAAGACCGGCAAAGTCTATCTGTGCGGCTGCAAGTCCACGGCGAAGAAGCCGTTTTGCGACGGCACCCACGGCCGCCTCTGAACGTGCTGGGCTGTCTCGCTCCATGAAATTCGCGCGCGTGTCCGCACTGGTCGGCGCCGTCGTGTTGGCTGCGGTGGGGCTTTCCGGCTGCAACTCGGCGCTCGAAGCCCAAAAAGGGCCGTGCCCCTTCGTTCGTCTTCCGACACTCTTGGCCCAAGTTACCCAGTTCGGCAGCGGCCAAGGGCGCGACGCGGCCAACGTCGTGTTTCAATCGCGCATCATCGATGTGGCCTCCGCCTGCGAATATTCCGAAGCCAAATACGGCACCGTCAAATCGACGCCGACGGGCCGCGAGACGATGGAAGTCCAGCTCAAGCTCAAGTTCTCGACCATGCGCGGCCCGCTCGCGCAGGGGCAGACGGCTTCCGCGAAGTATCTGGTCGCCGTCACCGACCTGCGGGACAACATCCTCAACCGGGCCGAATTCCCGGTGCAGCTCAAGCTCGGCGCCAATGGCCAAGTCCTCCCGAGCGAGGAAGAAGCCTGGATGCTGTTCAAAGTCGCCGATAAGTCCGGCTCGGCCTTCCGCATCTACACGGGCTTCGTGCTGGATCAGGACCAGCTCGAGTTCAACAGAAGCCTGATCGGCGGCTGATTTCTTAAAGCCGGGCGCAGTTGAACATTCGGGGGTGACCGTCTAGGCTTTCGTCACCCTGTGGGAGAGGTCGGCCGCGTCCTTGCGACGTCGCGCCGGCGCCGAAGGAGCAACCGCCCCGGAAACTCTCAGGCAAAAGGACCGCAGGGTGAGACTACACTCTGGAAAGCGGATACCGGCTTAAAGGCCGGCATCTCACCGAAGAGGAAAACCGGCTCTTCGCCGGCCAATCTTTCAGGTTCCGAGACAGAGGGGGCAGCCCGTGTGACGGTGGCGTCACGCGGTTGCCTATTCTGTCGGAGGATCCGTTGGCCGAGCCCGCGTCCCAAGCGCTGAAGCGCACGCCGCTTTACGATCTGCACGTGGCGCTGGGCGCCAAGATCGTCCCGTTCTCCGGCTATGAAATGCCGGTTCAATATCCCAAAGGAATCATGGCCGAGCACGCCCAGACCCGCACCAAGGCGGGCCTGTTCGATGTTTCGCACATGGGCCAGGTGACGCTTACGGGCGGCGATGCGGTCGCCGCGCTGGAAACGCTCGTGCCGGCCGATATCCGCGCGCTTCAAAATTCGCGTCAGCGCTATACCCAATTCACCAACGACAAGGGCGGCATTCTCGACGACCTCATGGTGACCAACCGCGGTGACAATCTGCTGCTGGTGGTCAATGCGGGTTGCAAGGATGCGGACATTGCCCATCTGCATGACCGCATCGGCAAACGCTGCCGCGTCGAGGTGCATGCCGAGCGCGCGCTTCTCGCGCTGCAGGGGCCGTTGGCCGCCGAGGTGTTGGGCCGCTTCGCGCCCGCCTGCAAGACGATGCCATTCATGAGCGGTTTGGCCGCCGATGTCGCGGGCGTTCCCTGCTATCTGACCCGCTCGGGCTATACTGGCGAGGACGGTTACGAGATCTCCATGGCCGGCGACAAGGCGGTTGCGGTAGCGAAGCGCCTGCTGGACGAAGCCGAGGTGGAACCCATCGGTCTCGGCGCGCGCGATTCGCTGCGTCTCGAGGCAGGGCTTTGCCTCTATGGCCACGATATCGACGAGACCACCACGCCCGTCGAGGCAGGGTTGCTTTGGAGCATCCAGAAGCGGCGGCGCGAAGAGGGTGGGTTCCCCGGCGCCGATGTGGTGAAGCGGCAGATCGCCGAAGGGCCTGCGCGTAAGCGCGTGGGCATCTTGCCCGAAGGCCGCGCACCCGCGCGCGAGCATACGGATATCACTGATGCCGCGGGCAAGCTGGTTGGCACGATCACCAGCGGCGGCTTCGGCCCGACCTTGGGCGCTCCGGTGGCCATGGGCTATGTCGCGACGGCGCAGGCTGCCGCAGGCACGCCGCTGCAACTGGTTGTGCGCGGAACGCCCCGTCCGGCCAAAATCGCGCCCATGCCGTTCGTTCCCCAACGCTATTACCGCGGCTAAGGCCGCCACGAAACGAAATCACAGGAGAGGTTCCGATGGCCGACCGTAAATACACGAAAGAGCACGAATGGATTGTGGTCGATGGCGATGTCGCCACCGTGGGCATTACTGACTATGCCCAGAGCCAGTTGGGCGACGTCGTCTATGTCGAGCTGCCCGCCGCCGGCAAGAAGGTGACCCAGATGGGTCAGGCGGCCGTGGTGGAATCGGTCAAGGCCGCCAGCGAGGTTTACGCACCGCTGACGGGCGAAGTGGTCGAAGCCAATGGTGCGCTGGCCGACAACCCGGCGCTTGTGAACTCCGATCCCGCCGGTACGGGCTGGTTTTTCAAGATCAAGCTGTCCAACAAGGGCGAATTGTCGGGACTGATGGACGAAGCGGCCTATAAGGCCTTCGTTGACGGTCTCTGAGATAAGCGCACGGGGCAGGGAGGCAGATATGGCGAGAACGGGCCTGAAGACGCTGGAACACCAAGACGAGTTCATTCAACGCCATATCGGCCCGGGCGCGGCCGATACCGAAGCCATGCTGCAGACCTTGGGGCTGGCCTCGCTCGATGATTTGGTCGAGAAGGCCGTGCCGCCGTCGATCCTGCTCAAGGAACCGTTGCCTCTTGCTGAGCCGGAGTCCGAGGCCTCGGCGCTCGAGCGGCTGCGCCGCATGGCGTCGTCGAACAAGGTGCTGAAGAACATGATCGGCATGGGTTACTACGAAACCCACACGCCGACTGTCGTTCTGCGCAACATCCTGGAGAATCCGGGCTGGTACACGGCCTACACGCCGTACCAGCCGGAGATTTC
>CAYZFH010000048.1:0-15795 GCA_964477375.1 uncultured Rhizobiaceae bacterium | reverse complement strand
GGAAATAGTGCGGTTCCACGGGATGGAGCACGCAATCGGCTAGGATGCCCACGATCCAACGCAAGCTGGGCGATTTCATCTTGAGGGCCTGCGGCACGATGGCGCCGACATCGGCGCCGCCGAAGGCCAGGATGGTAACGCCCGAATCGATTCTGTTGGCCTTTGCCGTTTCCAACGCCGCGGGAACGAACAGAGCGCCCAGGCTGTAGCCCAAGAGGCTGACGCGACGGGAATCGGCCCACGGCTGTTCCGCGGTCCAGCGCAGGATCGCCACCAGTTGCCGGGGCGTGACCATGGCGCCTTTCCGGATGGCCAGGATGCGTGACAGCGTCCCGGCTTCCTTATCGTTGATGGCGTCGCGCTCCGGATATTCGAAGGCGATGATCACGTTGCGTCCGACGGGCGATGGCAGACGCTGGATATTCTCTTTCCCCGCGCGCAAGCCGCCCACGACGACCTGGACGGGCATGGGTTCGCCTGCGGCATCATCCGGCAGGCTGACGGCAAAGCGAACGGGTTCCTCGCCCGGCGCGGTCAACACGATGTCCGACTGGATGCGGCGCTCACCGTCTCGATGCTCCGGCGCGTCGTGCCGTTCCGCCATGGTGAAAGGCGGTATCGTTTGGTGGGCGATCAAGATGGGGTCCTCCATGCGCATCCATCCCAGGATTGCGGCGAGGACGGTGATGAGTGCGAGGATCAGGCCGCCGAGGATCGCGGCGGCACGTTTGGCGAGGCGGACCATGGCGCCACCATACGAAAATCCGATGTGCGAAATCCGCAATAATCCGCGCGGGCCACTTCTGGCCTCCCTTTGGCCCATGGGCTAGGCTTTCGCCGCAACCAACAGGAGCCAGACCGATGCCCAAGAAAATGCCGCGCCCCGGCGCCGTCGCCCTCGTCACCGGAGCCAGCAGCGGCATCGGCGCCAAGACCGTCAAGGCGCTGGCCGACATCGGTTGCCGTGTGATCTGCGCGGGCCGCAGCGCGAAACGCCTGAGTCCGGTCGCGAAGCCGCTCGGCAACAAGGGCTTGGTCTTCGAAATCGACGTCAACGACGAAGCCAACGTCGCCGGGATGATCGAGCGGTTGCCCAAGCCTTGGCGCGAGATCGACATCCTGGTCAACAACGCGGGCCACGACACCGGCGGACGCCGCCGTTTCGACGAGGGCACGGCCGAGCAATGGGCCAGCATCATCGAGACCAACGTGATCGGCCTGATCCGCGTCACCCGCGCGGTCATTCCCGGCATGATCGCGCGCGACCGCGGCCATGTGGTGAATATCGGCTCGATCTCCGGCTACAAGCCCTACGCCACCGGCACCATCTATGCTGCCAGCAAGTTCGCCGTCCATGGCTTCAGCGAATCGCTGCGGCTGGACTACCGCAACACGGGCGTGCGCGTGACCGAGATCCTGCCCGGCATGGTGCGCACCGGCTTCGCCATGTCGCGCTGGGGCGACGGTGCGCGCGCGAAGAAGTTTTATGAGGATTTCGGCACCTGCCTGAATCCCGAGGATGTGGCGGCCACCATCGCGTTCGCGGTCCAGCAGCCGCCGCACGTGGTGATCTCGCAGCTTGTCGTCGTTCCCAATTCACAGAGCTGAGGCACCGATGAAAGGCAAGACAGCGGTCGTCACGGGCGCCGCCAAGGGGATCGGCCGCGCCATTGCGGAATTGATCGCGGAAAAGGGCGCGCGCGTGGCGCTGGTCGACAAGAACAAGGCCGCGCTCGACGAGGCCGTAGCGGCCATGAACGCCGCCGGGCACCAGGTGCTGGGCATCGAGGCCGACGTGACGCGCCGCGAGCCCTGCCAGAAGGCCTTCGGCGCGGCGGTTTCCGCCTACGGCAAGATCGACATCCTGGTGAACAACGCCGGCCTCTATATCCGCACGCCGATCGAGAAGATCGACGACAAGGAATGGGACCTGATCTTCGATGTCTGCCTGCGCGGTGTCTTCCACATGATGACGGCCGGAGCCGAGCACATGAAGGCCAAAGGTGGCGGCAAGATCGTCAATATCTCGTCGGTCGACGGTTTCGTCCCCTTCCCCGCCATGGCGCACTACGCGGCGGCCAAGGCCGGCGTCATCAGCCTGACGCGCTCCTTCGCCGCGGGCTATGCGGAGCATGGCGTGCTGGTGAACTCGGTCGCGCCCGGCGCCACCGACACCGGTCCCATGCGCGAGAACGACTACATCCAAAAACTGTCCCAGAAAATTCCGCTCAAGCGCGGTGCCCAGCCGCGCGAGATCGCGGAGGCGGTCTGCTATCTGGCCGGCGATGCCAACACCTACACCACCGGCGAGAACATGATCGTCAGCGGAGGCCTCGTGATCGCATGATCCGCCGGGCCCTCGTGCTCGCGTTCGGCCTGTGGCTCGTTGCCACGGCTGCGTGGGCGCGTCCGGTGGAATTGGAACTGATCCTGGCCGTGGACGTCTCGGCATCCGTGCGCGCCGAGGAATTCGATCTGCAGATGCACGGCTATGCCGATGCGTTCCGCACGCCGCAGGTGCTGGAAGCCATCAAGGCGCTGGGCAAGGACGGCATCGCGGTGACGATGATGCAATGGGCCAACCCCGACCAGCGCGAAGTGGTCGTGAACTGGACCCACATCTACGACGAGGCATCGGCGGAGGGTTTCGCCAAGGCCGTCGATAACACCCCGCGCAGCTTCGACATGGGCCAGACGGCCATGGGACATGCGCTGGAATATTGTCTGAGCCTGTTCGGCGCGGGCGGTTTCGAGGGGCGCCGTCAGGTGATCGACGTCTCGGGCGACGGCTACAGCAACCGCGGCGTTATGCCGAATGGCTTGCGCGATCTGGCCGTCAAACGCGGCATCACCATCAACGGCCTCGCTATTACGACGAAGGAAAAGTTCCTGCCCGGCTACTATCAGCGCAATGTGATCGGCGGGCCGGGCTCGTTCGTCGTCTCGATCAACAGCTACGAGGAGTTCGCCAGCGCCATCGTGGCCAAGCTTCTGCGCGAGATCCGCGGCGCGCACGTGTCCGAGGCGCCGGCTGCCCCGCACGAAAACGAGGTGGCGGCGGTGCCGCGGCTACGCGCGACGATGATGGACTAGAAGACCACCGGGTCGACAGGCAGCGGTTACATCGGATCCCGGTAGCACCGGACGAAGGTTGCCAGCGATAGGGTGCGCGGGCCGTCCTCAAAGGTGTGGTTGGCGCGCTCGTACGAGAGCAGGAAACGGACATGGGGAATGCCGTTTCGATCTTCGACGACCCCTTGGACCTCGGCCACTTGGGGCGGTCCTTCGAGGCCGCCGGGACGGCGGTATTTTGCTCCGACCTGGACGTTTCCGTGGTCGGATTGATGGTCGAGAAGCATGGCGAACTCCCGCCTCGCCCCCCGGCTCGCGGCATACTGAATTGTGGACACGCCGATTGAAACAAAACCGCCTTTGCGTGCCAACGGCGCGGGTGACCAGTCACTGATTTGTTTCAGGGCCGTCGTGCCCCCCCGGGCGCCGGGTTGTCCGGGGCCTTACCTTTCCACCGATTCTTTGGCATGATCTCGGTCGCCGATCATGCGGGGGTCGGTGTTCGTCAAAGAATCATCGAGGGTAGCCAATGTCTGATCGTTCGAATCCGCGCCGCGGCTTCAAGAACTCCCTCCAAATCATTGCAGTGTCAGCGATTTTGTCGGGCGCTTGGGCCCTTCCTGCAAGCGCGGGGATGGACGAGGCGATGGCCGCCTATCAGGCCAAGGATTATTCGGGGGCGCTGCAGGAATTCAGCGTCCTGGCCCAGACGGGCGACCCCAAGGCCGAATACTACATGGGACGCTTCTACCATTATGGCGAAGGCGTCACTGTCAGCGGCGCTGAGGCGGCCAAGTGGTACCGCAAGGCGGCGGATAAAGGCGTCGCGGGCGCCCAGTACAATCTCGGCATCCTTTACGACCAGGGCAACGGCGTGAAGGAAGACGCGGCCGAGGCCGCGCGCTGGTTCCGCAAAGCGGCCGATCAGAATGACCCGCAGGCCCAATTCAGCCTGGCCTATTTCTACCAGATGGGCCGCGGCGTGAAGCAGGACCCGGGCGAAGCCTTCAAGTGGTACAAGCGCTCGGCCGACCAGGGCCACGCCATTTCCTACCTGGCCATGGGCTTCAGCACGCGCGACGGTTCGGGCGTTGCGGCCAACAAGGTCGAGGCGCTCAAGTGGTTCGAATTGGCCTCGGCCTCCCTTCAGGAAGGCATGATGCGCGACGTGGCCAGCCGCGCGCGCGATCGCATCCAGGCCAAGATGAACGCAACCGAGATCGCCCAGGCAGAAAAGCTGGTCGCCGCCTGGACCCCCACCAAGCTTTCGCAATCGCAGTCGCAGTAAGCCGCGTGGCCGCGGGCTTTACAGCCCGCGGTTGAGCGCCCCGTCCACCAGGATGTTTTGGCCCGAGATGTAACCCGCGTCCTCCGACAGGAGGAACGCGACGGTCTTCGCGACCTCGGCCAGGGTTCCCTTGCGGTTCAACGGCACCGCGCGGCGGATTTCCTCCGGCTCCATCTGGGCGTTTTCGAGAATGCCCGGCAGGACGTTGTTCATTCGGATGCCGTGGCGGCCGTAACGGTCGGCATAGATTTTGGTGATGCCGTGGAGTGCCAACCGGATCGGGCCGGTCGTGTAGACCGCGCGCGGCTGGACGGCTTCCATGCCGGAGATATTGACGATCGCTCCGCCGCCCTGGCGGATCATCAGCGGGGTGACCAGCCGGGCCATCTGCACGACGTTCAGTACCAGCAGGTCCAGGATGTCGTGCCACACCGCGTTGGGAAGCCCGAGAATGTCGTCGCTCTCGAAATCCGGGTCATAAGCGAGCTTCGCCGCATTGAGGACGCCGCGGCCCTGAAAGCCATGCTTCTGCAGGATGCTGGCGTGGCGGCCCGAGTTGTTGGCGACCGCGTCGATCCGGCCGTAACGCTGGAGCGTGCCGTCGACCAGCTTCTTCACGTCGGCCTCTTCGGTCACCGACCCTTGAAAACCGATGCCGCCCAATTCCTTCGCCAGCTTGATGCTGGCATCGGACGTCGACATGAGCGCGAGGTCATAACCCCGCGCCTTCAACTCGCGGGCGATGGCCTCGCCGATGCCTTTACCGGACGCGGTGACGATGGCGATTTTCTTGGTCATTGTGTCCCCCTGTTGGTCGAAAAGGTTGTGCCGCAAGTCGCCCAGGGGTGCAATGCCCCGTCATCGACATAAAATCGCCGATATCCGTAGCCATAAGCCGTTTCCCGCCTCGCCCATTCCCTTTCGAAAGGCCATTTCCGATGCTGAGCAAGACGCGGATGTTCTTGCGCGATCTGTGGGCGCTGACGCGGCCCTATTGGTTTTCGGAGGAACGCTGGTCGGCCCGCGGGCTTCTGGCTGTGATCCTGGCCATGAACCTGGGCATGGTCTATCTGAGCGTGCTGTTCAACGAATGGTACCGGATCTTCTACGACGCGCTGGAAGCGCGCGACATCGCCGCGTTCTGGCATCAGATCGGCCGCTTCGGGATGCTGGCGGCTATCTTTATCGTCATCGCCGTCTATCAGATCTATCTGCGTCAGATGCTGATGATCCGCTGGCGCCGTTGGCTGACGGGCCGCTATCTGCACGAATGGCTCGACCGCCAGACCTACTACCGCATGCAGCTTGCCGGCCGGAGCACGGACAACCCCGATCAGCGCATCTCTGAGGATTTGAGGCTGTTCGTCGGGGACACGATGACGCTGGTGCTGGGCTTCATCAGTTCCGCCGTCACCCTCGTATCCTTCGTCGGTATCCTGTGGGGCTTGTCTGGCAGCCTGACCGTTCCGGTCGGGGATATGACGCTGACGATTCCCGGATACATGGTCTGGGCGGCCTTGGCTTATGCCATCATCGGCACGTGGCTGACGCATAAGATCGGTCGTCCCCTCGTCCGCCTCAATTTCGAGCAGCAGCGTTACGAAGCCGATTTCCGTTTCGGCCTGATGCGTTTCCGCGAGAACGCCGAGGGCGTCGCGCTTTACGGCGGCGAAGGCGAAGAGAAGAAGATCTTAAGCGGCCGCTTTACCAGCGTCGTGGACAATTGGTGGAGCATCATGCGGCGCCAGAAGAGCCTGACCTGGTTCACGTCGTTCTATGGCCAGGCGGCCGTGCTTTTCCCGTTCCTCGTCGGCGCGCCGCGTTTCTTTTCCGGCGCCATCCAGCTCGGCGGATTGATTCAGATTTCATCCGCCTTCGGCCAGGTGCAGACCTCTTTGAGCTGGTTCGTAGAGGCCTATACCTCCCTCGCCGAGTGGAAAGCCACGGTGGATCGTTTGACGGGGTTCCGGAAATCGGTCGCCGATAGCGATGCGGCTTTGCCTGCCGTGGCGCGGCAAGAAAGCCCGGACGGAGCGCTGTCTCTCGATCATGTTTCCGTGTCCCTGCCCCAAGGCGGCGTGCTGATCGCCGATGCGGGCGCGCGGTTCGCGCCCGGCGAAGCGGTGCTGCTGACCGGACCTTCGGGGGCGGGAAAGAGCACCCTGATGAGGGTGCTTGCCGGCATATGGCCGTTCGCGTCGGGAACGGTCCGCATTCCGGCCAAGGCGCGGGTCCTGTTCCTGCCTCAGAAGCCGTATCTGCCGCTCGGTGCTCTGCGCACCGTGCTGAGCTATCCGCAAGCGCCCGGACCCGACTCCGAGCTTCTCGAGGTTTTGGACCTGTGCGACCTGGGCCATCTGAAAACGCGGCTTGGCGACGATGACAACTGGGCCTTGCACCTGTCGCCCGGCGAGCAGCAGCGGCTGGCTTTCGCGCGCGCGCTCCTCTTCCGGCCGGACTGGCTGATCCTCGATGAGGCGACTTCGGCTCTGGACGAGGCCGCGGAAAGCCGCCTGTACCGGATGATCCGCGAACGCCTGCCGCGGACGGGAATCGTCAGTGTAGGCCACCGCTCAAGCTTGACGGCGTTCCACGACCGCCGCGTGGAATTGGTCCCCGCTGCCGGAGGTGGTCATCTGGCTGCTGTTTAGGCGAAGATATGTTTCCTGCTGACGTTTCCGGAGAACCGCCATGTCTCTCAAGATCTGCCTTGCCGGCGCCACGGGCGGCGTGGGCCGTCAGTTGGCGCAGGCGATCCTGGCGGCGCCCGACCTAACCTTGCATAGCGCGGTTGCGCGTCGCGCGGCCGGGCAGGATATTGGCACGGCCATAGGCGGAAAGTCGGTCGGCATCACAATCCAGGCGGATATCGAAGGCGCACTAGACGCCAAGCCGGATGTGCTGGTCGACTACACCCATCCCTCGGCGATCAAGCGCCACGTCCTGGCGGCGGTTGCCCGCAAGATCCCCGTTGTCGTCGGCACCTCGGGTATGAACGCGGCCGATCATGACGAGATCGAACACGCGGCGGCCAAGGCCGGCGTCGGTGTCGCGACCGGGAATTTCGCCCTGACGGCGGCGTTGATGCAGCATTTCGCCTTGATCGCCGCGCGCTATGTGCCCCAGTGGGAAGTGCTGGAATACTGCAAGGCGGAAAAGCCGGATGCGCCGAGCGGCACCGCGACCGAATTGGCCGAGCAGCTTTCGGCGGTCCGTCCGCCGGTCTATGCCATTCCGCCCGACAAGATGATCGGCCCCGCCGGCGCGCGGGGCGCCGACATTCACGGCACGCGGGTCCATGCGGTACGCCTGCCCGGCCTGTCGGCCGCGTGCGAGGTCATTTTCGGCATGCCCGGCGAGCGCATCGCAATCCGCCACGACATGCAGAGCAGCGATGCGATTTTCGTGGAAGGAACCCTGCTGGCCGCCCGCAAAGTCCAGGACTTCAAAGGGATTATCCGCGGTCTCGACAAACTTCTGTTCAAGGCTTGATCAGTGGCGGCCAGGGTGCAAATCCGACAAAATCGGAACCGTGACTTGGTTCTGACCCAACGCGAGGCGCCCGCCATCACCCGCCGCTATGCCCGCTTGGCCGCCGCCCTGCTTCTAGCCACATCCGTGCTCGCGGCTTGCAAGAGCCGTCCGCCCGATCTGACCGTCCTGGCGTCTTCTCCCGAGGAGATCACTTACGAGGTCATGGTCGAGAGCCCGCTGTTCAGTAAGACACGCGCCGCTTCCCCGGCTGAGGTGATCGCGGCCGCCGAGAAGCATTGCGCCCAATACAAGCGGAAGGCCTTGTTCGTGCGGGTCGTCCAGCGCGCGACCAACATGCAGAACGTCACCTACGACTGCGTGGCGCCTTCCTAAAAACCTCCCACAGCCTAGAGCCGAACACGATAACGGCCGGGAGGATGACCTCCCGGCCGTTTCAATAAGCCCAATTTTGTTGGGTTATCGTGGTGAGCCCGGATGGGATCGAACCATCGACCCTCTGATTAAAAGTCAGATGCTCTACCGCTGAGCTACGGGCCCAATTGCGCGCGCAACATATGGATGGTGTCCCCCAGGGTCAATGCACCACGAACCCTCGAAATTTAATGCTCCGGACATGTAAAACGACCTAATTGCAACTAATTATTAATATTGATAAACCCCGTCGTCCGCGCCGCCCAGGCGTTGCGTCCTTTGGGGAGTTCGCCACCGTGAGAATGAACGCACTGCGCGCCCTGTTCGTCGCCGCGACGGCTGCGTTTGCCCTGCCCGCCTTCGCACAGAGCGCCGCGGACAAGGAGGCGGCTGCCAAGACCTACGGCGATATCGCGCAGGCGATGTACGAGGATTCGCTGAGCGAGGCGCGCAAGCTTCAAGCGGCGATCGGCAAGCTGGTTGCCACTCCCAGCGAGGAAACGCTCAAGGCTGCGCGTACGGCGTGGCTTGCCGCCCGTGTCCCCTATCAGCAGACCGAGGCGTACCGGTTCGGCAACGCTATCGTCGACGATTGGGAAGGCCGGGTGAACGCTTGGCCCCTGGACGAAGGGCTGATCGATTATGTCGATGCCGGCAAATACGGGGCACCCGCGGGCGACAACCCGCTCCACACGGCGAACGTGATCGCGAGCAAGGAATTGCGCTTTGGCGGCAAGGTCATCAACGCTTCGGTGATCGACTGGCGGCTGCTGCGCAAGCTGCACGAGGTCGGCGGCGTCGAGGCCAATGTCGCGACCGGTTATCACGCCATCGAGTTCCTGCTGTGGGGGCAGGATTTGAATGGCACGGGTCCGGGCGCCGGCAACCGCCCCTGGACGGATTACGCCAAGGGCAGCCAGTGCACCCATGGCAACTGCGACCGGCGCGGGCAATATCTGGTCGCGGCAACGCAGCTTCTGGTCGACGATCTGCGCTGGATGGCTCTGCAATGGGCGCCCGAGGGCGACGCGCGCACGGAACTGGAAAAGGATGGCCCGGATGGTGCCATCACGGCCATGTTGACCGGTATCGGCAGCCTGTCCTATGGCGAGTTGGCCGGCGAGCGCATGAAGCTGGGCCTGATGCTGAACGACCCCGAGGAGGAGCATGATTGCTTCTCCGACAACACGCATAATTCCCACTACTATGACGTCGTCGGCATCAACGCCGTCTATCGGGGCGAGTACAAGCGCGTGAACGGCCGGGTGGTCAAAGGTCCGGGTCTGTCTTCCGTGGTGGCGAAAGCCTCACCGCAGCTCGATACCGAGATGCGCGCCAAGCTCGACAAGACGCTGATCGCCATGAAGGCGATCAAAGATCGTGCCGAAAGCAAGGAAGCCTACGATCAGATGATCGGCGCTAACAATCCCGAGGGCAACGCGGTCGTTCAGGCGGCCATCGACGCGCTGACGGATCAGACGCGCACGATCGAGCGCATTGTCGCGACGCTGAAGCTGAAGCCGATCAAGATCGAAGGGTCGGACAGTCTGGACAATCCGTCGAAGGTCAAATCCCAATAACGGCATGCATGCCTAGCCGCTCGATCAGGCGTGCCGCGGTCCCCGCCCTGGGGCTCGCGGCGCTGGCGGTTGCCGCCGTAGCGGCGACGACGCCGCGCTTCGACCGGCTGGAGCCCGGCGAGGAACGCTCGGCGGGCGACGCAACCGTGTTCAAGCCGCTGAACACCAGCAGCTTTTCCCACCCGTCCGGCAATATGAGCTTCGAGCGCCAGCTTGATTTCAAGGTCGGCGACGGCGTGTTCCGGAAGATCTGGGTCTCTTCGCCCAGCTCGACCACCTCCTCCGACGGCTTGGGGCCGCTTTTCAACGCGCGCTCCTGCCAGCTCTGCCATCTGAAGGACGGACGCGGCCGCCCGCCGGCCGCGGGCGAGGATGCCGTATCCTTGTTCCTGCGCTTGAGCGTGCCGCCGCGCACGGACTCCGAGCGGCGCGCCTTGGCTGAGTTCCGGCAGCTCGAGATCCCCGAACCCACTTACGGCAACCAGTTTCAGAACTTCGCCATCCAAGGCATTCCCGCCGAAGGGCGCATGACCGTCGCCTACGAAGATATCCCGGTGAAGCTGAATGGTGGCGAGGTGGTCAAGCTGCGCAAGCCGACCTACGGCGTCGCCGACCTGCAGTATGGGCCGATGGCGCCGGACGTGATGCTGTCGCCGCGCATAGCGCCGCCCATGATCGGCATGGGTCTGCTGGAGGCCATCCCGGAAGCCGACATCCTGGCCAATGCCGATGCCGAGGACAAAAACGGCGACGGCATCCGCGGCCGGCCCAATTGGGTGCGCAGCGTGGAAACGGGCAAGGTCGCGCTTGGCCGCTTCGGCTGGAAGGCCGGTGTGCCCACGGTTGCCGAACAGGTTGCCCATGCCTCCGCGGGCGACATGGGATTGTCGACCCGGCTGATCCCCGGAACATCGTCCGGCGAATGCACGCCGGCGCAGAAAGCGTGCCTTGCGGCGCCGAACGGCAACGACCCAATCGAGGGTGTGGAAATCTCCGACAAGATGTTCGGTATCCTGGCCTTCTACTCCAAGAATCTCGGCGTGCCCGCGCGCCGCAAGGCCGGCGATGCGCGCGTGCTGAAGGGCAAGCAGCTTTTCCACGATGCCGGCTGCGCGTCGTGCCACAAGCCAATCTTCCACACGCGGGCCGATGCGGATCCCGAGCAGGCCGGCCAGACCATCCGGCCCTATACCGACCTGCTGCTCCACGACATGGGGCCTGGCCTGGCCGACAACCGGCCCGAGGGTGCCGCGTCGGGTCAGGACTGGCGCACGCCGCCCTTGTGGGGCATCGGCCTGACCAAGACCGTCAGCGGCGCCACGTTCTTTCTTCACGACGGACGGGCGCGCAGCCTGATGGAAGCCATCCTGTGGCATGGCGGCGAGGCGCAGGCGGCGCGCGACCGCGTGGTCGCCATGACACCAGCGCAGCGCACCGACTTGCTGGCGTTTCTCGAGTCCCTCTGAGGTCACATGATGCGCGTCTTCGCGGCCGTTGCGATCGTCCTCGGTATCGCCCTGCCCGCCGCGCACGCGGCCGACGACAAGGCGCTGGCGGCGCTTAACGCGGCTTTGGTCGAAGGCGATGTGTTGCCGCGCATGGACCGCTTTGCCGAGGCCACGGCCACCCTAGTCCCGGCTGCGGACGCGTATTGCTCGGCGCCGGGCACCGCCGGGCTCGACGCGCTCAAACGCGCCTACAACGGCGCCGCAGACGCTTGGCAAGGCGTCCAGCATTTTCGCTTCGGCCCGATGGAGCTGTTGCTGCGCACGCAACGCATCGCGTTCTGGCCCGATCCGCGCAACACTGTCGGGCGGCAGTTGGCGGAGACGCTCGCGGCGAAAGATCCGGCCGCGCTGACGCCCCAAGCCTTTGCCCAGGGGCGGATCACCATCCAGGGGCTGCCGGCGATGGAAAGGTTGCTCTACGACGAAGGCGCGGCAGCAAAGCTGGAAAGCGGGCCCGAGGCGGCCTATCGCTGCGAGATGTTGCGCGCTGTCGGGCGCAACCTGGCCGGCATTGGCGCGGATTTGAAACGTGAATGGCGCGACGGCCCCAAGGCCTATGCGCGCGTCATGACGACCTACGGTCCGGACGCGCATTACCGGACTGCATCGGAAGCCACCCTCGATCTGTTCAAGAGCCTCTATGCGTCCGTCGAGATCGTCGCGGACCACAAGCTCGGCAAGCCGCTGGGCTCATCCGCGGCTGATGCGAAGCCCGGTCTCGGGGAATCCGCGCGCTCGGGCCGTTCGATGCGCAACGCGCAGCTCGATCTCGAAGCCGGCGCCGGGCTCTACCGCGCGGGCATCGAGGCATACGTGCGCGATACGGCGAAGAATGCCGCGCTGGCGGCGCAGATCGGCCAGGCCTTCGACAAGGCCATCGCCGACGCGAAGACGGTTTCCATGCCGCTCGAGGCGGCAGTACGCGATCCCGCGGGCCGCGCCGCGGTGGAAAAGACCCAGCGCGATGCGGCGGCCCTGAAGACGCTTCTGGCGCAGAAGCTGAGCGCGGCGTTGGGCATCCCCGTCGGCTTCAACGCGCTGGACGGAGATTGAGGGTGGTCGCCCTCACCCGCCGCGCGTTCCTGGCGGGAAGCGCCGCTGTCCTGGCATGCCCGGCGTTCGCAACATCCTCGCGAGCGTTCTATGGGGCGCGCTTTGAAGGAAAGGACCGGTTCTATGCCTCCGCGTTCGACGCGACGGGGCGCGCTCTGTTCGACCTTTCCCTCCCCGCACGCGGCCACGGCATCGCGCTCGATCCTGTGCGCGGCCGGGTGGCGTTCTTTGCCCGCCGGCCTGGCAATTTCGCGATCATTGTCGATCTTTTAGGCGCGCCCATCGCGACCCTGGTGGCGGCTGAAGGACGCTTCTTCTGCGGCCATGGCGTGTTCTCGGCGGATGGCGCGCTGCTGTTCGCGACCGAGACGGTGACCGAGAGCGGCGAGGGGGTGATCGGCGTCTATGCGGCGGGCGGCGATTACGCGCGGCTGGGCGAGATGCCGTCCGGTGGGTTGGACCCGCACGACATTCGGCTGGTTCGTGATGGGCGGTTTCTCGTCGTCGCCAACGGCGGACTTCTGACGCATCCGGATGCGCCGGGCGTGAAGCTCAATCTCGACAGCATGGATTCGTCCCTAGCTTTCCTCGATCTCGGGACGCGCGCAGTCGACGCGTCGTTCCGGTTCCCGTCCGAATTGCGACAGCTCAGCCTACGCCATCTCGCCGTCGGCGGTGACGAAACCGTGGCGGTGGTGATGCAGTACGAAGGGCCGCGCGGCGATCCCGTGCCTGTGGTGGCATTCCAGCAAGGGCGGAACCCCCTCGCCTGTCTCGATCTGGCGGATACGGACCGCGTCTCACTGCGGCAGTATTGCGGCAGCGCGGCGTTCGATGCCTCCGGCAGAATTCTCGGCTTCACGTCGCCCGTGGGCGGAAGCGCGCTGTTCGTGGAGATCGCATCGGGCCGCGTCTCGGGCCGGATGAAGGGGCCGGACATCTGCGGAATAGCGGCGGACGGCGTGTCAGGCCGGTTCGCGGTTTCCAGCGGCTTGGGTGGCGTGCGGACCGTGAGTCTCGGAAACGGTGCGGAAGAGACGTTCGGCGGGCAGGCTGCGCTGTCGCAGTGGGACAATCACCTAGCCGCCCTTTAGCGCAAATGAAAAGCGCGCGGGTTTGCACCCGCGCGCCGATCGTCTGAAAGGGAACGCCGCTTATTGCGCAGGCTTCGCCGGGTCCTGGGTGGCGTCTTTCTTGGCCTTCTTGGCTTTCTTATCGGCCTTGGCCTTCTTCATCTGGTCGTCTTGGATCTTCTGGGTAGCACCCGCGCTAGTGGCGCCCGACGTCGTGGCGTTGGTGGTGCCCATGGTGCTCGGCGCCGGAGCGCCGGCCTGAGCGTAAGCGGCGGCCGAACCAAAGCCGATGACGGCCGACAGAGCGGCGGCAGCGGCGAGGCGCACGAGATGGTTTCCTTCGAACTGCATCCTTCGATCTCCTTGATGCCGATAAATATCGGCGGTTTCCCCGGCTGGCCTTGAGGCGCAAACCCGCCCTTTCACACCTGCCTTGGCCGAACACACCCGATTATACATCGAGATTGGAACGGTGGCCTTGCCCTTCAAGAGGGCAAAATTTGAAATATTTTTCAGCGCTTTACAGCCTTCCGTTCGTTGATGCGCTTGATCAGGAGGCGCGCCACCCGGGGCGAGACAAACGAGCTGATGTCGCCGCCCAGGATACCCACCTCCTTCACCAGACGGGAGGAGATGAACTGGTGGTTCTCGGACGCCATCAGGAAGACGGTCTCGATCTCGGGCGCGATGCGCGCGTTCATGCCCGTCATCTGGAATTCGTAGTCGAAGTCGGTGACCGCGCGCAGGCCGCGGATGATGCAGGCCGCGCCCACGTCGCGCGCGTAATGCATCAGAAGGCCTTCGAGCGAACGCACCTCGACCTTGGCCGCCAGGCCGCTGTTGATCGAACGGACCTCGTCCTCGACGATCTTGATGCGCTCTTCGAGCGAGAACATGGCGTCCTTGCCCGGATTGATCGCCACGCCCACGATCAGCTTGTTCACCACTCGCGTCGCACGGCGAATGATGTCCAGATGCCCATTGGTGGGAGGGTCGAAGCTGCCCGGATAGAGGCCTACGCGAAGACTATTGGGCGTCGGCGTCCGGTGCTTCTTCCGCGCTGCCGTTGCCGCCATCATGTCCCCCTTCGACGGTATCGCCCTCGGCGGCTCCGTTCGCCCCGTTCGAGCCGTGCCCCTTGTCGTCGCTGCCCGTGTCGTCTAGGCGCGCGACTGAAACCACCTTCTCGCCCTCGGCCACGCGGAACAGCGTGACGCCGCGCGTCGTGCGGCCGGCGATGCGAATATCGTTCACGGGACAGCGGATGATCTGCCCCCCGTTCGTGACCAGCATGATCTGATCGGTCGGCAGCACCGGGAAGGCGGCGACAACGCTGCCGTCAGCGCTTTTGCCGAGGCTGATGCTCTCGATGCCTTTGCCGCCGCGCTTGGTGACCCGGTATTCGTAGGCCGAGCTGCGCTTGCCGTAACCGTCGGTGGCGACGGTAAGGATGAATTCCTCGTTGCCCGCGAGTTGCGCCAGCCGCTCTTCGCTCAAAGTGACCTGGGTGGACGCGCTCTCCTCGCCCTCTTCCGCCTCGACGGGGGCGGGTTCGGCTTCGGCCTCCGCCTCGCCGGTTTCGGCGCGGCGCTTGGCGCTGGCGTATTTCAGATAGGAATAGCGCTCGGCGCTTTCGGCCGCCGCATGCTTGAGGATCGACATGGAGATGACCTTGTCGCCCTCGGCCAACTGGATGCCGCGCACGCCGTCCGAGGCGCGGCTGGCGAACACGCGCACGTCGGTCGCGGAGAAGCGGATGCACTTGCCACCGGCGGCGGCCAGCAGCACGTCGTCGCTCTCGTCGCAGACCTGCACGCTGACGAGCGCGTCGCCCTCGTCCAGCTTCATGGCGATCTTGCCGTTGGCCTTCACTTGCGTGAAATCCTCCAGCGAATTGCGCCGGATATTGCCGCTCTGGGTCGCGAACATGACGAACATGTCCTTCCAGCGCGTCTCGTCCTCGGGCAGAGGCATGACGGTCGTGATCGTCTCGCCCTCTTGCAGCGGCAACAGGTTGATCAGAGCCTTGCCGCGCGCCTGGGGCGTGCCCAGCGGCAGCTTGTAGACCTTCATCAGGTAGACGATGCCGCGCGACGAGAAGAACAGGACCGGCGTGTGCGTGCTGGCTACGAAGATGCGGGTGACGAAATCCTCTTCGCGCGTCGACATGGCCGCGCGGCCCTTGCCGCCGCGCCGCTGGGCGCGATAGGTCGAAAGCGGCACGCGCTTGATATAGCCGCCATGGGTGACGGTCACGACCATGTCTTCGCGCTGGATCAAATCCTCGATGTCGGTATCGAGGTCGTGCTCCTCGA
>CAYZFH010000047.1:0-15863 GCA_964477375.1 uncultured Rhizobiaceae bacterium | reverse complement strand
TGCCTGGGGTGCGGGCAAGCGGCCACCGTTGTGCCGGATTGGCCGAACGGCCAAGATATGGCGCAGGACGTCACTGTTGCACCAAGGGGGAGATAGGACCGATGGCCGCCAAGACAACGGCGAAGAAGCTCGGGCACCGCGAAGTCCCGAAGTTCAATAAGGCTGAATTCGAGCACCGCATCGAGCGTGCGCGCCGAGCCATGACCGAGCATAAGCTCGATGGAGTGATGGTCACTTCGGAGGCCAATCTCGAGTACCTGTCCGGCTTCATGACGCAGTTCGCGTGGAACACGCCCGCGCGTCCCTGGTACTTCATTGTGCCGCGCAAGGGCGACGCCGTCGGCGTCATCCCGGAGACGGGCGACGTCAACTGGCTGACCTCATCCTGGTGCAAGAACATCAAGACATGGCCCTCGCCGCGTCCGGAGAATGAGGGTCTTGACCTTCTTGCCGCCGAGATCGGCCGTATCCCGCGCACGTTCGGCCGCTTCGGCTTCGAGCTTGGGCAGGAAAGCCGCCTGGGCATGCCGGTCGCGGATCTGCTGCGTTTGCGAGAAGCGATCAAGCCGTTCGAGATGGCCGACTGCATTCCATTCATGAAGGATCTGCGCTTCATCAAGTCCAAGGCCGAGGTCGCCCATATCCGGCATATTTGCCAGATCGCCTGCGACACGTTCGACGAACTACCGAAAATGGTGCGCGTCGGCGACAGCGAGAAGGAAATCTGCCGCAAGTTCGCCGCCGACATCCTGATGCGCGGCGCGGACAAGGTGCCCTACACCTCGATCGGGACCGGCAAGGGCGGCTACACCAGCATCATCATGGGCCCGACCGACCGGAAGCTGGCCAAGGGCGACATCCTTTTGATCGACACCGGCTCGAAATACGCAGGCTATTTCTGCGACTTCGACCGCAATATCGCGATCGGCAAGCCGGCGTCAGACGCCGAGCGCATCCACGACATCCTGTGGCGCGCGACGGAAGCCGGCATCAAGGCCGCCGTCCCCGGCAAGACCGCCGCCGACGTCTTCCATGCCCAGGCTAAGGTGTTGGAGGCTGCAGGAATCGTGCTGGGCAACGTGGGCCGCTTCGGCCACGGCCTGGGTAAGGTCATCACTGAATGGCCCTCCAACAAGCCGGAAGACCAGACCGTCCTTAAGGAAGGCATGGTGCTGACCATCGAGCCCAGCGCCATGCACGGTAAGGGCAAGATCCAGGTCCACGAGGAAAACCTGGTGATCACCAAAGACGGACCCAAGCTGCTGACCCGCCGCGCGCCGCGCGAAATGCCGGTGGTTAAGGTCTGAACGCCGGAACCGGGAGGGAAACCATGCAGATCGACATCATCTCTATTCAACCGATCATCGCCCTGATCGCGGGTGTCCTGATCCTCATGGTTCCCCGCCTTCTCAACTACGTTGTCGCGATCTACCTGATCGCCATCGGTATCCTCGGTTTGATGCATTGAGCGTTGGGGAGGGCGTCCGCGCCTTCCCCTCAATTTTTCCGGCGGTCAGGCGGCAATGGCGGCCGGACCCTTTTTGCGGCATGCTTCCTCCAGTCGCGGGTCTGTGGAGGACGGCATGGCACCCGAAGGCACGGCGCACGGCGCCACCCTCGAATCGAAGATCGCGAGTTTGACCGGGGAGCGGAAGGCGGGCTTCGCCCTGCCCCAGCCCTTCTATACCGACGCGGACGTGTTCCGGCGGGACATGGACCGCATCGTGATGAAGCATTGGCTGTGCGCCGGCCATGAAAGCCGCGTGCCAAAGCCCGGCGATTTCTTCCTTTACGAAGTGGCGGGCGAATCGGTCATCATCACGCGCGCCCAGGACGGCAAGCTGCGCGCGCTGCTCAATGTCTGCCGTCATCGCGGTTCTCACGTCTGCCGCGAGAAGGAAGGCAACGCCAAGGTCTTCCTCTGTCCCTATCACGCCTGGGCCTACAACCTGGACGGCTCGTTGCGCGCGGCGCGGCATATGCCGCCCGATTTCAACGGCAAGGACTACGGGCTCAAGCAGGTCCATCTGCGCGTTGTCGAAGGGCTGATCTTCGTCTCCTTCGCGGAGAGCCCGCTGGGCTTGGACGAAGTCGAGCGGACGCTGAAAAGCGGCTACGGCCCATATGGCTGGGCCAACGCCAAGGTGGCGCACCGCGAGATGTACACGATCGACGCCAATTGGAAGCTGGCCGTCGAGAATTACGTCGAGTGCTACCACTGCGCGCCGGCCCATCCGGAATATTCGGAGCTGCATGCCAACGAGCAGCCGCGGACCAAGATCGCGGAGATGAGCGCTCTGATGGATGCCCATGCCGGCAAGCTGGGCATCAAGATCGAGAATCGCGACCGTTGGGCGCTGGACGCCGCGCCCGGGCAAGAAGCGATCTACTGCGTCCGCTATCCTATGTATGAGGGCAAAGTCACCGGCACGGCGGACGGCAAGCCGGCCGCGCCGTTGATGGGCGACTTCAAGGATTACGACGGCGGCTCGACCTTCATCCATGTGGGGCCGGCCAGCTATTTCCTGGCTTATCCTGACCACGGACTCATGTACCTGTTCATCCCCAAGACGCTACAACGCTGCGACATGGAGGTGATCTGGCTGGTGCGCGGCGATGCGGTCGAGGGTAAGGACTACGACAAGGAGCGTCTGGTCTGGCTGTGGCACATCACGAGCCTGGCCGACAAACGCATCATCGAAGACAACCAGAAGGGCGTGAATTCGCGCTTCTACGAACCAGGCCCCTTCGCGCCGATGGAGATCAACGCGAACCGCCTGATCGAGTGGTACTTGAAGGAGCTGGCTTAGGGCTCAGCCGGATTTAACCAGGCCTAAAATAGAAAGGGCGCGCTGACCAAAGCCAGCGCGCCCTTTGTCATTCTAACGCCGTCGTCAGATCGTCATCAACTTACCAAAGCCCTTCACCGGCTTCGTGTAGCCGCCGAGGCGCATGCAGTGCCACGCGAGCGCCTGGTTCGACGTCACAACAGGCTTACCGATTGCATCCTCAATCCGCTGGATCACCGGCGAGCAACGCAGCGCCGTGCAGGACAAGAAGAGAGCATCGACATCGGCTTTGCCGAGCGCCACGCCGGCCCGATAGATGTCTTCGGGCGGGATGCGGCAAATCTCGGGGTCGCCGTGACGCTTGAAGCTACCGCGCGCCACGATAACGAAGCCGTTGGATGCGACGAACTTCTCGACCACCGCGTTGACGTGATCCGGATAGGGCGTGATCAGCGCGATGCGCTTGGCGCCGAGCTTGCGCAAGCCTTCGATGCTGGCCGTCACCGGATTGGTCACCGGCAGGCCGGGCTTCGCCTTCTGGATATGCTCGCGCACCTTGTCGGGTCCGATCGCCATGCTGCCCGAGGTGCAGCCGAACGCCATCACATCGACCTTATCGTCCGGCAGGATGCCCTGCGCGACCTTGGTCAGATCCTTTTCCATGTCATTCAGCGCCTGCACGGTCAGGACCGGCGCCATGGGAATACGGCTGGAATAGACGCCAATGCTGTCGCGCGGCAGGAAGGTGTAAAGCTCGGGCTCGATCACCAGATCGGTCGCCAGCGCGACGAGGCCGATCGCCACATTGGCGGCGGGGCCGTTATCGAGCGTGCACGGCATCAAAGTCCACGGAGCCACGGTCTGGGCAGGAGCGCTTTGGACGGCTGTATCGGGCATCGTCGCCTCCCTGAATGGGGTATCCCTAGACGTTCATCTTGCGCAAAAAGGCCGGGCCGCGTCCACCATCGGCTATAGGGCCGCCCCGCCCTTGCGGCGCGGCCCCTTTGCGATCACGGGAACAAAGCTTCCTGCTCCAGCCCCATCGTCTCGTCCAGACCGCAGACGAGATTCATATTCTGAATGGCCTGGCCCGAAGCGCCCTTCACCAGATTGTCGATCACCGACACGATGATCGCGCGGCCGGGCACGCGGTCGGCAAACACACCCATGAGGCAGTGGTTCGAACCCCGCACATGTCGTGTCGCGGGCGCGCTGCCCGCCGGCACCACGCGCACGAACGGCTCGCCCGCATAGCGCTTGTTCAGCGTGTCGCGCAGATCGTCGGCCTTGGCGCCGTTCTTCAGCTTCACATAGATCGACGACAGGATGCCGCGGCTCATGGGCATCAGATGCGGCGTGAAATTCACCGTGACTGTGCCTTTGGCCGCTTCCGACAGGCCCTGCTCGATCTCAGGCGCGTGGCGGTGGCTGGCCACGCCATAGGCGTGGATACCCTCGGTCACCTCGGAATAGAGATTGGCTTCCTTGGCTGCACGCCCGGCACCTGAGACGCCGGACTTAGCGTCGATGATGATGTCGTTGTCTTCGATCTGCCCCGCCTCCAACAGTGGGATCAGCGGCAGCTGGGCCGAGGTCGGATAGCAACCAGGGTTGGCGATCAGGCGTCCGGCCTTGACCTCTTCGCGCTTGAGCTCGGTCAGGCCGTACACCGCTTCCTTCTGCAGGTCCGGCGCCTTGTGCTCATGCCCATACCACTGCGCGTAGGTGCCGACATCGAACAGCCGGAAGTCGGCCGAGAGATCGACGACCTTAAGCCGCTTGGGAAGGCCGGCGATCACCTCCTGCGTCGTGCCGTGCGGCAAGGCGCAGAAGACGACGTCGGCCTGGTCCCAGTCGGCGTCCTCGATCTTGACCAAAGTCGGCAGGCCCAGATGCGCGAGATGGGGGAACACCGTGCCGAACGATTTGCCTGCCGAGCGGTCGGCCGTGATCACCGTCATGGCGACGCGCGGATGGCGGGCTAGAAGACGCACCAACTCCGCCCCTGTGTAGCCGCTGGCTCCTAGGATTGCCGCTCTGATCCGATTCGATCCGTCCGTCTTCATGAGGATGCCCTCTCGTCGCGTCGAAGATGTTGATGATAGCCCAAACGAAAAGAGCGCCCCCGCGAGGGGGCGCTCTTAGCATACCGAGCGTAGACCCGTTGCGGTTAGCGTTTCGAGAACTGATAGCTACGTCGCGCCTTCGCCTTACCGTACTTCTTGCGCTCGACCACACGCGGGTCGCGGGTCAGGAAGCCGTTGGCCTTAAGCTTGGATCGCAGCTCCGGCTCAAACAAAGACAGGGCCTTGGACAGGCCGTGACGGATCGCGCCGGCCTGGCCGGAAAGACCGCCGCCGGTGACCGTGCACCAAATATCGAACTGACCGAGGCGGTTCGCGACCACCAGCGGCTGGTTCAGGATCATGCGCAGCACGGGGCGGGCGAAATACTTTCCGCTGTCCTTCGTGTTGACGACGAACTGACCGTTGCCGCGCTTCACCCAAACGCGGGCAATGGCGTTCTTGCGCTTGCCCGTGGCGTAGGAACGGCCCTGCGAGTCGATCTGAGGCTCCGGACGCGCGACCTGATCGGCCAGGGTCGCGAACGGGCTGGAAGTCTGCTCGGCCATATCGATTAGCCCCGCTTGTTCTTCGGATTGAGTTTCGCCACGTCGAGAACCTCGGGGTTCTGCGCCGCGTGCGGGTGATCGGTGCCGCCATAGACGCGCAGGTTGCGCATCAGCTTACGGCCCATCACGTTCGGCGTGATCATGCGCTGCACGGCCTTTTCCAGCACCCGCTCGGGGAACTTGCCCGCGAGGGTCGCCGCCGGCGTGCGCGACTTGATGCCGCCCGGATAGCCGGTGTGCCAATGGAACAGGCTGTCGCTCGCCTTGTTTCCGGTGATCTTCACCTTGGCGGCATTGATGATGATGACGTTATCGCCGCAATCCATGTGCGGGGTGAACGTCGTCTTATGCTTGCCGCGCAGGCGGTTGGCGACGATGGTCGCCAAGCGGCCCAAAACGACGCCTTCGGCGTCGATCAGGATCCACTTCTTTTCAATGTCCGCCAGCTTGGCGGTGTAGGTCCGCATGGCCATAGGCCGTTCCTTAAAGCAATTCGGGAAGCCCACGCGAAAGCCGCGCAAGCGAGGCGCGGAGTATGCCCATCAACTACGGCAAGTCAACGCAAGATAGTCCCTTTAAATCAATTATCTAAGAATGCGGTATCAGAGTAATATTTCTATAACTCTTTGATAAATCTACGATTTTGGCGGAATCGAGTATGTGCCGGTGATGTGGGCCACGGGATCGGTCTTCATCTCCCCTTCCGAGAACAGCGTCACTTCGGAGACCACCAGCCGCTTGCCGCCTTTGATGACCCGCCCTTCCGCGATCACGTCGTGCGGGCCCGGGCGGCGAAGGAAATTGATATTGAGGTTGGTGGTGACCGCCAAAGGCGTGCGTCCCGCGACGGAAAGCGTCAGGGCGTACATCGCATAATCGGCCAGGGCGACCAGCATGGGGCCCGCGATCGTGCCGCCGGGGCGCAGAAAATTCTCGCGGTACGGCAGGCGGGCGACGACGGTTCCCGGGCCTAGGCGGTCGAGCGACATGCCCAGATCGACCGCGAAAGGCAGCTCGGCCGCCACCAAGGCGTTGAAATCCTCGATCGAAATGCGCGGCACGGCAGCCCTCCCTTCGCGAAATCGTCGCACGCCTGGCCTTTAATCCTTGAAATCCCGTGACTTGCGCAAGAGATTCCCTCGCGAGATGGCCACCGCTTCCACCGCCGCACCGAACGAGCCCCTGCTCCTCCAGACGAGGCGCGGCCCAGTCGCGACTCTGACGCTCAACCGCCCGGCCCAATACAACGCCCTTTCTGAGGCGCTGCTGAGCGAACTTCAGGGCGCGCTTGAGAGGATCGGTGAGGATGTCCGTGTGGTGATTTTGTCCGGCGCGGGCAAAGCCTTCTGCGCGGGCCATGACCTAAAAGAGATGCGCGGCCACCCTTCGCGCGCCTATTACGCCTCTTTGTTCAAAACCTGCAGCCGGATGATGACGACCATCGCGCGCATGCCCCAGCCGGTGATCGCGCGCGTGCACGGCATCGCGACCGCGGCCGGTTGCCAACTGGTTGCCGCGTGCGATCTGGCCGTCGCCGGCAAGTCGGCGCGCTTCGCGACCTCCGGCATCAACGCGGGCCTGTTCTGCACGACCCCCGGGGTTTCCGTTGGCCGCGCGGTCACGCGCAAGCATGCGATGGAGTTGCTGCTGACGGGCGACTTCATCGACGCCGCACGGGCGGAAGAGATCGGCCTGGTCAACCGCGTGGTCGAGGACGCGGCCCTCGACGCGGCCGTGACCACGCTGGCCGACACGATCGCGTCCAAATCCGGCGCCGCCATCGGCCAGGGCAAGCGCGCCTTCTACCGCCAGATGGAGATGGGGCTGGACGCGGCCTACGATTACGCCAGCGAAGTCATGGCCGACGGCATGATGCTGGACGACGCCGCCGAAGGCATCGACGCCTTCATCGGCAAGCGCCCTCCCAAATGGACCCATCGACCGTGAACCACGACGCCTACGACGACGAGTACCTGCGCGGCATCCTCAACGGTGTGAAGACCATCGTCATGGTCGGCGCCAGCGACAACTGGAACCGGCCCAGCTTCTTCGCGATGAAGTATCTGCAGAAGAAGGGCTACCGGGTCATTCCCGTGAACCCGCGCGCGGCGGGCACCGAGATCCTGGGCGAAAAGGTCGTGGGCGACCTGAAGGATGTCCCCGGCCCCATCGACATGGTCGATATCTTCCGCAACTCGGAAGCCGCGGGCAAAATCACCGACGAGGCCATCGCCCTCGCGAAGGACAAAAAGATCAAGGTGGTCTGGATGCAGATCACCGTCCGCAACGACGAGGCGGCCAAGCGCGCCGAGGACGCCGGCCTGCAAGTCGTCATGAACCGGTGTCCCAAGATCGAATACGCACGCCTGAATGGCGAATTGAGCTGGAACGGCATCAATTCGCAGGTCATCTCGAGCAAACGGCGAAGGATTTGAACCTATGAGCAATCAAAAGCGAGGCTTCGAGACGCTGGCGGTGCACGCCGGCGCCAGCCCCGACCCGGCCACCGGCGCGCGGGCGACGCCCATCTACCAGACCACCTCGTTCGTCTTCGACGATGCCGACCATGCGGCATCGCTGTTCAACCTCCAGGTGCCGGGCTTCATCTATTCGCGCCTGACCAACCCGACCGTGTCGGTGCTGGAAGAGCGGGTTGCTGCGCTCGAAGGCGGCCGCGGCGCGACCGCGACGGCGTCCGGCCACTCGGCACAGATCCTGGCCCTCTTCCCGCTGATGAGCCCGGGCGACGAAGTCATCGCCTCGACCAAGCTCTATGGCGGCTCCATCAACCAGATGGGCCACAGCTACAAGAAGTTCGGCTGGAACGCCGTGTTCGTCGATCCCGACGATCCGAAGGCCATCGAGCGCGCAGTGACGCCCAAGACCAAGGCCGTCTTCATCGAAGGCTTGGCCAATCCTGGCGGCGTCGTCGTGGACATCGCCGGCATCGCCGACGTCGCCCACAAGGCCGGCGTGCCGCTTCTGATCGACAACACCTTGGCGTCGCCGTATCTGTGCCGCCCGATTGAGCACGGCGCCGACATCGTGATTCATTCGACCACCAAATTCCTGTCGGGCAACGGCACGTCCATCGGCGGCGTCGTGGTCGATTCCGGCAAGTTCGATTGGTTCCAGAACGACAAGTTCCCAAGCCTATCCAAGCCCGCGCCCGAGTATCACGGCCTCTGCTTCGCCGAGACGTTCGGCGACCTGGCCTACACGATCTACGGCCACGCCATCGGCCTGCGCGACCTGGGGCCGAGCCAGTCGCCCTTCAACGCATGGGTGACGCTGCTCGGCATCGAGACGCTGCCGCTGCGCATGGAGCGGCACGTCGCCAATGCGCTGAAGGTGGCGCAGCACCTGGAAAAGCATCCGGCCGTGGCTTGGGTGTCCTATGCCGGCCTGCCGTCCAGCAAGTATCATGCGAACGCGAAGCGCTATCTGCCCAAGGGCGCGGGTTCCGTCTTCACCTTCGGCCTCAAGGGCGGCTATCAAGCCGGCGTGCAACTGGTGGAAAGCTGCGAGCTGTTCTCGCACCTGGCCAATATCGGCGACACGCGCAGCCTGATCATCCATCCGGCCTCGACCACCCATCGCCAACTCACCGAAGAGCAGCAGAAATCGGCGGGCGCGGGTCCGGACGTGGTGCGGTTGTCCATCGGCATCGAGTCGGTCGACGACATCATCGCCGATCTGGAGCGGGGCCTCGGCGCCGCGTCGGGGCGCAAGGCGGCCGAATAGTCAGCGTTTGCAGTCGAAGGACGCCGACGACTTGTCGAACTTGCAACGATAGTGCGCGTCGAGGGGCTTGCGCGCCTCGACCTGCACCACCTTGCCGTCGCCTTCCTGCCGCGAGCGCGAGATGCACTGCAGCTCGGTGATCGCCACGCCGCTGCTGGTCGCGGGCAAATAGAAGGCGATGCCGTCCGCCCATTCCTTTACCTGGGCCGGACGCGCCTCTTCGATAGCGATCTGCCATCCGTCGGAAAGCGCCTGGCCGTTGTTGAACGTGGCCGGCGCGGGGCATTTTGCTGTCAGCGCGTAGGCGGGATTGACCACGGCGGCCACCAAGATCGCCGCGCCGGCCGCCCATAGGATCGATGATTTCAACGAACACCCCTTTCGCGGCGCGCCGTGATTTCGCCAGTGCCGACCGACGCCCACGAAAGCCCAACCGCCCGGTTTGTTACCGGTTCCGCGCCCATACTGCACCGCCCGCGCAAGCCCTGCCAACTAGACGATAGGCGCATTTTCACCCGCTTGGCGGAACCCCGGAAACGGCCTAGCATCCCCTTCAAGGCGCTTTGTCCGGGGGAGGCCGATGTCGGAACCGCGATTGACGCTCGTGTCTGACAAGGGCAAGACAGAACCCCGGCCCACGTCCGTCCAGCGGATGTGGATGGAGCGCGGCCTGGACCAGCCAGGCGGTAAATTGCCCCTGTTCGATGCGGAAGGCCGCAAGGTCGATCCGCGGACGATTCGCCGCTGCATAGAGGAAGGCTGGGCCGAGCCGTGGTTCTCCAATCCGATCAAACCCGACTGGCTGGTCTGCCGCCTGACGGACAAGGGACGCATGGCACTGGCCAAGCGCTGACGGCGCACGGCCGCGCGGCCGGTAAGCGCGCATGATCCGGACTCTCTCTCACATCGCGTCGCTGCTGATCGGCATCGGCATCGTGCAGCTCGGCAACGGTCTGCTGACGACCGTTGTCAGCCTTCGCATGACCTACGAAGGCTTCTCGACCGAAGCCGCCGGTTTCATCATGTCCTGCTATTTCGCCGGCCAGATGCTGGCGTCGCGCACGATCCCCGACATCATCGCGCGCGTGGGTCCCGTGCGCGCCTTCGCCGCCGCCGCCGCGATCCTGGCCGCCGCCGCCCTCTCCCACATCCTTCTGGTCACGGCGGTGGCCTGGATCTTTTTGCGCACCGCCACCGGCTACGGCATGGCGGGCGTCAACATGGTGGCCGAAAGCTGGCTGAACACGCGCGCGACCAAGGAGAACCGCGGACAGATCCTCGGCTTCTACATGATCACGGTCTATCTCACGACCGGCCTGGGCCAGTTCCTGCTAAACCTCGACAGCCCCAACGGCTACGAGCTGTTCGCGCTGGCCACCGTGTTGCTGACGCTCGGCCTCGTGCCCGTCGCCCTCACCAACTCACCCGCGCCCAGCTTCGGCGACCGTTCGAAGCTGAAGCTGCGCCAGCTCTACCGGCTTTCGCCACTCGGCCTTGCGGGCGTAATGGCGACGGGGTTCGTCAACAGCGCCTTCTACGGCCTCGGCCCGATCTTCGCGCACAAGATCGGGCTCGACGATTTCGACGTCTCGGTCTTCATGGGCGCCACGATCCTCTCCGGTTTGGCCATGCAATGGCCGGTCGGCAAGCTGTCGGACAAATACGACCGGCGCTTCGTGCTGATGGGCGTGTTCTTCGCCGTGGCCGTGACCTGCGTCGCGATGGTGACCGTGCTGCACGTCCATCCGGCCTGGACCTTGGCCGTGGCCTGCGTCTATGGCGGCCTGTCCTTCACGACCTACTCGCTGAGCGTCGCCCATGCCTGCGACTTCCTGGAGCCGCATGACATGGCCAAGGCGGCCAGCGGCTTCGTCTTCACCTACTGCATCGGCGCGGTACTGGGCCCCATGGTCGCCTCGTGGTTCATGTCCGCGACGGGCGCGCAGGGCTTGTTCATCTACGCCGCGCTGATCAACGCCTCTCTCGGCGTGTTCGCCATCTACCGCATGTTCCAGCGCCCGACCGTGCCCAAGGACCAGCGCGGCCCGTTCGTGCCCATGCCGCAGAACACGCCCGTCGTGCAGATGATCGTGACGCGTCCGACCGCACAGGACGACAAGCCGATCTATCGCGAAGGCCACCCCTTGGTCAGCGACTAAGACAATGCAAGCGCCGGGGGAAACCAAACATTCGATCGCGAGCGCCATGCTGCTCATGGCCTGCGCGTCATCTTTGTTTCCGGTTTCGGACGTGATCGCGAAGTATCTGGTTCGCGACTATCACGCGCTTCAGGTGACCTGGGCACGCTACTTCTTCCAATTCATTATTCTGGCGATCACGCTCGGCGGGCGGCGCATTTTTCAGCGCTTCGCGACACGGCGGCTGAAGCTGCAGCTTCTGCGCGGCGTCCTGACCGTGATGGCGACCGTTCTGTTCATCAGCGCGCTGAAGACGACGCCGGTGGTCGACGGCATCACATTGTTGTTCACGAGCCCCCTGTTCGTCGTGGCGCTGTCCGTTCCCTTCCTGGGCGAGCGGGTGGGTTTCCACCGCTGGGCGGCCGTTCTGGTTGGCTTCATGGGTGTGGTGCTGGTGTTGCGGCCCGGGGAAGGCATCATCCAATGGGGCGCGCTGCTGGCCCTAGGATCCGCCGCCTGCGTCGGCGTATTCCATATCGTCACGCGCATCCTGTCGCGCACCGACCATCCGATCACGACCCTGCTCTACATGGCGCTGACCGGCTTTCTTATCTTGAGCGCCGCCGTGCCGTTCTTCTGGACCGAGCCCACGCTCGAAGCCTGGCTCCTGTTCGCGCTGGCCGGCCTGATCTCGGGCTTCGCGCACTATGGCGTCATCACGGCGATCCGCTGGGCGCCGCTGTCGGCCGTGGCGCCATTCACCTACGCGCAGATCATGAGCGCGACGATGATGGGCTATCTGGTCTTCGGCGACATCCCCGGCGAGTGGACCGTGGCGGGCCTGGCCATCATCATCAGCTCGGGCCTGTATGTCCTTCACCGCGAGCGGAGCATCGCCGCGAAGGCCACGGCACAGTGACGGATACCGGCGCGGGAGACCGCAGCGCGGTCCTCCGGGCCATGGTGATCATGGGCTGCTCGGTCAGCCTGTTTCCCTGCACCGACGCGATCTCAAAATATCTCGTACGCGACTACGACGTCATCCAGGTGACCTGGGCGCGCTATCTGTTCCACTTCCTTCTGATGGTGGTGGCGTTGGGCGGCTTTCGCGCCTTGCGCTGGTACAAGACAAGGCGGCTGCCGCTTCTCGTGATTCGGGCGCTTCTGTCCGTCGCCGCGACGATGGTGTTCATTATCGCGATCAAGTCGATCCCGATCGTCGACGGCTATGCGGTCCTATTCACCAGCCCGCTGCTGATCGTGGCCCTGTCCGTGCCGCTTCTCGGCGAACGCGTCGGCATCCATCGCTGGGCGGCCGTCATCGTCGGCTTCACAGGCGTCCTGTTCGTACTGCGCCCGGGCTCGGACCTCCTGCAGCTCTCAGCCCTGCTCGCTCTGGTGGCCGCCCTGTGCGTCGCGCTGGCCAACATCATCACCCGCATCGTCTCGCGGACGGACCATGTGCTGACAACCCTCCTTTACATGGCGACCATCGGGACGGCCGCCTTGACGATTCTGGTCCCCTTCCATTGGCGCACGCCGACCTGGGAAGCCTGGGCCTTGATGGCGCTTTCCGGACTGGTTGGCGGCCTGGGGCACTTCGGCGTCATCAAGGCGATCCAGATGGCCCCGGTCTCGGCGCTGGCTCCCCTTTCCTATGTCCAGATCGTCACCGCGACGGCGCTGGGCTTCTTCGTGTTCGGCACCCTGCCCGACGCATGGACTTTGGCTGGACTGGCCGTCATCGTGGGTTCCGGCCTCTATGTCTTCCATCGCGAGCGGCGAGCGGCGCGCGCTGTGTCCTAGGGCGATAGCATGACCTCGGCATCATCCCATCCCGCGCGCAACGAGACGCTGACCGGCATCTTCCTGATGGTGGTGGCGATCTCGCTGTTCCCAGCCAGCGACGCCATGTCGAAATACCTGGTCGGCACCTATGACGCGCTGCAGGTGGTCTGGCTCCGCTACGTCGTCCAGTTCACGGCCGTCCTGATCGCGCTTGCGCCGCGCTCGCGCTGGCATCTGATGAGGACTCGCCGCCCCGGCCTTCAGGCCGTGCGCGGCTTCTTCACCGTGCTGTCCACCCTGGCCTTCGTGGCAGCGCTCGGTTACGTGCCGCTGGTCGACGCGGTGACGCTCCTTTTCTCCAGCTCGCTGATGCTGGTCGCCCTGTCCGTGCCGTTCCTGGGCGAGCGTGTCGGCATCCACCGCTGGAGCGCGGTCATCATCGGCTTCCTCGGCGTGCTGGTCGTCATGCGTCCGGGCATGGGCGTACTGCATTGGGCGGCGACTGGCGCGCTGGTCTCGGCCTTCAGCAACGCCATCTACCAGATCGCGACGCGTGCCCTCTCGGTCACCGACCGCGCCATCACCACCTTCTTCTACGTGAATGTCGCGGGCGTCGTGCTGTTGGGGCCCACCATGTTCTTCGTCTGGATTCCCATGGACTGGGAAGCCTGGGCCTGGGTTATCGCGGCAGGGTTGCTGAGCGGCGCGGGCCATTACCTGATGATCCGCAGCTTCGATCATGCGGGCGCCTCGGTCCTGGCGCCCTTCAACTATGTGCAGATCGTCAGCGCCACGCTGATCGGATATTTCTGGTTCGCTGAGCTTCCCGACTTCTGGACGGTGGTGGGGCTGGTCATCGTGGTAGGCTCCGGCTTCTATATCCTTCGCCGGGAGCATCGCGCGGCTCGCGCCGCATCGTAAGTCACGCCATGAATCCGATGCATCC
The DNA here is from genome assembly GCA_964477375.1 of uncultured Rhizobiaceae bacterium. Taxonomy (GTDB): domain Bacteria; phylum Pseudomonadota; class Alphaproteobacteria; order CADEGL01; family CADEGL01; genus CADEGL01. The sequence goes on along the minus strand of CAYZFH010000047.1, from coordinate 1,826 downwards.
GAACACTCCCGTTGGGGCGGTTCCGCCGACGGCAGCCCTGCACCGCCTGATCGAGAGCGAGCCGTTCCACGCCAATATCGGCGCGTTCCTCGCGGACGCGGCAGCGCGTTTCGGCGACAAGACCGCCCTCGTCTTCTTCGAAGAGCCGGAGAGCACGCCGGACCGCAGCCTGAGCTACGCGGCGCTCGATGCGCGCGTCTCGCGCCTGGCCTCGGGCTTCAACAAGCACGGCATCCGCAAGGGCGACCATGTCGGCGTCATGCTGCCGAACATTCCACCTTGCCCACTTACCTGGCTGGCCCTTCTGCGCCTGGGCGCCGTGATGGTTCCGGTCAACGTGCGCTACACCGCGCGCGAGCTGGCCTATGTGCTGAAGGATTCGGACGCCAAGTGGCTGGTCATGCACGCGGAGTATCTGCCCCTCGTGGACGAGCTGGGCGACGCGCGACTGCCGGAGCGGAATTTCATCGTGGTCGACCGGCCCACCGCCGCACCCTTCGCGGATTGGCGCTCGATCCTGGACAACGGTGAAGCGAGCTTCACGCCGCCCGCCGAGCCCAAGCTCGATGACCTCGCGACCATCCAATACACCTCGGGCACGACCGGCTTTCCCAAGGGCGTCATGCTGGCGCACCGCCATTGGTTCACCTTCGCCAAGATCGGCACGGCGGAGCTGCGCTGGCTGGGGATTGAGCGGACGTTCCTGGCCCATCCCTTCTATTACATGGCCGGCCAGGCCGTATTCCTGTTCGGCCTCCATCTCGGCGCCACCACCTCGATCGCGCCGCAGCTTTCGATCCGGCGTTTCATGCCCTGGATGCGCGAGACGCGTTCGCAATACACGCTGGTCACCAACGCGATCCTGAAGCAGCAATTGTCGCCCGAGGATCAGAAGAACGACACGCGCTTCCTCCACGTCTCCGCCGCCTATACGCGCGAAGTGCAGGAGGGCATCGAGCGCCAGTTCGGTGCGCCGGTGCGCAACCTGTACGGCATGACGGAGAACGGCATCGCGATCTACGTGCCGCTGGCCGCGGGCGAACGGCTGAGCCCCGACTTCATCGGCGTGGTTGCGCCGTTCCGCGAAGTCATGCTGGCCGACGCCGAGGGTAAGCCCGTGCCCGATGGCGAAGTCGGCGAGATCTGCGTGCGCGGCCCGGGCATCCTGCAGGGCTACTACAAGAAACCCGAAGCCAACAAAGCGTCGTACTTCGGCGAATGGCACCGCTCCGGCGATCGGGGCTTGCGCGACTCCGACGGCTATTACCACTTCCTCGGCCGGATGAAGGACGTCATCCGCCGCAACAACGAGAACATCTCGGGCATCGAGGTCGAGACCGTCTTGCTAGGCCTGAAAGGCATCGAGCGTGTCGCGGCGATCCCCGTGCCGGACGACCGCAAGGGCGAGGAACTGAAAGTCTGCGTCGTCCTGAATGCCGGCCTGACGAGGGACGATCTGCCGCCCAACGCGATCATCGCCCATTGCGAGAAGAACCTGGCCACCTTCAAGGTGCCGCGCTTCATCGAGTACCGCAGCGAGATGCCGCTCACGGCTTCCGACAAGATCGAGAAGCACAAGCTGGTGAAGGAAAAGCCCGACCTGCGCGTCGGCGCCTATGACCGCGAGGACAAGGTCTGGCGCTGACCTCGGCTAGTGCCGTGTCGCCTTGAACGCCTCGCGCGCTTCCATCCGGTCGAACAGCTTGTGCAGGTTGGGGTGCGCCTTGCGCCATTCCACCGCCGGCAGGACGTGATCGATATAGGCCAGGGCGACGACGCAGGGGATCACCCGCGGCGTCGTTTATCGCGGTGAGAAGGTCGAAGTC
>CAYZFH010000046.1:0-15907 GCA_964477375.1 uncultured Rhizobiaceae bacterium | reverse complement strand
CGGCGCGGTCCTGTCGGCGCGCGAGCAGCTGTACGTGCAGGCGGGCCATTCCTTCGGCGCCGGTAACTGGCACATTATTCTCCGGCACATCCTGCCGACGATCGCCGCGCCCCTCATCGTGCTTTACACCACGCGCCTCGGCGGCGTGATCCTGGCCGAATCGAGTCTCAGCTTCCTTGGTCTTGGTGTGCCACCGCCCGCACCCGCGTGGGGCCGTATGCTGAGCGATGCCCGCCCTTACATGTTCGAGAACGTCTGGATGGTCGCGGCCCCTGGCCTCGCGATAACTCTGATCGTTTTTTGCGTGAACATCTTCGGAGACTCTCTCCGCGATCTTCTCGATCCACGCGGAATAGTGCGCAATTGAGCGAAAAACCATAACACTAAGGAGGAGCAAGGAATGGTAGGCCGACATCTCGGAACTATGGCGGTTATCGCGCTCGGGACTGTGATTGCGACCCAAGCCGTGAGCGCCCAGGAACCCAAATACGGTGGCACGCTGACCATCGTTCCTTACTCCCCGGGGATTGCGGCGTTGTCGTGGGATCCCGCCGACTGGAACTGGAAGGTCTCTATCGATGCTGGGCCCTACATGGAGCAGTTGATGGTGGGCGATCTAAGCAAAGGCGTACGTGGCGGCGGGAAGAACAACTTTTTCAGCGAGGCCTGGCTCAGCGACGACGTGCTGCGCGGCGAACTCGCAGAGAGCTGGGAGGTCGTCGACAAACCGCTCTCGATCGTTATCAACCTGCGCAAGAACGTGAAATGGCAGGCCTGCAAAGGCATCATGGAAGCGCGCGACTTTACCGCCAAAGACGTCGTGTTCGCGTATAACCGTCTCGTCGCTAGTCCGAAGGCGAACAAAGTCTATTTTTCCTTCATCGACAGGGCCGAGGAGACGGGACCGCACCAGGTGACCTTCTTCCTGAAGGAGTACAACTCGGAGTGGAAGTACCGCCTCGGCTACGGCTATTACGCCGGCATCTATCCCAAAGAGATCACGGAGGCCCCTAACGGCGGTGCTGGCAACTGGCAGAATGCCTGCGGCACGGGTCCCTTCCGGTTGACGCGGTATGAGGCCGGGGCCTTCGGGGATTATCAGGCTAACAAGGAGTACTGGGACCGCGAGAAAATCGACGGCAAACCGTACAAGATTCCCTTCGTCGATAAGCTTGTGATGCGGACGATCGCGGATTCACAGACACGCCTAGCCGCCTTCCGCACTGGCAAGATCGATGTCATGACGAATATTAGCTGGGACGAGCTCAAATCGCTGGCACCGATCCGAGATAAAATCAAAGTCGTCGAACACCCCGACTATGCGGGTGAGGCACTGGCAATGCGGGTCGATGCACCACCCTTCGACAACCCGAAGGTACGTCTCGCCTTGAATCTCGCGGTCGACCGGGCCGCCATCTCGAAGCAGATCTATGGCGGCCACGCCGACTTTCCGCACCTGCCGATGGACGAAACTTGGGAAGGCTATTTCACGCCGCCCGAAAAGATGCCGAACGATGCCCGGGAGGTTCTCCAGTACGATCCGGCCAAGGCCAAGAAGCTCCTCGCCGAAGCGGGTCTTGCGAATGGTTTCGAGTTCAAGGCACAGGTTCCGAGCTTCCCTGAGCAGCTAAAGAAAGCGCAGATTGTAGCCGGATATCTGTCGGCAATCGGCGTAAAGATGACCATCGAGCCAAAGGAGTATGGAGCGTTTCTCAGTCTGATGACCACCGGCAAGCACGGCCCCGGCTATTGGCATTTCGCAGGCATGAGCAATCCGACGGCCTCAATCGAGAAACTGTACCGGTCCTCTTCCGTCTGGAATTCGGCCCGCGTCAACGACCCGAAGGTCGATGCGGCACTCGACACCATCCAGCAGGAGAGGGACCCGGACAAGGTCAAGAAGGGCGTCGCCGCGCTCACCAATGAGATGACCTCGCGAGCGCCATTCCTGTTTCTGCCCAGGCCGCGCTCGTTCACGGTATGGTGGCCGTGGGTCAAGAATTACTATGGTGAGATTTCGGTCTCCGCTCGGCGTGATGCGCCGGTCTGGGCGCGCGCTTGGATCGATCAGGATCTAAAGAAGTCGATGGGCTTCTGATCGATGCACGGAACTTTGGAAATGTCGGGGCCCCCGATACTGGATGTACGCGGGCTCTGCGTGGGCATCTGGTCGGGCAAGACGGAGCTGAGTGCTGTCGCAGACGTTTCGTTCCGGGCCTATTCAGGCCAGGTCGTGGCGCTCGTAGGCGAAAGCGGCGCGGGCAAGAGCATCACCGCGATGTCGCTCACCCATCTACTGCCAATGCCACCGATCAAGATCACGGCCGGCGAAATACGCCTCTCCGGCCGTGATATGCAGACGCAGTCACCAAAACAGATCAGGGACATCCGAGGCAACGAGGTCGGCATCGTTTTCCAGGAGCCGATGACAGCGCTGAACCCAAGCCTGCGCATCTGGCGCCAGATCGCCGAGCCGCTGGTGCGTCATCGCCGGATGTCCTGGAGCGCCGCCAAAGCGCAGGCGATCTACCTTCTCAAGAAGGTCCGCATCCCGGATGCAGAGACCAAAGCCGAGGCCTATCCTCACCAGCTCAGTGGGGGTATGCGCCAGCGTGTCATGGTTGCTATCGCGATCTCCTGCGAGCCAAGACTCATCATCGCGGACGAGCCGACGACAGCACTCGACGTCACCGTGCAGGCGCAGATTTTGACGCTTCTCACTGACCTTACCCGCGGATTGGGCGGGGCGCTGCTTCTCATCACGCACGATCTCGGCGTCGTGGCGCGCTACGCCGACTGGGTCAACGTGATGTATGCCGGCCGCATCGTCGAGACAGCGGCGGCCGACGACCTCTATCGCGATGGGCGCCATCCTTATACGCACGCCCTCCTCGCCTCCGTGCCCAAGATCGTCGGTCCGATCGCTCATCGGCTCGAGTCGATCGCTGGGCAGCCACCCGCCCCCTCCGACGGAACCGGGGGCTGCGCCTTCGCACCGCGCTGCCCACGTCGGACCGAACGGTGCGACGAACGCCCTCCGCTTAGCGGCGACGAACGCACACGGAACGGCCATCTGTTCGCGTGCTGGAATCCGCTATGAACGACGTAGCAACGAATATTCTCGAGGTCTCGGACCTGTGCGTCGACTATGCAAGCACAACCTCTTTCGGCGTAACGGGCGCCCCCTCCGTTCGAGCTGTCAAGGGCATATCCCTCACACTCCAGCGCGGCGAAACTCTCTCGCTCGTCGGCGAAAGCGGTTGCGGCAAATCCACCACGGCCATGGCCATACTACAACTGACGCCGCCGAGCGGCGGCCGGGTCGTGTTCGACGGACGCGATATCACGGGCTTCAGTCATCGCCAGATGCGACCGCTAAGGCGTGAGATGCAGATCATCTACCAGGATCCGTTCGGGTCGCTAAATCCCCGCATGACAATCGCCGACCTGATCGCCGAACCGATGGCGATTCAGGGCGTCGGCAGATCGGGCCACGAGCGCCGCGCGAAGGCTGCCGAACTCCTAGATACGGTCGGAATGGGTACTCGCTTCCTCGACCGCTATCCGCACCAACTCAGCGGCGGCCAGCGTCAGCGGGTCGCCATCGCGCGCGCCCTGTCACTGCGTCCGAAACTGCTCATCTGTGATGAGCCGGTCTCAGCTCTCGACGTCTCAGTGCAGGCCCAGGTTCTGAACTTGTTTTCCGACCTCAAGGAGCAGTTCGGCTTGTCCTATCTGTTCATCTCGCACGACCTCGGCGTCGTCCGACACATGAGCGATCGGGTCGCAGTGATGTATCTCGGACGCATCGTCGAGATCGCGACGCGCGACGACCTCTACGGCGAACCGCTCCATCCCTACACGCGCATTCTTCTCGATGCGGTAGCGGTGCCGGACCCGCAAATCGAGCGCGCCCGCGATCACGTGCTCCTTCAGGGCGAGGTGCCGAGCGTCGCCACCCCCCCGCCCGGCTGTCCATTTCACCCTCGCTGTCAGTCCGCCATGCCGGTCTGCAGCCGCGAAATTCCGCCGCTGCGGTTGCACGGCAATCGGCAGATCGCCTGCCATCTGTATGATGAGACAGCAGCCAATAAGGCAATCGAAGCCGCGATGGACGGAAATGGCAATCCAAACTAGGACGTCAGAGCGGTCGCTTGTCCGCACCTAGCCCAAGCACCCCTTTAGGACGTCAGGCAACGGGCCGCCCATCGCCCAATCGACCAACTCCACCGTGTGGACGACTGGAATGCGTGTTCCAGCACCAATCTGCGTTATGCAGCCGAGATTTCCACTCGCAATGATTTGCGGTTTGACCTTCTCAATGTTGGTGACCTTTCGTGCGCGCAGTCGATTGGCGATCTCAGGCTGCAGTACGTTGTATGTTCCGGCGGAGCCGCAACATATGTGGCCTTCCGGTACTTCTCTCACTACAAACCCCATTCGCCTCAAAAGTGACTTCGGCTGATCTCTAACCTGCTGTCCATGCTGCATCGAGCATGCCGAATGGTAAGCCACGACCTGGCCGGTAGTCCGAACACCGTCTTGAAGCGGTAATTCATGCAAGAATTCTGTGATGTCCCGCGCTAGAGCCGAGATCCGTACGGCTTTCTGAGCGTAGGCGTTATCGTTGCGAAGTAGGAAGCCATAATCTTTAATGACCGTTCCGCAACCGGACGTCGTAACCACGATGGCGTCGAGGCCGCCGTTCTCGATTTCGCGTGTCCATACATCCACGTTGTGTCGAGCCGCATCCAGCGCCCGACTTTCGTATCCCAAGTGCTGCACGAGAGCTCCGCAGCACCCTTCGTCGATCGGTTGAACTACTTCGATACCGTGACGCGTCAACAACCGGATTGCAGCCTCGTTGATGTTCTGGCCGAGGACCTGCTGGGCACATCCGCTCAGAAGCGCAACCCGACCGCGCGGCCTATCGACGGTCGCGCCCGGTAACCTTCGGGTCGGCCTTCTTCGCTTGAATGACGACGAAAGTTCAATCATCGCGGCGAGTTGCGCGCCGCCGGGAAGATTGGCGAGCCACTTTCTGATCGGCCTGCTCACGGTAGCCACGCGTAAAGCCAACCTAAGTCGGCCCGGAAACGGCAGCACCTTCGCCAACATGCCTCGAAGCAACCTATCAGGCAGAGGACGCGTGTAGGTTCGGGCGATATGGGCTCGCGCGTGATCGACCAGGTGCATGTAGTGCACGCCGGACGGACAGGTCGTCATGCAGGAAAGACACGTCAGACATCGATCGATATGCTCGACGACCTGAGGGGTCGCCGGCTTTTCCTCCTCCAACATGTCCTTGATCAGATAGATGCGCCCGCGCGGACTGTCCGCTTCGTCACCAAGAAGCAGATATGTCGGGCATGTCGCAGTACAAAAGCCGCAATGCACACAGGCACGGAGGATTTTTTCTGACTCGCTTACATGTGCATCGGCCAAGGCCGTCAGCGAGAAGTTTGTTTGCATACCAGTCCGCCTCGCCTCAGATACCGGCGTACATCCTGCCGAAATTTAGAACGCGGTCAGGATCGAAAGATTTCTTGATTTCCTGCGTCAACTTGAGCACCGCAGGAGGAAGCGGCTCGAACACATCGATCCTGCGGCGAATCTCCGATGAAGCCCGTACGAGTGTGGCGTGCCCACCGGTATTGACCATAGCTTCCCGAACGACCGACGCTCCCGCATCGTCAGCGCCCACGACCGCGAGCCACACGAGACCACCGCCCCAGTCGTAGAAATACCGCACGCCGAGTTTTCGCCGGATGTCAGCAAGAGCACGCGGCGCTTTGGAGGGGGCCAAGGACAACCGCCAAATGGAACGATCCATTGGCTGAGCCAGCCAGTGCGCGTCGCGGATGCGCAACCAAAAGTTTGCGCTTTCATCCCCTTCGATCAGGTCGGGCAGCCCAAAGGAGCACCAGAGCCTGGCAAGTTCGCGGGATCCGTAGGCTACCGAGCCCTCGGACCCCTCTAGTCGAACGATCGTAGTCGAGTCCGACCCAATACTCGCCGGGATATGCGCCGCCGCCGAGACCGCGAAAGTCGACCCGAGCGCTGCGGTTAGCGCCGAAATCGCTGTCATGTCGTCCAAGCCGCGCAATCCCAGCGATAGGGAACGCGCCGGCTTCGGCAACACCTTGAAGATGGCTTCGCTCAAAACGCCGAGCGTGCCCCACGCACCGCAGGTCAGCTTGACCAAATCGAGCCCGGTGACATTCTTCATCACGCGCCCGCCGGATTTCACGATGTCTCCGCGGCCCGTGACCAAGCGAACGCCGATCAGGCTGTCGCGACAAGCTCCGACCGCGACACGACGCGGACCCGAAACATTCCCGGCGACAATACCTCCGATTGTCGGCTCTGCGCTCGTCCCGAACAACACACGATGATCCATCGGCTCGAACGGAAGCATCTGGTTGTGCTTGGCGAGCATCCGATCGATTTCGGAAACCGGCGTTCCAGGCAAAGCACCGATGACGAGCTCTGTCGGCTCATAAAGTGAAACTCCGCGCATGCGCTCGGTCGTTAGAGGCATAGCGTATCCACCCAGCGGTCGGCCCATCGCCGACTTGGAGCCGGCGCCGCGCACGACGAGAGGCATCTTTGCTGTAGCCGCATCCTTGATGGCAGACGACAGTCCGCACTCGTCGCGCGGCTTATAGCAATCGGTCATCACACTCCCGTCACCCTAACCTTGACATCGAAAATCGAGGGGAAACACCTTATCCGTATTGAGCAGCCATCGCGGATCGAACGCGGCGCGCACCCGAATCTGTTGAGCCAGATCGGCATCGTCAAACTGGCAGCGCATTAGATCACGCTTCTCGATACCGACACCGTGCTCGCCCGTCAGGCACCCACCAACTTCAACGCAGAGCCTGAGAATGTCATCTCCCGCTGCTTCCGCCTTCGACTGCTGCGACGGATCGTTCGCGTTGTAGAGGATGAGCGGATGCATGTTGCCGTCACCGGCATGGAAAACATTCGCGACACGCAATCCGTGTCGCTGTACGATCTTGGAGATCTCCGCCAAAACGTACGACAGCTTGCCGGTCGGCACCGTGCCGTCCATGCACAAATAGTCAGCGACTCGCCCGGTCGCACCGAAAGCCGACTTCCGCCCCTTCCAGATTGCCGCCGTCTCAATTGCCGACCTGCTCTCGCGCACTGTCGTCGCACCGTTCGCACGAGCGATGGCGGTGATGTCCGCCAGCGTCGCGTCCATCTCGGCGTCGGACCCTTCGACCTCTACAATCAGAAGGGCCTCGACATCGAGCGGATAGCCGGCCTTGGCGAAGGCCTCGCAGATCTCGATGGCGGCCTTGTCCATGTATTCGATGGCTACGGGAATGATACCGGCGGCAATGACGTCCGCAACCGCCTTGCCCGCTCCCTCGCAAGACGGGAAACCGAACAGAACCGGGCGCGCTCCCTCGGCCGATTTCAGAATTCGGAGGGTCGCTTCGGTCACTATCCCGAGCTGCCCCTCGGAGCCGACGACCAGGCCCAGCAGATCGAGTCCAGCGCTATCGAGATAGTCACCGCCGAGATCGATGATCGATCCATCGATCAGTACCATCCTTACGCCGAGGAGGTTATTGGTCGTGACTCCATACTTCAGGCAATGCGCGCCTCCGGAGTTGTTGGCAATGTTGCCTCCGATCGTGCAGGCAAGTTGAGAGGAAGGGTCTGGCGCATAGAAGAAGCCGTTCTCCGCCACCACCGCCGTTACGCTCAAATTTGTGACTCCCGCTTCGACGCGGATGAAGCGGTCATCGTAGTTGACCGCGAGCACCCGATTCATCTTTGAAAGTCCGAGAACGACGGCGTCTTCACTCGGAATTGCCCCGCCGGCGAGAGACGTACCTGCGCCGCGCGGCACGACCTTGACGCCGGTGTCGTGACAGTATTTCAAAACGGCACTCACCTCTTCGGTCGTCTTCGGTAGGACGACGGCGAGCGGCATCTTGCGATAGGCCGTCAACGCATCTGTCTCATAAGCCCGACACTCGTCCGTCGACGTTATTAGCCCAGCGGGGTCAACAAGGCGGGTTAGATCGTTTATGATTGAATCTCGGCGCGCGAGGATTTCTCGATTTGGTTCGGTGAACCTAATTTTGCTCATCGTATCCTCGTCATCGGATATTTTTCCGATGGGTCAGTCGCGGCCTGATGCAATCGACATAAGCCCGACGCATCCACCATCGAGCTTCTATTGCACTAACGCCACGACCCTCTCAGGGTGGCCCGACCAGCGCCAACCAAGCGTCGGCCGCGATAGCCCTAGCATCATTCCGCCAAGGGCCGGAGGATGAAGCCAGAGTTGCTCCGGATCTCGACCGCTCCGCTTCTCCTCGCGCGGATCCAGCGTGTGTCCCACGTCGTCCGCCTTCGCCGATCTTTCGATGCGACCGATCTCTCGGCTTTCGGCATACGCCATATAGAAAGACGAGCCTTGGCGGGCGTGATACCTGCCGAGCGTCTTGGTGAAGTCCGTCGGCGTGATGACTTCAAATCGGTCGAGGCGATCAGGCGCGAAGAGAGTGAGGACGCCCGTATAGCCAAAGAGCTCCGAGGTAATCGTCACGAAATTCCGTGTATCAAGACGAAAGACTTCGGCGAAGCGCGTTACCGCGGCTGCCTGGTCGGCCGCGAGCAAAGTCACCTCATAAAGGAAATCAATCCCGCCGGTCGGCTCCACCGTACGCGGGGGAGAGATTACGAAATGGACCGGCTTCCCCTCGATTTCGAACCGGAGAAAATCCTGGCCATTTTCGTGCTGATGCTCAACTCCGACCGACGTGGCATGATGCACCAGAGCACGCGGGTCGCGGGAGGTCGCGCCGGCGCCGAAAAGATGAGATCGCCCGCGACTTGCCAGTGCGTCCGCGACAACGCCGTTGCCTTCCGGCTCCAACAACTCAATCTCGCCGGTCCCGGCACGCAATGTCACTCGTTTGGCGCCCAATCCCCGGACCCGATCCGCAGAGACTTGTTCCGCCCCCAATCGGCGACGCCACATCTCCGCGGCACTTTTGGCATCCGGCGTCGCGATCTGAACGCGGTCGATGGTCAACAACACTTCGCTAACTCGCTTTAGGCGTTGGATCTTTGGGCCCTAGAGTCTGGCGCGGCGAAGGACCGTCGCGAGGTTTGACCTGCGCGACGCATGCTCCGCGACGGCGTATCAGCATTGCCGATCGCGCATGCTAACCGTGCATCTGGGTCAGGAACTTAGTGTTGAGATACGCGTCCATCGCTTCTGTACCACCTTCCGAACCGTATCCGGAGTCCTTGATTCCTCCGAAGGGAGTCTCCGGTAAGGCAAGGCCTTGGTGGTTGATCGACACCATTCCACTCTCCACGATCGAGCCGAGCGCGCCGATCGTCGCCGCTGACTTCGTATACGCATATGCAGCAAGGCCATAAGGGAGCCGATTCGCTTCGACCATGGCATCCTCGAATGTCGAGAACGACGCGATTGGCACAACAGGGCCGAATGGCTCCTCGTTCATAATGCGCGAGTCCAGAGGCACGTCCGTCAGAACCGTCGGTTGAAAGAAGAAGCCATCGTTGCGCAGGCGCCTTCCACCTGTCCGGATGCGCGCGCCGCGCTGAACGGCGTCCGAGACCAGCGCGTCCATCGCCTCGACTCGACGGAGATTAGCTAGTGGTCCCATTTGGGTCGCTTCGTCGAGGCCGTCCCCGACGACGAGAGCTTTGGCAGCAGCGGTGAATTGTTCAACGAAGTCGTCGTAGACCCGTTCATGGACCATGAACCGGGTCGGAGAAACACAAACCTGGCCGGCATTCCTGAACTTTGCCGCGGACAGCAATTTTGCCGCTTGTTTGACATCTGCGTCCTCGAAGACTAGCGCAGGCGCATGTCCACCTAGCTCCATCGTAACGCGCTTCATGTGACTTCCAGCGAGAGCCGCAAGCCGCTTCCCGACTGGCGTCGAACCCGTGAACGAAATCTTGCGAATGACAGGGTGGGCAATCAAGTATTCCGATATGTCGGACGGCACACCGAAAACGAGATTGAGGACACCGGAGGGCAAGCCGGCATCGACATAAGCATTGACCAGAGCTGCACAACTTGCCGGCGTTTCTTCGGGTCCCTTCAGAATCACGGAGCACCCGGCCGCCATTGCAGCTGATATCTTTCTGACGGCTTGGTTGATCGGAAAATTCCACGGCGTGAAGGCGGCGACAGGCCCAACTGGCTCGCGGATCACGACCTGCTGTACGGCGCCGGAACGTGACGGAATGGTCCGACCGTAGGATCGACGCGCCTCCTCCGCGAACCAGTCGATGATGTCTGCGCCGAGCAACACCTCCATCTTCGCCTCGCCCAGCGGCTTGCCTTGCTCGAGCGTCATGATACGCGCGATTGAGGCGGCTCGCTCGCGGAGCTTTTCGGCAGCCCCACGCATCAATTTGTATCGCTCGAAGGAAGACGTCCTCCGCCACAATTCGAACCCGCGCACGGCCGATTCAAGTGCGTCGTCGAGATCGGGGATAGACGCGTGCGCAACTGTTCCGATCAATTTTCCCGTCGCCGGATTCAGGATGGGCTCGACCTTTCCGCTCGTTCCATCGCGCCAGGATCCATCGATGAACAACTTTGTATCGGGGTACATCTGCTAGCGACTTGTCACCATTTCCGTCCGTCCGGTCTATAATTCGTTAAACTGAGGTAGCCGCTGACAGCGACTCCTCGGCGCGCTTTTTCAAGTCGTGCTTTCTAATCTTCCCGTTCGGGGCTACCGGAAGTTGCGGCAAGACAATGATCTGCTGCGGCTTCTTGTATGGTGCGAGCTGCCGCTCCACGAGCGCGAGCAGTTCGGCCACTTCGATGGTGCTTCCAGGGGTCGGCTCAACGAAAGCGATGATTTCCTCGTTGCCCTCGATTGATCGCCCGACTACCGCGGAATTGAGAACCGCCGGATGAGAATTGAGGACAGCCTCGATTTCGGGCGGATAGACGTTGAAGCCGGACCTGATAATTAGCTCCTTCGACCGGCCTTGGACCACCAGTTCGCCGCCCGGCGACCGGCTGACGATATCTCCGGTTTTCAAATATCCTTCGCGATCGATCGCCTCCGCGGTCATGTCCGGCTGACCATAATACCCCAACATCACGTTGGGCCCGCGAACGAGCAGTTCGCCCGCTTCGCCATCGGGTACTTCCCGCCCATCAGGTCCGACGATCTTGGTTTCGATTCCCGGGATTGGTGGTCCGATGTTGATTTCGTTGCTTCCCATGGCATACAGCGTCCGACTGATGGTCGGAGACGTCTCGGTCAGCCCGTAACCATTATGAAGCACCACGCCGAACACTCGCTCGACGCTCTGTCGCAGAGACAGATCGAGCGGTGCCGTTCCGGTATAGACATAACGAAGGTTATTGGGCGTGAGCTTGATATTGTTCTGATCGACGTAAGCGATGATCCGCGACAACATCGCAGGGACGGCATTGAAGGCGGTCAACGAACCATTCACGACGGCGTCGATTGCTTGCGTGAGAGAGAACCTCGGCATGATCCGCAGGTGTGCGCCGACAAACAACATACCTTGCAGCAACGTCAACCCGTACGAATGAGAGATCGGCATAACGCAAAGCGTGACGTCCTCGGGAAAGAGCGTGTTGGTTCTTTTGCCCCGGCCCGCCACGTAAGCGAGGTTGCGATGACTGAGCATCACTCCCTTCGGGCGACCGGTAGTCCCCGTCGTGTAGATGAGAACTGCAACCTGACGGGCGGGATCCTCATAGACCTCCTCGGGAACGGCGCTCGCCTCCAACTTACCGACCTTGATCGCTCCAATCCCCGTGAACGCTTCGGCTTCCGCGCCGCGCCGGCACGCCGCAGCATCTGCTTCCGCCGATATTCCATGCGTATAGAATACGCGTCTGGGCTTGCAATCACCCTCAATGGCGTCCAGTTCGTGCGGGCCGAGCCGTGCGCTCGTCATCACTGCCCATGCATCAAGCCGGCTCGCCGCATACATCAGGACGATGGCGCCGATTGAGTTCTCGCCCACCACCATGACCCGATCACCGGGACGGATCCCTAGACGCGCCAAGTCACCTGCAACGGCCTCGATCGTATCGATCAGTCTCCGATAGGACCAAACGATGCCCCGCTCGTCAGTAAGAGCCGGCCGGGATGCTCCTGCTTTGGCCCCCTCATCCACAATGAGGTGGATGCGTCGCGGCAGGCTAGTCAAATAATCCACTTCCATGGTGGGCCCAATCTTCTTCGCCAGAACTTCCGCATCCAGCTCCTCGACTACAAGCGGCTGCGGATGGCGAGGTTAGTCTGTTGCTGGATTTTCACCGATACTGGTAGGACCAGTTTGGTATGATCACAATCGTATTGTCAAGTGCGTTTTGAGCGGCGCCGCATAACGCGCGCGCCAACGGCCTGAATTTGCACAATCGATCGAAATTGAGCTTTCTAAGCCGCCGCGTCGCGCACGTAACGTGCAGTGCGGGTACGCATAGTCACCAGTTCCTCGGCGGAGGTCGGGTGCAGCGCCATAGTGGCGTCGAAGTCCGCCTTGGTAGCCTTCATCTTTACGGCAATGGCGATGACCTGAACCAATTCGGCCGCGTCCGATCCAACGATATGGCAACCCACGACGCGGTCGCTCCCCGCGTCAACCACCAGTTTCATCAACACCCGCGACTCGCTGCCGGACAGCGTCGCCTTCAACGGGCGGAACGCCGCCTTGTAGACATCAACGATAGCGAACTGCGCCCGCGCCTGCGCCTCGGTGAGGCCCACGGTGCCGACCTGGGGCTGCGTGAACACGGCGGTCGGAATATCGATGTGATCGACCTTGACCGCCCGCTTGCCGAAAACCGTATCGGCGAAAGCGTGGCCCTCACGGATCGCTACCGGCGTCAGATTGAAGCGATGGGTGACGTCGCCGACCGCATAGATATGTGGCACCGAGCTCTGCGAGGCTTCGTTGACGACGATGCCTCCGTTATCCGGGTTGATGGCGACGCCGGCTTTCTCCAGCCCGAGATTTGCGACGGCGGGGTGACGGCCGATGGCGAACATCACCTTGTCGGACGCGATGCTGGAGCCATTCGACAGGTGCGATGTGTACCGATCGTCGTGCTTCTCAATCCCGTCGACCGTGCAACCGGTCAGGATGGTAATGCCGTTCTTCTCCATCTCATCGCGGACATGGGCGCGGACGTCGTCGTCGAAGCCACGCAGGATGTTGTCGCCGCGATAGACCACAGTCACGAGGGAACCCAGGCCCGAGAAGATGCACGCAAACTCCAGCGCGATATAGCCACCGCCCTGGATCAGGATACGCTTCGGCAATTCGGGTAGATGAAATGCTTCGTTCGATGAGATGACATGCTCGATGCCGGGAATGGCCTTGCCGTGGTTCGGTGCGCCGCCCGTGGCGATCAGGATATACTTCGAGCGCACCCTCCTGCCGCCGTCGAGCACCAGCGTATGCGGGTCCTCGAACACGGCGCGCGACTTGATCACCTGCACGCCAGATTTCTCCACGTTGGTGGTGTAGGCCGCTTCCAGCCGGGCGATCTCCTTGTCTTTGTTGGCGATCAGGGTGGCCCAGTCGAACGTCGCCGGCGGAACGGTCCAGCCGAAGCCCGCGGCATCCGCGATGTCGTGGCTGAAATGCGAGGCGTAGGCGAATAGCTTCTTCGGTACGCACCCGCGAATGACGCAAGTGCCGCCCATCCGATATTCCTCGGCGATCATGACGCGGGCGCCATGGCCAGCGGCGATCCGCGCGGCGCGCACGCCGCCCGAGCCGCCACCTATGACAAACAGATCCGTCTCAAAGCTATCCATGCTGGGAAATCAATTCTTTAGGTGGATTTGGCGCGTTTCAGATGCTTCAATTTCCTCAACCTGATATCTACTGAAGCAGGGCGGATTCGACCGAGATCCTCAAGGTTCCTCCAAAGTACTGGTCGACCAATTTGGTCGGCCATGATTAGCTACCGAGGAAATCGAAATCAAGTGGTCGGCAGGACCAGGCAGGATATTTTAGATGACTGAGCGAAATCGAACCGACAAGCTTGAGGCTCCTTCGAACGCCATCGGAAAGATCCTTTCCTTCATCCGTGAGCGCCGCTATCAGCCCTCCGAACGGTTGCCATCAGAACGCGACTTTGCGGAAAAGTTCGACACCAGTCGCGGCGCGGTTCGAGAGGCTCTGGCCGCACTTGAAACCATGCGAGTGATAGAACGGCGCCCAAATTCTGGAATCTATCTGCGAAAGATCGAAGAGAGCAGCATCGATGCTCTAGTGCTTTATGCTGAATCCGGAGTTCCATTCGAGGCCAAGGAAATCGCCGACGTCATGGAGGTCCGCCGTATGCTCGAAGGGCAGGCGGTCAGGTTGGCCTGCACACGCAGGACTGCGGAAAACATCCGCGAGATCAATGCCATACTTGAAGAGACCAACAAGCGCCTATCCAAAAAGCAAAGCATAGAGCGCGAGGACGAGGCGTTCCATCTTGCGATTTTTTCTGCAACCAAGAACGACATTTTGCTGCGCGTGGCGAGATCGTTCTACGAACTGTCCAGGCATCGACGGAAGGTCTACTTTGCCGACCAAAATCGAGGTCGACAATCTTACGAGGACCATTGCACCATCTTGGAAGCGATCGAAGAGCGGCGGGTAGGCCTAGCCGAACAACAGATGAACGCTCACCTCTCGCGAACAGTGGAGGCATGGCAATCGCTTCTAGGGGAAACCAAAGTCACAAAACGTTAGTCTTGCCGGGCACCCCGTCCGCCATCTCTACGCGAAATACCCACGGTCTAGCGCGAAGCACGAGGACGTGCTTCGCTCGAACAGTGCCTAACCTTTGAGCGCACCCGCCGTCAGCCCTGCGACGAAATATCGATAGCAGAACATAAAGATAACGAACAACGGCAGAGCAATAAGGGTTGCGCCGGCGAGTATCTCACCCCAACGCAGATCTTGCGCGCCAAGCATTGATGCCAAGCCCACGGGCAATGTCTTGCGATCATCACTCATGATGAGGATGAGCGCGAATACGTAGTCCGCCCAGGACAGCAAAAACGAGAAGATGCCGACCGTAATCAAGCCGGGGGCCGAAAGCGGAAGGACCACCTTGATGAAGGCGCCGAATTGGGAACAGCCGTCCACCATTGCCGCTTCCTCCAGATCGAACGGCATCGATTTGAAAAAGCCCCATAGCAGCCACACCGCCAGCGGCAGCGAAATCGCCAGGTGAGCGATTAGCAGGCCCCACAAGCTATCGGCTAAGCCAGCTATTCGGAACAAGGCGGACATCGGAATAACCAACATCAATGGCGGAAACATGTAGGCGAACAGCATGGACGCGACCAACGTCGTTTTGCCCCGAAACCGCAAACGCGTCGCTCCATAAGCAATGAATGATGACAGCGTCGTCGCCACGGCAATCGTAGCCATAGCCATCATGACGCTATTAACGAAATTCGCCGGATAATTCGTAAGCTGCAAGAGTGACTTGTAAGAGCTTAGATCGGGCGGCCAGAAAACCAAGGATGAATCCAGGAATAGCTTTTCGGGCGACCTCAGACTGGAGAGGATCATCCAGTAGATCGGGAAGAAGGAATAGATGCAGATTAGCGCAACCGCGGCATACAAACCGACGCGGCCGGCAATCTGCTTCGGCGACTTGCCGTAATACCGCGTCATTTTCCCGTGCGAGACTGAAGGTGTGGAGTCTGAGATTTCTCTTCCTGAGCCGCTAGAGCTATGCAACATCCGCACCGCTCGTGAACCAACGACGACAGCGGCAGCAGAGCGGGCTTGATTTTGAGTCGACATCGTCATCGTCCCTGCTTGGCCTCGTCGATCGGAAAAACCCTGAGGTAAATCAAGA
>CAYZFH010000045.1:0-16014 GCA_964477375.1 uncultured Rhizobiaceae bacterium | reverse complement strand
GCGTCCAGCCCTACACGACCGTTTCGGTCAAATCGCGCGTCGACGGCCAGGTCGTCGCGGTCGCGTTCCAGGAAGGGCAGATGGTTAAGAAGGGCGACCTTCTGTTCACCGTCGACCCGCGCCCGTTCGAGGCGGACCTGAAGCAGGCCGAAGCGGCTCTAGCGCGCGACAAGGCGCTGCTCGAAAAGGCCAAGCTCGATCTGACCCGCTACACCGAATTGGCGAAGAAGGATTACGCGCCGAAGCAGCAGCTCGATCAGGCCGTCGCCAACGCGGCCAGCGCCGCCGCTATCGTGAAATCCGACGAAGCCGCGGTCGAGCATGCGCGGCTTCAAGTTTCCTACACCGCGATTCGTTCGCCTGTTCAGGGCCGCACCGGCAACATCCTCATCCAGCTTGGCAACGTGGTGAAGGCCAACGACACCGTCTCGATGGTGGTGATCAACCAGACCCAGCCGATCTACGTTGCCTTCGCCGTGCCCGAGCGCAACCTGCCGGATATCCAGCGCCGGATGACGGAAGGCTCCTTGGTGGTCGATGCCGTGCCCCAGGGCGACAAGGGCGCGCCGATCCGGGGCGAGCTGACATTCGTGAACAACACCGTCGACACCTCGACGGGCACCATTCAGATGAAGGCTACCTTCGCCAACCAGCCCGAGCGCCTGACGCCGGGCCAATCCGTCAACGTCACCCTGACCTTGGCCAAAAATGCGCAGGTCGTGGTCGTGCCCTCCGAAGCCGTCCAGATCGGACCCAACGGCCAATATGTCTATGTCGTGAAGCAGGACATGACGGTCGAGCAGCGCCCGGTCGTGACCGGCGTGAACGAGGGCGGTATGACCGTGATCGAAAGCGGCATCGAGGCCGGCGAGAAAGTCGTTCGGGAAGGTCAGCTCCGGCTCTTCCCTGGCGCCAAGGTACGGCTGCAGGGCTGAACGGCCGCTGCCACGCGGCATCCGTTAACAGTGGAATATTCGCATGACGTTGCCTGAGCTTTGCATCCGCCGGCCCGTCATGACGACCTTGTTGATGGTCGGCCTCGTCATCTTTGGCGTGTTCGCCTACCGCAACCTGCCGGTCAGCGAACTTCCCAAGGTCGATTTCCCGACCATCCAGGTCAGCGCCTCGCTGCCCGGCGCCAGCCCGGAGACGATGGCGTCGTCGATCGCCCAGCCGCTCGAAGCGCAATTCTCGCGTATTCCCGGCGTCGACTCGATGAGCTCGTCCAGTGCGCTGGGCCAGACTTCGATCACCCTGCAATTCGCGATCGACCGGAATATCGACGCGGCTGCTCAAGACGTGCAGACAGCCATCTCGACGGCCTCCCGCAGCTTGCCGCCTGAGATGCCCGCGCCGCCGTCCTTCCGCAAGGTCAATCCGTCCGACTTCTCGATCTACATCCTGGCGTTGCGTTCGAGCACGCTGCCGCTCACCGAGGTGAACACCTACGCGGAAACCATCCTGGCTCAGCGCCTGTCGAGTATCGCCGGCGTCGCGCAGGTGGTCGTGTGGGGTTCGCAGCAGAAGGCTGTCCGCGTCCAGGTCGACCCGGACAAGCTGGCCACCTACGGCATCGGCTTCGACGAGGTGGTGGACGGCATCAAGCGCGCCAACCAGAACCAGGCGACCGGCACGCTCAACGGCGCGGACCAGACCGTGACGATCAAGTCCAGCGGCCAGCTGATGAACGCCGAGGAATACAACCGGCAGATCGTCATCTACCGCAACGGCGCGCCGGTGCGCGTGCAGGATGTCGGCCGCGCGGTGGACGGCGTCGCGAACGACAAGGTCGCGAGCTGGTTCAACGCGGATCGCGGCATCGTGCTGGGCGTCTACCGTCAGCCGGGCGCCAACACGATCGAGGTCGTCGACGCGGTCAAGGCCGTCCTGCCGCAGTTCGAGCAGATCCTTCCCGCGTCTGTGAAGATGGATTTGCTTTACGACCGCACCGAGACAATTCGCCATTCGATCCGCGACGTGCAGTTCACGCTGGTCTTGGCCGCGGCGCTCGTGATCATGGTGATCTTCCTGTTCCTCAGGAACGTCTCCGCGACAATCATTCCTTCGTTGGCCTTGCCGATCTCCGTGGTCGGCACATTCGCGGCCATGGCGATCCTGGGCTACAGCCTCAACAACCTGACGCTCATGGCGCTGACGCTGTCGGTCGGCTTCGTCGTCGACGACGCCATCGTCATGCTTGAGAACATCGTCCGGCATATGGAGAAGGGTGAGAAGCCGTTCCAGGCAGCCATCAAAGGCTCGAAGGAAATCGCCTTCACCATCATCTCGATGACCATCTCACTAGGCGTGGTGTTCATTCCGGTCCTGTTCATGGGCGGCATGGTCGGGCGCCTGCTGCACGAATTCGCAGTCACGATCTGCGCCGCCATCGTGGTGTCCGGCATCGTCTCGCTGACCTTGACGCCGATGCTGTGCAGCCGCTTCGTGCGCGCCCACGGCCACCACAGCCAGCATGGTTTGGTCTACCGCTGGTCCGAGTGGGTGCTGGAAGGCATGCGCCGGGGTTACGACCGCTCGCTGCAATGGTGCTTGCGCAACCACGTCGTCACCTTCGGCGTGTTCCTCGCCACGCTGGTGCTCACGTACTTCCTGTTCTCGTGGGTGCCGAAGGACTTCCTGCCGAGTGAGGATGCCAACCAGATCGTCATCTTCACCGAAGGCGCGCAGGATACGTCCTTCGAGGCCATGGTGCGGAACCAGCAGAAGGTGGCCGACATCGTCCTTAAGGACCCGAACGTTGCGGCCTTTATGTCGTCGGTCGGCTCCGGCGGCTCGCGCACCACGGCCAACAGCGGCAGCCTGTTCATCCGCCTGAAGGACCGCGCGGACCGCAAGTTGAACGCCGACCAGGTGATCACCCAACTGCGACCGAAGATCTCGGGTATTCCGGGTATCAAGGTATTCCTGCAGAACCCGCCGCCTATCCGTATCGGCGGCATGCTGACCAAGGCGCAGTACCAGTACACGCTTCAGGATCTGGACCTGAAGGAGCTTTACGATTCGGCCGCCAAGATGCAGGAGGCCATGTCGAAGCTGAACATCCTGCGGGATGTGACCAGCGACATGTATCTCACCAGTCCCAACATCGTGGTGGATATCGACCGGGATCGTGCGGCCGCGCTGGGCATCTCCATCGAACAGATCCAGGCCGCGCTAGGCGCGGCTTTCAGCGCGCAGCAGATCTCGACGATCTATACCCCCTCGGACCAGTACGACGTCGTCATCGAGGTGCAGGGCAAATTCCAGCGTGACACTTCGGCGCTCGATCGAATCTATGTGCGCGGTTCGCGCGGCGCCCTGGTGCCGCTGACGGCGGTGGCCTCACTCAAGAACGACGTCGGCCCGCTGACCGTCAATCACATGGGCCAGATCCCGTCGGTGACGATCTCCTTTAACTTGGCGCCCGACGTGTCGCTCGGCCAGGCCGTCGACGCGGTCAAGCAGATCGAACGCGATCAAGGCATGTCGATCACGGTCTCGACCGGCTTCCAGGGCACGGCCAAGGCCTTCGAGGCCTCGCTTAAGGGCATGGGCCTCCTGGTCATCATGGCGATTCTGGTCGTCTATATCGTCCTTGGCGTGCTCTACGAGAGCTTCATCCATCCGCTGACGATTCTGTCCGGCCTGCCTTCCGCCGGCGTGGGCGCATTGATCACGCTTCTCGTCTTCAACACGCCGCTCAGCCTCTATGCCTTCGTCGGCATGATCCTGCTGATCGGTATCGTGAAGAAGAACGCGATCATGATGATCGACTTCGCGCTGGAGGCCGAGCGCAAGGCCGCGCAGACGCCGCAGAAGGCCATCTATGAAGCCTGCTTGGTGCGTTTCCGTCCGATCATGATGACGACTATGGCCGCGCTCATGGGCGCGGTTCCGATCGCGGCCGGTATCGGCGGCGGCGCGGAATCGCGTAAGCCGCTCGGCCTAGCCGTCGTCGGCGGTCTGCTGCTGTCGCAGCTCCTCACGCTCTACATCACGCCGGTGCTCTATCTGTACCTGGATCGCCTCCGGCATCTGTCGTGGTTCCGGCGCGTGGCCGCGAACCCGGAGGGCGCGCCGGCCGACATCCTGGCGCATGGCGTCGAAGCCGACGAAGTCGCGGCCGACCAGCCCAAGCGTGCGGCAGGCGGCCATCCGGCGGAATAAAACCGGCTAAAGCGGTTTCTTCAGGAAGCGGCCCAGTTCGCCGACGATGCCGCGGCGGAACGCCAGCACGCAGATCACGAACACGACGCCTTGCGCGATGGTGACCCAGGAGCCGAGCTGGGCCAGATAGTTCTGCATCGCGATGACGATGAAGGCGCCGACGATGGGGCCGAACAAGGTGCCCATGCCGCCCAGAAGCGTCATCAGCACGACCTCACCCGACATCGTCCAGTGCACGTCGGTCAAGGACGCCAACTGGAACACGATGGCCTTGGTACCCCCCGCCAGGCCCGACAGCGCGGCCGACAGCACGAAGGCGATCAGCTTGTATTGGTGCACGTTGTAGCCGAGCGAAATGGCGCGTGGCTCGTTCTCGCGGATGGCCTTCAGCACCTGGCCGAAGGGCGAGTGAATGACGCGGCAGATCAAGAGGAAGCCGGCCAGGAAGATGGCCAGGACGACGAAATACATCGTCATCATGTCCTGCAGGTTCAGGATGCCGAACATGACACCGCGCGGCACGCTCTGGATGCCGTCCTCGCCGCCGGTGAACTTGGCCTGAAGCGAGAAGAAGAAGATCATCTGCGCCAAGGCCAGCGTGATCATGGCGAAGTAGATGCCCTGGCGCCGGATGGCCAGAAGGCCGACGACCAGCCCCAGCACCGCCGAGGCCGCGGTGCCCGCCAGGATGGCAAGCTCGGGCGGCAGGCCCCAGACCTTGGCCGCATGCGCGCTCATATAACCGGCCGTGCCCAGGAACATGGCGTGGCCGAAGGACACGAGGCCCGTATAGCCGATCAGAAGATTGAAGGCGCAGGCGAACAGCGCGAAGCACAAGGCCTGCATCAGGAAGACGGGATAGATCACGTAGGGCAGCACCAGGAACAGCGCCACCATGCCGGCGAAGACGGCGTACTGGTGCCGGTAGCCGTTCTTCGCGCCTTGTGTGGGATTCTGCGCCATCAGTGGGCCCGCCCGAACAGGCCGGTTGGCCGGACCAGCAGCACGATCGCCATGATGATGAAGATCACGGTCGACGACGCCTCGGGGTAGAAGACCTTGGTCAGGCCCTCGACGACGCCGAGTGCGAAGCCGGTGATGATCGATCCCAGGATCGAGCCCATGCCGCCGATCACGACCACGGCGAACACCACGATAATCAGGTTCGAGCCCATCAGCGGGCTGACTTGATAGATCGGCGCGGCCAGCACGCCCGCAAGCGCGGCCAGCGCCACGCCGAGACCATAGGTCAGCGTGATCATGCGCGGCACATTGATGCCGAAGGCTTGCACGAGCGTCGGGTTCTCGGTTGCGGCGCGCAGATAGGCGCCGAGCTTGGTGCGCTCGATGACGTACCAGGTCGCGAGACACACGCTGAGCGAGGCCACGATCACCCAGGCACGGTAGTTGGGCAGGAACATGAAGCCCAGATTCTGTCCGCCCGAGAGCGTGGGCGGAATGCCGTAGGGCAGGCCCGAAGCGCCGAACTCGTTGCGGAAGACGCCTTCGATGACGAGCGCCAGACCGAAAGTGAGCAGAAGCCCGTAGATGTGATCGAGCTTGTAGAGATGCCGCAGCATCGTGCGCTCCAGCACCATACCGAACGCGCCGACGACGATGGGCGCGACGATCAAGGCGGGCCAGTAGCCGAGGCCGAGATGCTTGAGCGCGAGCCACGCCACGAACGCGCCCATCATGTAGAGCGCGCCATGGCAGAAATTGATGATGTTGAGCAGGCCGAAGATCACGGCCAGGCCAAGGCTGAGCATGGCGTAGAAGGCGCCATTGATCAGGCCGATCAGCAATTGGCCGAACAGCGCCTGGGGCGATATGCCGAGGATCTCGAACATCGGTGGGTTAGGGGAAAGTGGCGCCGGAGAGGGGTGCCCCTCCGGCGCCGTTTCTCGTCAGCCTGTCCTCAGCTCTTGGTGAGCGGGCAATTGCCCTTGTCGACGGGACGGAAGGCTTCGGCCGCGGGAATCGTGGCGCGAAGCTTGTAGTAGTCCCACGGCTTCTTCGACTCGTCGGGCTTCTTCACCTCGAACAGGTACATGTCGTGGATGTGCCGCCCGTCGGCGCGGATGGTGCCCTTGCCGAACAGCTTGTCGTCGGTCGGCGTGGCTTTCATCTTGTCGACCACGGCCTTGCCGTCCGTGTCGTTCTTCATCGCCTCGACCGCCTTCAAATAGTGGGTGACGGCCGAGTAGACGCCGGCATGCACCATCGTCGGATGGATGCCCTTGTCTTGGGGCGCGAACTTGGCCGCGAAGGCGCGGTTCGCGTCGTTCATGTCCCAGTACCAGGCTTCGGTGAAGATCAGGCCCTGGGCCACGGGCAGGCCGAGCGAATGCACGTCGGTCAGGAAGACCAGAAGACCGGCCAGGTTCTGGCCGCCCTTCACGATGCCGAACTCGGACGCCTGCTTGATCGAATTGACCGTGTCGCCGCCGGCGTTGGCCAGGCCGACGATCTTGGCCTTGGACGCCTGCGCCTGCAGCAGGAAGGACGAGAAGTCCGGCGTGTTCAACGGCGCGCGCACCGAGCCCAGCACCTTGCCGCCCATCTCCTTCACGACGGCCGTGGTGTCGGCCTCGAGCTGATGGCCGAAGGCGTAGTCGGCGGTGATGAAGAACCAGCTGTCGCCGCCCGTCTTCACGATCGCGCGGCCGGTGCCGTTGGCCAGCGCCCATGTGTCGTAGGTCCAGTGGATGGTGTTGGGCGAGCATTTGTCGCCGGTCAGCGCCGAGGACGCCGCGCCGGAGACGAGGAAGACCTTGTTCTTCTCGCGCGTCACTTCGTTGACGGCCAGGGCCACGCCCGAATTGGGCACGTCGACGATGACGTCCACCTTGTCCGCGTCATACCACTGGCGCGCGATGGCCGAGCCCACGTCCGGCTTGTTCTGGTGGTCGGCGCTGACGATCTCGACCTTCATGCCCTTGGCTGCCGCGCCGAAATCCTCGACTGCCATCTTGGCCGCGACCACGGAGCCTTGGCCGCCCAGGTCGGTGTACAGGCTCGACATGTCGGTCAGGACGCCGATCTTGATGACGCCGTCCGAGACCTGGGCCTGGGCGGTGCCGGCGGCCAAAACCACCGCAGCCGCGAGCCCCAAGGCTCTCACGCTGTTCTTGCCACGCATTTCGGTTCCTCCTCAGTTCGTTTCTTTTGCTAATGCATCAAAGTGGAATGTCACACGCCCAGATAGTTGCGAAGCTTATCGACGCTTTTCTCGATCTCGGACGCTTGGAAATGGTCGACGACTTTTCCCCGCTCGACCACATAGTGCCGGTCCGCCACCGTGGCGGCGAACCGGAAGTTCTGTTCGACCAGAAGGATGGTGAAGCCCTCGGCCTTCAGGCGGCGCAAGGTGGCGCCGATCTGCTGGATGATGACGGGTGCGAGCCCCTCGGTCGGCTCGTCGAGAAGCAACAGCCGCGCGCCCGTGCGCAGGATGCGGCCGATGGCCAGCATCTGCTGCTCGCCGCCCGACAGCTTGGTGCCCTGGCTGGCCAGCCGTTCCTTCAAATTGGGGAACAGCTCGAAGATGGTTTCGACCGACATGCCGCCCGGCCGCACCTGCGGCGGCAGCAGGAGGTTTTCGCGCACGTCGAGGCTCGCGAAGATGCCGCGCTCCTCGGGGCAGAAGGCCAGGCCCATGCGCGCGATGCGGTTCGACGCCAAACCTACCGTCTCGGCGCCCTCGAACAGGACCGAGCCCGTGCGTTTGCCCACGATGCCCATGATCGATTTCAGCGTCGTGGTCTTGCCCGCGCCGTTGCGGCCCAAAAGCGTCACCACCTCGCCGGGGCGGATATCGAAATTCATGCCGTGCAGGATGTGCGACTCGCCGTACCAGGCGTTCAGGTCCTTGACCGCCAGCATGGGCGATGCGGCGGTGGCCGCGGCGGGGCGCATGTCGCGGGCCAGATTGTCAGCCATGGCCGGAGCCCATATAGGCCTCGATCACCTGCGGGTTCTTCGACACGGCGGCATAGTCGCCTTCGACCAGCACCTCGCCGCGCGCCAGGACCGTGATCGTGTGCGACAGGTCGGCCACGACGGACAGATTGTGCTCGACCATCAGGACGGTGCGATTGGCCGCCACGCGCTTGATCAGCGCGACGACGCGGCCGACATCCTCGTGCCCCATGCCGGCCGTGGGTTCGTCCAGCAGCAACAGCTCGGGCTCGAGCGCCAAGGTGGTCGCGATCTCCAGCGCGCGTTTGCGCCCGTAGGGGAGTTCGACCGCGGTCAGATGCGCGAACTCGGCCAATCCCACCTCGGCCAGAAGCTCCGCGGCCCGGTCGTTGAGTTCGTCGAGCACGCGTTCCGAACGCCAGAAATCGAACGACTTGCCGCGCTTTTTCTGCAGCGCGACGCGCACGTTCTCCAACAGCGTCAGATTTGGGAAGACGGCCGAGATCTGGAACGAGCGCACGAGGCCCATCTGCGCCACGTCCGCGGGCGCCGCCTGGGTGATGTCGCGTCCGTTGTAGGTGATGCGTCCCGCGCTCGGCGTCAGGAATTTGGTGAGAAGGTTGAAGCAGGTGGTCTTGCCCGCGCCGTTCGGCCCGATCAGCGCGTGGACCGAGCCGCGGCGCACGCGCAAGCCGACGCCGTTCACGGCGACGAAGCCGCGAAATTCCTTGGTCAGCCGCTCGGTCTCGAGGATGTAGTCCCCAGCCATTCGGTCCGCCCAGCCAAAGCCTGCGCCGTCCGGGCCGGGTCGGCCGTTGCGACGAAAGGCCTAGGTCCCTGTTTTGCCGTCGTTATCCGGCCGGTGCGGGCCGTTCGCGGCTTGGTTCAATCGCACAACAATAGAGAGGCGCCGCAGATTTTTGTAGGGGACAGGGGGCGGATTTCGGAGAAATTTTCTGTCGTCCGCCCCGAATTCCCCTATCGCACCATGGCGATGACTTCGATTTCGGTCTCCATCCCCTCGTAGGCCAGGAACTTAAGCGGCACGCCGGTCGAGGCGGGGCCGGGTTCCTTGAAGCGGGCGGAGCGCACGCGCTGGTTGGCCACGATCGTGTCGGGGCCGGCCGAGCCCTTATAGAAGGCGTTGTTCTTCACCACGTCGTCGAGCGTCAGGCCGAAACCGCCCAGCACCTTGGCGATGTTGTCCATGGTGATGTGGGTCTGGGGGATCAGCTCGCCCGGATGCAGCACCTGGCCCTTGGGGCTCATGGCCACTTGGCCGCCGACGAAGACCATGTCGCCGCATTTCAGGCCGTGCTTGTAGGGCAGGTGGATCGTCCAATCCCAATGCCCGTCGGGCCAGACATGCTCGCGCGGCAGGTGCGTTCCGTCCTCGCCCAGCATGGCGACGAGTTCCATGCGGATCGTCTCGCCCTTGGGCATCAGGGGCACGGGCAGGCCGGTGGCGACCGGGCCGGGTTCCTTGAAATAGCGCGCGCGCACCTCGGCCGCCTTGCGCCAATCGGCCTCGGTGCCCTGGCCTTCGTAATAGATGTTGAATTTCACCGCGTCGTCGAGCGTGGCGCCGTATTCCTTCAGCACGGCGGCCAGCTTCTCCATCACCACTTCGCTCTGGCGCACGATATCGCCGGGATGCAGGACGTTGCCTTGCGCGTCGTGGGGCGTCTGCGCGCTGACATGGATCATCTTGTTGCAGCGCACGGCCTGGGCGAAAGCCGTTGGAAGCGGGAAGTGGTTCTTGGGCTCGGCATAGCTGCGCGGCAGATGCGTGCCGTCCTGGCCCAGCATCGCGACCGCCTCGATCTCGACCATCATGCCGGGATAGGCCAGCCACGGCAGGGGGATCAGGGTGATCGCGGGCCTGGCGCCCGCCGGCAAATGGCTGGCGATCTCGGCCAGATATTCCTGTTCGTTCACCGAGCCGTCGTTGACGTAGAGGGCGACCAGCTTCACCACGTCCTTGAGGCCGGCGTCGAAGCCTTTCAGCACGGTGTTGATGTGATTCATCACCACCTTGGTC
Organism: uncultured Rhizobiaceae bacterium; assembly: GCA_964477375.1. GTDB lineage: Bacteria > Pseudomonadota > Alphaproteobacteria > CADEGL01 > CADEGL01 > CADEGL01. The sequence continues at coordinate 5,885 of CAYZFH010000045.1, read as the reverse complement.
TGGGTCTTCTGGTCGTAAAGGTTGAGGCAAAGCCCCTTGATGTCCTTATCGACCTGGCCGCCGACATAGATCATGTCGCCGCAGCGGATGCCGTGCTTGAAGGCCAAATGGATCAGCCAGTCCCAATGCCCCTCGGGCCAATGATGGTCGCGCTTCAGCATCGTCTCTCTCCCCCGCTTCGCGTGTTCGGCGGAACGGTAGCGGGAAAGCCAAGCTCTATCCAGCCGTTCGGCCTAATCCGCGGCCGGTGCTACACTCGCGTCTCCTGCCACGAGATTCCGCTCCGATGAACTCGCGTCCTCGACTATCCATCCCAGCGCGCCGCCGTGGCTGAGCAGGTCGATTGCGTCGTCATCGGCGCGGGTGCGGTGGGCCTCGGAATCGCGCGGCGCCTGGCGCGCGACGGGCGCGAGGTGCTGATCCTGGAAGCGGCCGAAGCCGCCGGCACTGAGGTCAGCTCGCGCAATTCCGAAGTGATCCATGCGGGCATCTATTATCCAAAGGGCAGCCTGAAGGCGCGGCTCTGCATCGCGGGCAAGAAGGCGCTCTACGAATTCTGCGCCGAGCGAGGCGTGCCGCACCGGCGCGCGACCAAGCTGATCGTGGCGACGGGCGAGGACCAGCATCCCGAGCTGGCGAAGCTCAAGGCGGCAGCGGAGGCCAACGGCGTCGACGATCTCAAGCCGCTCACGGCCGCCGAGGCGCGCGCGATGGAGCCGCAACTCCACTGCACGGCGGCGCTGCTCTCACCCTCGACCGGCATTGTGGACAGCCACGAGCTGGTGCAGGCGCTGTTGGCGGATGCCGAGGCGCACGGCGCGATGCTGGCTTGCCATGCGCCGGTCGTGGGCGGGCGCATCGGCGAGGACGGAATTGCCTTGCGCATCGGTGGTGCCGAGCCGATGGAGCTGGTGGCGCGAACCGTGGTCAATGCCGCGGCGCTCGGGGCGCAAGCAATCGCGGGCGCGATGGAAGGTCTGCCACGCGCGGAGGTGCCGCCCATCCATTACGCCAAGGGCAACTACTTCACCCTGTCTGGTGTGAAGGCGCCGTTCACGCGGCTGATCTATCCGCTGCCGGTCGATTTCTGGCTGGGCGTGCATGTCACGATCGACATGGGCGGGCAGGTGCGCTTCGGGCCGGATGTCGAGTGGATCGATAAACCCGAATACGAGGTCGATCCGCGCCGCGCGGACTCTTTCTATCAAGCCGTGCGCAGCTATTGGCCGGCTTTGCCCGACGGCGCACTGCAACCCGGCTATGCCGGCGTGCGGCCGAAGATCGTGCCCAAGGGCGTGGCGACGCCCGATTTCCTGATCCGGGGCCCGCGCGATCACGGCGTGCCGGGCCTGGTCAATCTGTTCGGGATCGAATCGCCCGGCCTGACCTCGTGCCTGGCCATCGGCGATTACGTGGCGGGGTTGCTGGCTTAATCGCCTTTCGGCTTGAGCCAGGTGACATGGCCCATCTTGCGGCCCGCGCGCGCCTCGCGCTTGCCGTAGAGATGCAGCTTCGCATCCTGGTCGCGCACCAGGCTTTTCCAGCGCAGCGCGTCGCGGCCGATCAGGTTCTTCATCAGCGCGTCATGGTGCCGCTCGGGCGAACCGAGAGGCAGGCCGCAGACCGCACGCACATGCTGCTCGAACTGGCTCGACTGGCAGGCATCGATGGTCCAATGGCCGGAATTGTGCGGACGCGGCGCGATCTCATTGGCCAGCACGTTGCCCTGGCGTGTGACGAACATCTCGACGGCCAGAATGCCGACCAGGTCCAGCGCCTTGGCCGTGCGCTGGGCCATCGCTACGGCCTGCTTGGCGACGGACGGCAGGACGAGGGCGGGTGCGGTGGTCGTGTCCAGAATGCCGTGAAGGTGGCGATTCTCGACCGGCACGAAATGCGCCATTTTCCCGTCAAGGCCGCGCGCGATGACGACCGAAATCTCGCAATCGAAATCGACGCGCTTCTCCAGGATCGCGATCTTGGCGCCCAGCTTGCGCCACGCGTCCTGCGGCTTGGTCTTGGGCGCCATCCGCACCTGGCCCTTGCCGTCATAGCCGAAGCGCGTGGTCTTCAGGATCGCGTTGCGGCCGAACGTCTCGAAGGCCTCGGCCAGTTCGGCGGCATTGTGGATCGCGCGGTAGGCCGCCGTGGGCACGCCGATCGAGCGCAGGAAATCTTTTTCGATCAGCCGGTCCTGGCTGATCTCGAGCGCTTTCACGCCGGGACGTACGGGCACGCGCGCTTCGAGCAATGTCAGGCTCGCATGCGGGATGTTCTCGAATTCGAAGGTCACCACATCGACCGCGTCGGCGAAGCGGGCCAGCGCACGCTTGTCGGTGTACTCGGCGATCGTGGTGGCGTAGGCCACCTGCGAAGCCGGGCCATCGCGCTCGGGCGTGAAGATGTGGCAGCGATAGCCAAGCCGCGCGGCGGCGATGGCGGTCATGCGGCCCAACTGGCCGCCGCCCATGATGCCGATGACGGCGCCCGGCGCCAGGGCGCCCTTCTGCTTCGAAACCTTGCTCATGGAATCAGTGCTTGCGGGCGGATGCGCCGGGTTCGGCCGCGACCGAATCGGTCTGGCGCTTGCGCCAGGCTTCGAGCCGCGCGCCCAGCTTGGCGTCGGAAAGCGCCAAGATCGACGCCGCGAGCAAGGCCGCGTTGATCGCGCCCGCCTTGCCGATGGCCAGCGTGCCCACGGGCACCCCGCCCGGCATCTGGACGATCGAGAGAAGACTGTCCATGCCTTTCAACGCCGCGCTTTCCACCGGCACGCCGAGCACGGGCAGGGTGGTCATGGAGGCGGCCATGCCGGGCAGATGCGCGGCGCCGCCGGCGCCCGCGATGATGACTTTGAGCCCGCGCTTCTTCGCCGTGGTGGCGTAATCGTAAAGACGCTTCGGCGTCCTGTGGGCAGACACGATGCGCCGCTCGCAGGCGACGCCCAGCGCCTTCAGCGTTTCCGCCGCGTGCTGCATCGTCTCCCAGTCGGATTGGCTGCCCATGATCAGGCCGACGGATGCGGCCTTGGCTTTCGACGCCATGCGGTCCCCTGCGCGGCTTTAAGCGAAGGCGGGCATTCTCCCGGCTGCGCCCCGAGGTGACAAGAGAATCAAAGCGACGCGGCCAGCAAAAGTCCGCCCAAAAGCGTGATGACCAGGGCGCCGCCGATCTCCAGGACCATCCCCAGCCGCCCGCCGCCTTCCTGATGATGGGCGAACATCTTGGTCACGAAGCGTCGCGCCACCACGGCCAACAGGCCCAGCCCCGCCATGGTCGCGGCCATGCCCACCCCGATGGCGGCCACCAGCGCCGCGCCGGCCAAGACGATGCCGTTGGCCAGCGCATACAGCATCACCAGCACGGCGCCGGTGCAGGGGATCAGCCCGACGCCGAACGCCAAGAGGCCCTGATGCGCGCCATGCCCATGCGCGCAACCATCATGATGATGGTGATGATGATGCCCATGGCCGCCGCCCACCGCGCGCCGCATGGCCTGGACCAGCATGATCAGGCCGATCAGCAGGATCGAGCCGTAGCTGGCGATGCGCACCGCCGGGATCTCGCCCGGCATGCCGCCGAAGCTGCGGCGCAGCAGCAGGTCGGCCAGCGCCACGATCACGATGGCCGAGATGACGTGGAAGAAGGCGATCTGCGCGCCCATGCGCAAGCCTCGCCCGATGCGCGCCTCGCGTGCCAGGAAATAGGAGACGACCACGGCCTTGCCGTGTCCCGGGCCGGCGGCGTGCAGCACGCCGTAGAGGAAGGCCAGGCCCAGCGCGACCCAGAAGGCGGCCGGTGAGGAGTGGTCGCGGATCGCGCGCATGCGCACGGCGATCTCGGCATTGGCCCTGCGCTGAAACTCCAGCATGGCCTGGCCTACGCGCGCGATGGGCCCGGGGGCCGCGATGGCGGGCCCTGTGTCCGCCGGGCGCGGCGCGCTCAACCCCTGCGCTTGCGCGCCCGCCGCGCCGAACAGAAGCGCGATCAGGAGGAGAAGGAGCGAGGCGGCGCGCATTTCACTTGCACCGCAGGTCGATGCGTTGGGGAAAGAACATGCCGTAATAGAGCGGATTGCCTTTGTCGGTCACGACCGCGGTTTTGCACGGCGTTGCGCCCTCGATGCGGACCGGGTTTTCCTTGGCCAGCGCCACGTCGATATAGAAGGACTGGTCGTAGAGGCTGAGCGTCACTTGCGTCGCGGCCGGATCGGCGGGCGGCGTGACCGGGACGGTGAAGCGGTAGACCACGCGGTCGCCTTCGATCGCCGCGCTGAAATCCTTGCCCTCCGCGACCGTCACCTCCTTGCCGCCGATCTTCAGGTGGGTGAACCAGTTGAATTCCTTTAGCCCGTTGGCGGCGTCGGCCTTCAGGTTGGCCAGGGCCTGACCGTCGAACTTGCCTGTCTTGTTGGGATCGAACTGGTCGCGCAGCGCGCTGCTGAACAGCTCGTCGAAGGTCCACTGGATGCGCACCTCGGTGAGCTTCTGATCGGCGAACACCAGCGTCGCCACCGCGTCGATCCAGATATGCGGATGCGCGCGCAACGGCGCGGACGCCGCGCAGGCGAGAAGGAGGGAGAGGAAAAGGAAACGGATATGACGCATTCGCACTCGCAGGACGGATGATACCGCCGCGAAAGCGTGGCGTCAGCGGGAGAGGCAGGCCACGTGCGCGTCGGCTAGGCGTTCCATGCCGGTGAAATAGGCGTCGGGGCCGGGGTTGGGGCCCTGTTCCAGCGGGTCGAGGATCGCCGTGTTGACGTCCAGCCCTTCCATCACCGCGGCCACCACCGACGGCTTCACCTGCGGTTCACCGAAGACGCAGCGCGCCTTGAGCGCAACGATCTTGGCCCGGACCGCGCGCAGGCGAGCGGCGCTCGGCGGCCGCTCGGGCGAGACGGTGACCGAGCCGATGGCGTTCAGCCCATAGCGCGTGTCGAAATACTGATAGGCGTCGTGGAACACGACATAGGGCACGCCCGCCACGGGCTTCAGCTTGGCCGCGAGCGCGGTGTTCAGCGCCACGAGACGCGCGGTCACCTTGGCACCGTTCGCCCGGTAGACGGCGGCGTTGGCGGGATCCTTTGCGGCCAGCGTCTCGGCGATCATGGCCGTCATGGCTTGCGCGTTCACGGGATCGAGCCAGACATGCATGTCCGTCTCGTCGTCATCGTGCTTGGCTTCCTTGCCGTGGCCGTGGTCGTGCGCCTCCCACGTGCCGCCTTCGCGGTTTTCCTTGAGCGCGATGCCGGGCGCCTGCGCCAGGGCCACCACCGATGCGCCCTTCTTCACGGTCGCCAGCGGTTTCACCAGGAACGTCTCGAGCTGCGGGCCGACCCAGAACACCACGTCGGCGTTGGCCAGTGCCTTGGCGTCCGAGGGCTTGAGCGCATAGTCGTGGGGTGAGGCCGCGCCGCGCACCAGCAGCAAAGGCTCGCCCACGCCCGCCATCACCCCCGCCACCAGCGAATGGATCGGGTAGATCGAAACCACCACCTGGGGCGCGGCCTGGGCAGCCGGGGCGAGGAAGAGGAGGAGAGCGGCGAGGAGGGCGGAATGGCGCATGGGCAAAACCGTGGCGGGCGGCGGGACGGATTGTTATAATATCACATCACGTTATAATGTAACAAAATGGCCAAGTCCAGCCGCACCACCGCCAAATCCGAGGCCGGCTTTCCACGCCGCGGCCACGACCACCATCGCTGTGTGGCCGATGCGCTGTCGCACGCCGAGGCGCTGTGCGCCAAGCGCGCCGCGCGCCTGACCGATATCCGGAAGCAGGTGCTGGAGCTGGTGTGGGCAAGCCACGCCCCCATCGGGGCTTACCAAATCCTGGAAAAGCTGGCCGAGGGCGGGAAGCGCCCGGCGCCCATCGTCGTCTAC
>CAYZFH010000044.1:0-16119 GCA_964477375.1 uncultured Rhizobiaceae bacterium | reverse complement strand
GCCGATGATGAACTTGCGGCGCGAAACACCGATGCGCCGCTCAACCATTGTCCGCTTCTTGTCCGCCAAGTCCCCCTCCCTGAAAAAAAACGCGATGCCATAAAACGCCCGGATGCCAATTACTATGTTTGGCATCCGGTTTATTGAGCGATGGCGCGCGCACGGAGTCAAGGCGCGCAGCATGAGCCGCGCGGCCGGGGCCGAAAATGGCGGAAATTCAATAAACGTCGCGGCGGTAACGGCCTTCGTCGGCCAGGCGCTCCAGCATTTCGGCGCCCAGCGCCTCGGTCAGCGCCGCGGCCACCCCGGGCGCCATGCCCTCGAGACTGCCGCAGACATAAATCGCGGCGCCCTGCTCCACCCAGGCGCGCAATTCACCCGCCGCCGCGCGCAGCTTGTCCTGCACATAGACCCGCTCGGCCTGATCGCGAGAGAACGCCAGATCGAGCCGTTCGAGCACGCCGGACGCGCGCCAGGCCTCGATCTCGGCGCGATGGAAATAGTCATGCGCCTGCGTGCGCTCGCCGAAGACCAGCCAGTTGCGCGTGTGCCCCGCGGCCGCGCGGGCCTTGATGTGGGCGCGCAATCCCGCGAGACCGGTACCGTTGCCGATCAGGATCATCGGCTTACCGTCCCCGGGCGCGTGAAAGCTTCGGTTCTCCCGCACGCGCATCGCAACCGCGCCACCGTTTGGCACATGGGCGGTCAGCCAGCCCGAGCCCAGTCCCAAGCGCCCATCCGGATGGCGCATCGCGCGCACGAGCAGTTCCAGGCGGCCGTCTTCCGGCAGCGACGCGACCGAATACTCGCGGTGCGGCAAGGCGCGCAGGGATTTGACGCGTTCCTCCGCGGGCAAAGCCAGGAAAGCGCCGATGGCCGCTTCGTCGTGCGGCAATACGCTGCGCTCGAGCAGTGCGCGCCAGGTTTCATCCCGGCCGGCCACCTTCGCCTGACCGCCGAGCGACAGTTTAGCCAACAGCCGCTCGACCTCGGCAGGATCGTTGCGCGGCCCGACCTCCGCGATATCGCCCGCGCGCCATGCTGGCATCGCCTCAACGGACTCAAACGCGAGATGGAATGCCGGTCCGCCGGGACTGCCGGGATTGAGCAGGCGGCGCTCCGCAAGACGCCAGCTTCCATAGGTGGGCGGCGCCCAGTCGGGCACCTCGGTGCCGCCGCCGATCATGCGCAGGTTCGATTGCCAATGGAGCAAGGCGCCTTCGTCGCCGTCGTCGACCTCGACCAGGTCGAACAGCGGCACGGCCCCCTGCCCGCGCAACCAACCATCGAGCGCATGGCCGAAGGCGCAGTAGCTCGAGTAGGTGCGGTCGCCGAGCGCCAGCACGCCGTAGTGCAAACCGGACAGGCTGACCGGCTTCGGCATCACACGGCGCACGAAGCCCGCGGCGCCATCGGGCATGTCGCCCTCGCCTGTCGTGCTGACGATGAACAGCGCGCGCGGCGCGTTCGCCAGCGTGCCCGCGTCGAGTTGCGCCAACGGCACGACCTTGACCGCCACCTGCGCCGCCTGCAGCGAGCGCGCGGTGCGCCAGGCCAAGTCCTCCGCAAAGCCGGTCTGCGTCGCATAGGCGACCAGAATCGGCGGTCCGCTCGCGCCGCTGGGATGCAACAAGCCCGCACTTTCCCGCGCCGCGCCGTCACGTCGCCGCCGGTGGGCGCGATAGGTCAGACCGCAGAAAGCCAGATAACCCAGGATCACGATCAGGGCCGAGACCAGAGGCGTGCTGCCCGGGCGCAACGCGACGGCATCCGGCCCCGCCGCGCGGACGATCAGCCACAGAAGCAACGGTCCTGCGACCAAGGCCGCGAAGATAGGCTGCGTGCTCCAGGCCGGGCTTCGCGCGCTCATGACAGCATCGCGGTGAAAGCCGGGGTCATGCGCTCCTCGAAACCTTGTCCCGCGCGCGTCAGACTCAGGGCCGCGAGATTGTGCCGCTCCGCGAACCGCATGCCCTCGTCCGCGCCGAGCACGGTAATGGCCGTGGCCAGCGCGTCCGCTTGCATGCATTCCGCGTGCAGCACCGTGACGCCGGCAGGCTTGCCCGCCACCGGGCGTCCTGTACGCGGATCGATCGTATGCGACAGATGACAGCCGTCGATCTCGACGAACTTCCGGTAGTCACCGGACGTCGCGATCGAAAGCCCATGGAGCGCCACAACCGTCTCGGCCGGCGCCAAACCGTCCGCGGGCGGCCGCTCCAACGCGACCCACCAGGGCGTACCGTCGGGCTTCGTGCCTTCGCCGCGCAATTCGCCGCCGACTTCGATCAGGAAATCGCCCACACCGGCGTTCCGCAGAAAACGCGCCGACAGATCGACGCCGAAGCCCTTGGCCACGGCGGAAAGATCGATATAGAGCCCGCCGGGCTGGAAGGCGCGCTGCTCTTCGGGCTCCAGCAACACCTGCCTCCAGCCACAGCGCGCGCGTGCGGCATCAAGATCGGCGGCAACCGGCTCGGTGGTGCGCTTGGGATCGGGGCCAAAGCCCCACAGATTGACCAACGGACCGATCGTCGGGTCGTACGCTCCATCGCTGGCCTCGGCGACCGAAAGCGCATAGGTCAGGACCGCGAAGAATTCCTCCGGCAGGACATGCCACGTTCCCGGCGGCGCGACATTGAAGCGGCTGAGATCGGAATCTACGTCCCAGGTGCTCATCTGGGCGACGACACGGTCGAGTTCCTTCTGCACGCCGGTCAGCACGTCGAGCAGCTTCACCGACCTGGGCGCGACCAGGTTGACCGACCAGGTCGTGCCCATAGTCGCGCCGCGGAAGCTCGAGACACCGCCGCCCGCATTCGCGGGCGGCACGGACGGCACATTGTGCGGAACCAGGACGCGCCGCATCGCGCCGTTCCCCGGCAGCGACTACTGCAGAACTTCGAGCGTGACCGCGTAGTTCGCGCGGCGCTTGGCGCCCGCGGTCTTCGCGTTGTCGTCCTCGATGTCCATGCCGACCCAATACATGCCCGGGTCTGCGAAGGACGTGGTGAAGGAACCGTCAGCACCCGTCCGCAAGACCGAGTCGCCCAATTTGAAGCGATAGCGGTTGCCGCCTGGCACGATCTCGACCTCGACATCTCGCGCGGGCTTGCCGTCGAGCAGGATCTTGAAGGTCGCCTTGTCGCCGACGAACAGGTTGTTGGGGTGAGTGACCGGCACCAACTCCAATCCCACGCCCGTCGTCTTGAACGCCGTCTCGTTCGGCTTACCCAAGGTGACGAAGGTTTCGATCCGCGATGCGGTCTCGGTCAACTGCACCTCTTGCGCGTTGGCGGGGATTTCCTTCGCCATATTCTCGACCGCGCCACGCCAGCGCTTGGCCTGGCCGTCGACCTTATAGGTCGCGAACGCGCCTTGGTTGGTCGCGGCGACCTTGTAGGTGCCGTTCTGCGTCAGACGCAGATCGAACACGCTGCGCAGCCGGCCCGTCGCGGCGTTCTCGACGACGGTCTCCATGCCGTCCGGCGTCGTAACGCGCAGATTGGCGCCGGGCATGGCGGGCATACCCTGCGGCGGCGCCACGTCGGCCAGGCGCATCGGTGCCGCGTCAAAGAAGAACAATTCGGTCGACACCGCGGCGTCGAACGTCACCCACGGCCCATTGCCCGATAACACAGTACCTGAAGGCAGAATCCATTGCCGATGCGCCTGCGCAACTGCGGGAACCAAGGCCGCGGCGATCAGGGCGGCGACGGCGAATTTGGACATGCGATTCATAACAGACCTCCCGATCACGGCGTCAGGTTGAGGGCGACGGCGCCCAGCTCGTCCGCGCCCTTGGCGCTCAGGCTCTGCGGAGCCCTGGGCGGCCACGAGAACGGCACGCGCACGACTTCGCGCCCGCCGCCCTCGCGGGAGGCTTCGACCACGAGCTTGTAGTCGCCCGCCGGAAGGTTGCCGAGCGGCGCCTTGCCGCTTTGGTAATTCAACTGATACTCGCCGGGCGCCTGGGTCGCGCCGGTGACGCCGTCGATGGGCACCGTCAGCTCACGTCCGACATGACGCCACCACGAGCGCAGATCCTTGAGCCACTTGGTGCCGGCGTTTTCATTCTTCTTGATGTCGTACCAGAGGCTCAGATTGGCCGCGACGCTCTGGTCGGGCTTCTCGACCCACACAGCCACATAGGGCTTGTGATACTCCGCCACGTTCAGCTTCGGGACCTCGAACTTCACGTTCATGTCGGCGGCCAAAACCGGGCTGGCGAGCAGGCCGGTCAAAGCGGCCGGTAGGAGGACACGCATCAGAAGAACCTCGTCAGTGGATGAAAAGAATGGCCAGCAACAACGGTGCGATCATGCCCAGCCCCACCACGGGCCAGGTCGCCGGCCGCTTGCCCGAATGGATTTGCAGAAGACACAAGCCGGTCAGGCAGAAGACCAGGCACGTGCCCGCGAAGATGTCGATGAACCACCCCCAGGCCACGCCCGCGTGGCGGCCTTTGTGCAGGTCGTTGAAATAGGAGATCCAACCGCGGTCGGTTTTCTCGTACAGAACCTTGCCGTCCTTGCGGTCGATGCTGGCCCACGCGTCACCGCCGGGACGCGGTAGCGGCACATAGACCTCGTCGTCCGACCACTCGGCGGTCTGGCTGTCGACAACGATACCCATCTTGTCCACGAGCCAGTGCTCGATCGCGGTCGGGAGCTTGCCCTTGTCGCCTTGCGGCGCGACGGCGGATAGCGACGCCAGCAAATCGGCGGGCAGCGTCGCTTCCTTCTGGGTGACGGTGGGATTCGCCTCGATCTGGGCGGCGTGATTGAGGGTGATGCCAGTGGCCGCGAACAGAATCATCCCGACCAGGCACAGGCCCGCGCTGATCCAGTGCCAGCGGTGCAGATGCTTGAGCCAGAACGCCCGCTGGTTCTGGTCCGAAAGGTTCCGAGTGCGCGAAGTTTCGTTCATCGAGGATCAAGGAACCGCCGTCTCTGGCCATGACACGGCAACCGCCGGATCGACCCGCGGCCTTGGAGAAACCCGCCGCCGACTGTGGGAAAAAGGGATGTATTCCCGAAAATTAGACCACTAATGCGACTTATTCGCAATAAAAGGTTGGAGGGCTAATTCCCCGCGAAAAAATGACTGTCCCTTTCCGCCTATGTTTGGAAGAGTCCGCCTATTGGGGGATCGGACGTGCGTCTGAGTGCCGCCACGGGATCCAACCGATGATCGAAGCCGAAGCCAACGCCTCGAATTTCCGCCGCCTGCTCTCTTATGTGCTCTGGCCGGCGCTCTTGGCCTGCGCCATCGGCGCGACCTATGCCGGCATGCGCGCCGACCAGGGCGTGATCGCCTTCAACGTCACCTACCTCACCCTTGCTGTCGTCCTCGGCCTGCTCGAGCGTGTGATGCCACACGAGCGGACCTGGCTGAAGAATGATGGCCAGATGCTGCCCGACCTCGCCCACACAATCCTTAACAAGGGCGCGGCGCAGACGATCATCACCGTCATAACCTTCATGGGCATCGCCGATTGGCTGGCGCCGCGCAGTGGCGGCTGGTGGCCTTCGCAATGGCCCCTCTTCTTCCAGACCGCGCTCGGCTTGGTGATCGTCGAGATGGGCCTCTACTGGAAGCACCGCTTGTCGCACGAGTGGCCGCCGCTCTGGCGCTTCCATGCCGTGCACCACAGCGTGGGCCGGCTATGGTTCTTCAACACCGGCCGCTTCCATGTCGTCGACACGGTGCTGGCGTTGGCCGTCGGCATGCCGGTGCTGTTGCTGCTGGGCGCGCCGCGCGAGGTGCTGCTGCTGACCAGCGCGATCACGGCCTTCATCGGCATCCTGACCCACTGCAACGTCGAGATGCGCTGCGGCGTGCTGGACTACGTGTTCAACACGCCCACGCTTCATCGCTGGCACCATTCCAGGAATCTGGACGAGGGCAACCGGAACTACGGCGAGAACCTGATGCTGTTCGACCTGTTGTTCCGGACGTTCCACAACCCGCCGCGCCGACCGCCCGCGGATATCGGCATCAGCCATCCGATGCCGGAAACGTTCCTGCGCCAGTTGCAGGTTCCGTTCACCCGCCAGCCGCTCTAGCGGCGTCTCAATACGGTCGGTCGCCCGACGCCGTCGTGCGGTGCATCAGCCGGTGCATGTCGCGCGGATGGTCGGGCACGACGTAGTGCAACAGGCACCGGTTGTCGAACATCGTGACGTCGCCGGGACGCCAGCGGTGCCGGTAGACGAAGTCCGACCGCACCGCGTGCTGATAGAGGAAATCGAGCAGGAACTTGCTCTCCTCCTCGCTCACGTCCAGAAGCCGCGTCGTATAAATCGGATTGATGTAAAGCGCCTTGCGGCCTGTTTCCGGATGCGTGCGGATGACCGGATGGATGGCGGGCTTCGGAATATCGCTGATCTGGTTGTTGTGCGCATAGGCGTTCATCCGCCGGCGCAGCAGCTCCGCATCGTGCTCGGCCTTCATGCCACCGAGCATGCGCTTGAACGGCTCCGACAGCGCCTCGTAGGCCATGTACTGGTTCGAGAACATCGTGTCGGAAAAGCCTTCCCACGCCGCGCGGCAGTGAAGCACGCTGCCCAGGGGCGGCGTCTCGCTGAAGGTCACGTCCGAATGCCAGATGTCGTTCTTGCCGTTGTAGAAAACGCCGGCCTTGTGCTCGATCACCATGATCTCGGGATAACCCTCGATCTCGAAGCCGCGCACGACAGGGTGCTGTTCGACCTTGCCGAAGATGCGGGTGAACGCCATCTGCCGCTCCGGCGACAGGTCCTGCCCCCGGAAGACGATCACACAATGGTCGAGGAATGCGCGCTTGATCTCGGCGACGGCCTCGTCGTCGAGCGGCCGCGACAGGTCGAGGCCGCTGATCTCGGCCCCGCCCGCGCCGCAAGACTTCTCGACCTTGATACGCCGGTAACCGTCCACTGACGCCGCCATCGTCCCCTCCCTGTCCAGAAGGGGACTCTAGCAGCCCAGGGCGCCCGTCAAAACGGCCGGTCGCCCGCCGCCGTCGTGCGGTGCATGCGGCGGTGCATGTCGTGCGGATGATCGGGCACGACGTAGTGCAGCAGGCAGCGGTTGTCGAAAATCACGACGTCACCGACCTGCCAACGATGGCGATAGACGAAGTCCGGCCGCACAGCATGGGTATACAGAAGATCGAGCAGCTTCTTGCTCTCCTCCTCGCTCACGCCCAACAGACGGATCGTGTAGGCCGCGTTGACGAATAGCGCCTTTCGCCCCGTTTCGGGGTGCGTGCGCACGACGGGATGGATGACCGGCGGCGGGATGTCCTCAATCTTCTTGTTATAGGCGTGCTTGTTGTTTTCGCGCGGCAGGATCGAAGCGTCGTGTTCCGCCTTCATATCGACGAACAGGCGCTGCAACGGCGCCGACAGAGCCTCATAGGCCATGTATTGGTTGGCGAACATGGTGTCGGCGAAGCCTTCCCACGCGGCGCGGCAATGCAGCATGCTGCCCAGCGGCGGCTCCTCTTTGAACGTGATGTCAGCGTGCCAGATGTCGTTCTTGCCGTTGATGTATTGGCCGGCCTTGTGCTCCAGCACCAAAATCTCAGGGAAACCTTCGATCGGATTACTCCGGTAAAGCGGGTGCTGTTCGACCTTGCCGAAGATTTCCGTGAAGGCGATCTGGCGCTCAGGCGACAGATCCTGTCCGCGGAACGCAATCACGGTGTTCTCCAGGAACGCGCGATGGATTTCCGCCGCGGTTTCATTGTCCAACGGCTTCGACAGGTCCACCCCACCGACCTCGGCGCCCGCGGCGCCGCACAGCTTCTTGACCGTGATGCGCTTGTATTCGGTTACCTGCGCCGGCCGCACCGACGTCATCCCTTCCGCCATTCTTTTAGCCCCTTATCCCAATGCAGCGCTCTCGGCGCGTCCATGCGTGAAGTCTACGGGCAACCCCATCCACGCCAGTATGATCGAAATAGGCATGGTTTCCATGCCGTTTTGATATATTACCGGCCATGGACAGCCGTCAGCTCCGCTATTTCGCCGCCGTGGCGCGTGAAGGCAGCATTTCCCGCGCGGCCGCGCGCCTTGGCATCGCCCAGCCTGCGGTCAGCCGCCGCATCGCCGATCTTGAGGCCGAGGCGGGCGTCCCCCTCCTCCTCCGCCATGGCCGCGGCGTGCAGATGACCGAGGCCGGCACCGACCTTCTGGCCCGGGCCGAATCGATCATCGCCGAGTTGACCGAAGCCGAGCGCGAACTGGCCGCGCGGCGCAGCGCCCCTGGCGGCATGGTGGCGATCGGCATGACCCATGCCACGGCCGCCGCTTTGGGGCCGCGCCTGGTTCGCGCGTTCCGCGCGCGTCACCCGGACGTGCTGGTGCGCGTGATGGAGGGTTTCGGCGTTTATCTGCGCGAACAATTGGCGCGCGGCGCCATTCACGCCGCGCTGATGTACGATCCGCCCCACTCCAAGGATCTGCGCGTGGAGGTGGTGGCCCGTCAGGACATGCATCTGGTCGGCCGCGCGGGTGAAGACGCGCTCCGTGCGGCTTCCATCCCCTTCTCCGCCTTGTCCGAACTTCCTTTCGTACTGCCGCGTCCGGACCACGTCCTGCGCCAGACGCTGGACCGTCTCGCGCGCCAGCAGGGCTGGTCGCTGCGCGTGGTGGTCGAGGACGAAAGCGCCAGCACCATGCGTGTGCTGATTCTAGATCAGGGTTTCTTCTCCGTGTTGCCCTATCCCACCATCCGTCCGGACGTGGACGCAGGGGTTATGGGCGCGTCGCGGCTCGTGAAACCTTCCATGGAAAGCCCCCTGGCCTTGGTGACCGCACCATGGATGCCGCTGAGCGCGCCCGCGCGCCATCTCATCTCAACCGCGCGGCGCGAGTTGCTGGCATTGATGCGCGAGGGCCACTGGCCGGTCAGCGCGCATGAGGCGCCGCCGCGGAAGGGCAAGCGGGTCAAATCCTAAAGGGCATCGGCTGGCTGGCGCCGGCTGGCTTGCTGGCCGAGAACGCACGCGGCGTTCCAGACGTGATACGCGCCAAAGGGCGAAACCCGTCGCATTGCGGCCCAGGAACCGAAACCCCCGCCGTTCGTTTGTCTGGCGCATCCCAACAGCCGGAAAAACAGCGAAATGCGGATCGTCCTCACCCACAACCGCAAGGCGGGCAAAGGCAAGGTCCCAAAGGACAAGCTGCACGCCATGCTGGAAGACGCCGGCTGCGACATCGTGCGCGCCAAGCCCGGCAGCAAGAAATTCCACAAAGCGCTGGAAGACGCGAAGCTCGTGGTCGCCGCGGGCGGCGACGGCGCGGTCACGAAGGTCGCCCTGGCGCTACGCTCGACCGACCCACCCATCGCGATCGTGCCCCTGGGCACGGCCAACAACATCGCCCGCGCGCTCGGTGTCCCGACCGACCCCGAGGAAGCCATCGCCGCATGGAAGGGCGCGGACAAAAAGGAAATCGACGTCTGGGTGGCGAAGGGCCCGTGGGGCGAACGGCGCTTCATCGAAGGCTGCGGCCTCGGCGCCCTCACCCGCATGACCCATCACATGGACAAGAAATCCATCACGGCCAAGACGGTGAAGGAGGAGATCGCCATCGCGCGCGGCAAGCTGTTGACCATGCTGCGCCAAAGCAAACCCGTGGTCGCGGAAGTGACGCTGGATGAGCAACAACTCGACGGAAAATTCCTGCTGTTGGAAGCGCTCAACTTCGCCTCCGTCGGTCCGCGCCTGTCCCTCTCATGGGCGGCCGATCCGTCGGACGGATTCCTCGACGTCGGTTATGCACGCGAGAGCGAATACGACGCCCTGTGCAAATGGCTGGAAAGCGGCGCCGCGCCCGAGGATCCCGCGCCCATCGCGCTTCGGCGCGGCAAATCGATGATTCTCCATTGGAAGAACGCACGTTTCCGCATCGGCGACAGCTATTGGCCCGACATGGAAGAGCCCGAGCCGCGCGAGGTGAAGGACGTCACGATTTCCCGCGCGAAAGATGGGCCCCGGGTCCTGGTGCCGAAGGCCGGCTGAGGCGTTAACCCGATGCCAACAAGCGTTCGACGGATGCCAAGACCTGACGCAGATCGAGGGGCTTTCTAAGGGTCACCTGACCATCCTGCTCTCCAGGCGGCGGGGATCCCGACCATCCCGACGTGATGATCACAGGCACCCGAGGATCTTCCCGGTTTAACTGATCGACCAATGCTTGGCCGTTCCCCTGTGGCATAAGCCAGTCCGTGATGACGAGGTTGGCAGGATCGGCGCGGTGCATTTTTAGCGCTTCGGATCCGTTTTGGGCGACCGAGACGCGGTAACCCTTTCGATGCAAATAAGCCGCCATCGTCGCCCCCGCTAACGGCTCGTCTTCGACAATCAAGAGGTGGGGGCTCGGTTCTGGAATCTGCTTCGCCTTCATCGACGCCCCGCTTCTCGCGCACGACGCTCCGCCGCACGCTCAGCCCATAAGAACGCCGAAACCTTTGAATCGTTCCAGCAGCGCGTCATTGCCCCAGTAACACCAAAGAAGAATATCGAAGCATTCGCAGAGATTTAGGATGAGATACTGGCAAGTGATCGGAGGGTTTTCATGGATCGGTGCGCTGGAAATCCGGCGTGACCGTCCCACCTAAAAGCGATGCCCGCGCCCCATCCCGAAACCTGGCTGAAGCCGACCCCGGCCGGGCTGCACTGCATCCCCGGCGGCTTCTATATAGACCCGGTCCGGCCGGTCGCGCGGGCGGTGGTGACCCATGGCCATTCGGACCATGCGCGTCCCGGCAACGACGCGGTCCTGGCCACGCCCGAAACCCTGGCCATCATGCGGACCCGCCTCGGCGAACATGCCGGCACCAGCGTACAGCCGCTCAACCTCGGAGAAGCCGTCACGCTGAACGGCGTCTCGCTGCGGCTCGTCCCCGCTGGGCATGTGTTGGGCAGCGCCCAGGCCGTGCTCGAATGGCAGGGTTCGCGCGCGGTCGTCTCGGGCGACTACAAACGCCGGCCGGATCCCACCTGCCCGCCCTTCGAGCCGGTGGCCTGCGACGTCTTCATCACCGAGGCGACCTTCGGCCTGCCGGTCTTTCGCCACCCCCCGGACAGCGAGGAAATCGGCAAGCTGATCCATGCCGTCTCTCTGTTCCCGGAACGTGCCGTCGTGGTCGGCGCTTACGCATTGGGCAAGGCGCAGCGCGTGCTCGCTCTGCTCCGCCGGCAAGGCTACGACGCGCCGGTGCCCCTTCACGGCGCGCTTCTCACCATGGTCGAGCTGTACCGCTCGCTGGGCGTCGAGTTGGGACCGGTCGAACCGGCGACCGGCGCGAAACGCGAGGATCTGAAGGGCCGCATTGTGCTGGCGCCGCCCGGCGCCACGTCGGATCTGTGGGCGCGGCGCCTGCCCGAACCGATGGTGGCCATGGCTTCGGGTTGGATGCGCGTGAAGCAACGCGCGAAGGCCCGCGGAGTGGAACTCCCGCTGGTGATCTCGGACCATGCCGACTGGGACGAGCTGGTTCAAACCCTGAAGGATGTCGGTGCGCCCGAAGTCTGGGTCACTCACGGCAACGAAGAAGCCCTGGTCCGCCAGGCGACCCTGATGGGGATTCGCGCCCGCGCCCTGTCCCTGATCGGCTTCGACGAGGAAGAGGGATGACGCGGGAACTTGCCAAATACCTTCCGTTGAAATCGGATGTAGTTCCTGAGTTCGCATTGACGGGCCGTCGCCATGCTTGAGAGCCTGTGGGCCTCGCCGCACTGGAAGGCGATCGAGCGGATCGCCGGCCGGCTGCTTTCCTCCGAGCTGTCGTTGTTCGCGGCCGGCATCGCCTTCTTCGGCTTGCTGGCGGTCTTTCCAGCTCTCGCGGCCTTCGCCGCCATCTACGGCATCTTCGCCGATACCGGCATGGTCTATACGACGCTTTCGCCCTTGCGCGGCGTCATACCTTCGGCCGCCTACGACATTCTCGGAAATCAGCTCATCGCCCTCAGCATGCGCGAGGAAACGACGCTCGGTTTCGGCGCCATTTTCGCCTTCCTGCTTTCGATCTGGAGCGCGGCCAGTGGCATCAAGTCGCTGATGGCGGCGCTCAACTACGACTATGTCGTGAAGGAGAGCCGCAACTTCTTCCATCGCACGGGCGTCGCTCTCGGCTTCACCATGGGCGGGCTGGTCATGCTGATGGTGGTTCTGGCCCTGATCGTCGGACTGCCCGCGGCGCTGGAACTGGCGCGCGTGGACGCGGAGACCATCGCCGCCGTGGTGTGGGTGCCGTGGCTGGCCATCGCCGCCATCGTGGTGCTGGCCTTGACCGTGATCTACCGCTACGGGCCCGCCCGCCTGGTGCGCCAATACCGTTACGAGATTCCCGGCGCCGTCGTGGCGACCGGTCTTTGGGTATTCGCTTCGGTCGGCTTCTCGGTCTACGTGGCCAACTTCGGCGACTACAACAAGACCTTCGGTTCGCTGGGCGCCGTCGTGGTGCTGCTGATGTGGTTCTACCTGTCCGCCTACGCGGTCTGTATCGGCGCCGAGATCAATGCCGAACTGAAGCATCGGGCCGACGCGCGCGCCACGCCGTGATCCGCTTCGCCCATCTTCTCGACTCCCTGCTTCTCACGCCCGCCCGCAACACAAAGCTGCGGCTGATGGAAGAGTATTTCCGAACCGTGCCCGACCCCGACCGGGGCTGGGCACTGGCCGCGCTGACGGGCGCCCTCTCCTTCCCGGCCGTGAAGCCCGCCCAGGTGCGCGCGTTGGCCGAAAGCCGGGTGGACGCCGAACTATTCCGCTGGTCCTACGATTTCGTCGGCGATTTGGCCGAGACGGTTGCGCTGATCTGGCCGGCGCGCGACGACGCCGCGACCAACCACCCACCGCCCCCCAGCCTGTCCGAAATCGTGGCGGAGCTGCAGAGCGCAACACGGGCCGAAGCGGTGGAGGCCGTCGCGCGCTGGCTCGATCTTCTCGATGCGACCGGACGCTGGGCGCTGCTGAAGCTTGTCACTGGCGGCATGCGCGTCGGCGTGTCCGCCCGACTGGCCAAGACGGCGGTTGCCTCGCTCGGTTCCGTCGAACCCGACGCCATCGAGGAAATTTGGCACGGCCTGGAACCGCCTTATGCGGACCTGTTCCAGTGGCTGGAGGGCAAGGGTGAGCGGCCGCATCCGGGCGAGAAAGCCGTCTTCGTGCCGCTGATGCTGGCCAATCCGATCGAGCCCGGCGAGATGGAAGCGCTCGATCCCACCCAATACCTGGCCGAATGGAAGTGGGACGGCATCCGCGTGCAATTGGCCGCGCGCGGCGGCGAACGGCGCGTCTTCTCCCGCATGGGCGACGATATCTCCGGCGCCTTCCCGGAGATCGCGGCCGTGCTGGCAGACGGTATGGTCTTGGACGGCGAACTGCTGGTCGTGCGCGGCGGCGAAGTCGCGCCCTTCAACGACCTGCAGCAGCGGCTCAACCGTAAAACCGTGACGGCCAAGATGCTGAGCCAGTATCCCGCCTTCGTGCGGTTGTACGACGCTCTGTTCGTCGGCGGCGAGGATCTGCGTCCACTTCCGCTGCTCGAACGCCGCGCGCGGCTGGAGGCGTGGTACGCCGAAGCGTCGCACATACTGTTCGATCTGTCGCCGCTGATCCCCTTCGCGTCGTGGACGGAGCTCGAACAATTGCGCGCCGATGCGCGCAGCAAGGGCATCGAAGGTTTGATGCTGAAGCGCCGGGACGCGCCTTATGTCTCCGGCCGCCCCAAGGGACCTTGGTTCAAATGGAAGCGCGACGCGCTTACCTTCGACGCCGTGCTGATGTACGCCCAGCGCGGCCACGGCAAACGCTCGTCCTTCTACTCCGACTACACGTTCGGCGCCTGGCGCGGCGACGAGTTGGTGCCGGTGGGCAAGGCCTATTCCGGTTTCACCGACGAGGAGCTAGTGAAGCTCGATCGCTGGGTGCGCAACCATACGGTGGAACGGTTCGGCCCCGTGCGCTCGGTCGAACCGAGCCTTGTGCTGGAGATCGCGTTCGACAGCGTGCACGAATCGACCCGGCACAAATCCGGCTTGGCCATGCGCTTCCCGCGCGTGCACCGCATCCGCTGGGACAAGCCCGCGCGCGAGGCCGACACGTTGGAAACCCTGGCCAAGCTGAAGACCTGACTATTCGGCGTAGCGCGCGACCGCCGCCTGTCACAGCGCGATCCAGCCATGCGTCGAAACAGAAATGGGCGGATGTTTCCATCCGCCCATTCTAGCCCATTCGCGCTTGGCCTTAAGGCGCCGCGTTACTTGCAGTCCGTCTTGAGGCGCTTGTTGTAATAATCGCGCTCCGGAGCCGGCATGGTGGCCGGTGCCTTGGCAAGAAATTCACCCAGCTTCTTCTGAGCCGCCTTGCATTCCGTGCCCGCGGCGGGACGCAGCGCCGGCGCCAACGGTGCGCCCAGCGCATTCAGGTACGCGTGGACGATGCGCGCTTGAATACCGGTGTTGAGGTCCGTGACCGTATAGCCGCGCACTTCGGCCAAGGCAAACTCCTTGTCCTTATCGAAGACCTGCTGATAGGCGCGCGCAAAGCCCAATTGGGCCTGGGCATACGTTGCGTCGGCGGGCCAGCGTTCCTTGCCGTCCTGGGTTTCGTAGGCCAAGGACGCATCTTTCGACAGCACATAGGCAGCGAACGCATCGCCACCTTTCATGTATTCGTTGGCCATATTGGTCAGGGTCGCGACGTCATGCTGCGACAAGGTCCAGGGGTCCTTGCCGTCAAGCGCCTTCGATTCCGGATTAAGGCGCTGGTCGAGCGCCTGATAGCGCGCATCCAGGATGGCCTGATCCTGCGGCGACATCTGTTGGGCGGCGGCGGGCATCGCAGCCAGCACAAGGCCGGCAACACAAAAGGCGCGCAGGCGCGCGGCTACTGTCTTGGTCATGTGGAAGTCCCCTGTCGGCATGTCTTATTGGCAGACGTTATAGCAGCCTATTCTTCGTAGATCATCTTGATGGTCATGCCGCCGTCCACGGTCAGATTCTGGCCGGTCACGAACCCGGCATGATCGGCCAGGTAAAGACAGGCTTCGGCGATATCCTCGGGGCGGCCGACACGGCCGACCGGATGCTGGTCCTTGTCCGTCTTGGAATGGACCGGCGCGCGGGCGCGGCTGGACAACTGCCAATCGCGCACCTCGATCCAGCCCGGGCTGACGCAGTTCACGCGGATGCGATAAGGCGCGAGGCTCATGGCCATGCCGTGGGTCAGGGCTGCAATACCGCCTTTGGACGCGGTATAGGCCTCGGTATTGGCTTCCGACATGAAGGCGCGCGTCGAGGCGATGTTGACGATGGCGCCGCCCTTCTTGCGCGCCGCCATGCGCCGCGCGGCGGCCTGACCGCACAGGAACGCGCCGCGCAGGTTGGTCGCGATCACCGCGTCAAAATCCTTGGGCTTGAGCTTGAGGAACGGCGCGTTGCGCGAGAAGCCGGCATTGTTGATCAGCACATCGGGACAGCCCAATTCGCGCACGGTGGCCTGCATCCACGCCGCGACGTCCTTTTCCTTCGACACGTCCGTGCGCAGAAAGAACGCGGGCACGCCGGTTTCGCGTAGAATCTTAGCGGCCTCGCGCCCCGCGGCGGCGTTCGCGTCGGCGATGGAGACGGCGTAGCCCGCCTTGGCGAAATGGAACGCGATGCCTCGGCCGATGCCCTGCCCTCCGCCCGTGACCGCAACGATCTTCATGCCGATTTCCTCCGGCGTTTGCCCTTCGGCGCGGGCTTGAGCAAATCCGCCAGGTCCTTGCGGAATTTCCGCTCGCGCTTCAGATGCCATTCACGGCTCATCGCTTCCTCCCGCGTCTCGTAGCGTTCGGCATAGACCAGGAACCAGACGCGCCCGCGCGTCGAGCGGGCGCCGGCGCTGCCGCCATTATGGGCCGACAGGCGCCGTTCCAGGTCGGTGGTCCAGCCGACATAGGTGCGGTGGCCGCCCCGCCCGCCGCTCCAAAGGACATAGACGAAGCAACTCATGCGAGGGATAGATAGCCGGATGCCGCCCCTGGTCAGCAAGCGTCTCCTGCAAATCACCGTCGCCGTTCTGGCCCTGATCCCGACCCTGACGGGCGCGGCCGGCATCCTGATGGGACCCGCCTTCCTGA
>CAYZFH010000043.1:0-16224 GCA_964477375.1 uncultured Rhizobiaceae bacterium | reverse complement strand
GAGCCGAGCTGCGCGGCGGCATGGCCCGGCACATCCTCCGCAATGATCTTGCGGATGGACGCCAGGATCTCCTCCATCGACGGCTCAGGCGTGTTCTGGGGCACCGGATCCTCTCATCGGGGCCCGGCACTGTGCGGGGCCCGTCAAATCTCGCGCGGAGTATAGCCCAAGGGCGCGAGGGAACAACGCGGCGGCCGGTCCCGCTGCGCGTTGGTTTACGGCGTGGTCGGCTTGGGCTTGCCGGCCTCCAGGGCCTGCTCGGAGCTGTCGATCGCATCCGGCACACCCGTGCCGAACCACTTGTCGCGCGACCAGTCGGCATAGACGTTGGGATTATACGCGTCGATGGGCAGCTCGAGCTGGGCCACGGTCAGGGCGCCCACGGCGACCTTCACGCGATAGGCGCCGACCACGTAGTCGTGGCGCGCACGCACCAGGTTGACGCGCGAGGTGAACAGTTCCTGCTCGGCGTCCAGGACGTCCAAGACCGTGCGCAGGCCGGCGGCTGCTTCCTGCTCGACGCCTTCCAGCGCGATGCGGTTGGCCTCGGATTCCTTGGTGAAGGATTCGACGCGCGAGCGGGCCGAGACCATTTCCTCCCAGGAGGCGATGGTCTGCTCGACGACCTGCCTGCGCGCCTCGTCGATCTGCACCTTGAACTGGCTGGAGATCTGCTTGGCCTCGCGGACGCGCGAGTACACGGCGCCCTGTTGATAGATCGGCACGCTCAGGCGCGCGAAGACGCGCGCCAGGTTGTCGCGGCTGTAGACGTCCTGCGTGTTATCCATCTTCCGCAGTTCGCCGATGATCTGGACGGTCGGCAGCAATTCACCGAACACGAGGTCGATGTTGGCCTCGGACGCCTTGAAGTCGAAATCGGCCGCCAGGACGGTCGGATTGCTGACTTTTGAGACTTCGATGGCCTCGGGCAGCGACGTGGGCAGACGGCGCGGCGGCGGCGGCTCGACCAGCTTGCCCGGCGGATCGCCGACGAAGCGCTGATAGGCCGCGCGCGAGGTTTCGAGTTGGCCTTCGGCCGTGATGCGGTCGGATGTGGCGCGCGCCAGGCGCGCCTCGGCCTGCGACACGTCGGTGCGCGTCACCTCGCCCACCTCGAAACGGTCGACGGTGGCTTCGAGCTGTTTGCGCAGCACCTGCTCGTTGTTGATGCTGAGGTCGAGCACGGCCTCGTCGCGCACCACGTTCATGAACGAGATGATGGTGTCGCGCATCACCTGTTGTTCAGTATTGGCCAGCCGCTGCTTCTCGGCTTCGATGCGCATCTCGGCCCGTTTGGTCTCGGCCTCGGTGCGGAAGCCGCGGAACACGGGCTGGGCGACCTGCAGCGCATAGCTGCGCTCGAAGCGGTTTTCGGTCGGGAACGTCAGCGCCGTGGCGTTGTTGTCGTTGGCCGTTTGGCTTTCGTTGGCGTAGCCGATGTCGGTGGAGAAGGTCACCGTCGGGCGCCAGTTGGCCAGGGCCTGGGGCACCTGTTCGTCGACCGCGCGCAGCTTGGCGCGTTGCGCGCCGATGGTCGGGTTGCCCTGGTAGGTCTTGACCAGCGATTCTTCCAGCGTCTGGGCGATCGCCTGGCTCAGGCCGAACGAGAGGAAAACGGTGGCCGCCGCCGCGATCATACGGCAGCTGGCGCGCACATTGGACCGTCCCTCGGACATATCGACGCGTAATCCTTTGATTAGAAGACGAAGTGCGGTTCGGCGCGGAAACCGGGCAGGACCGGCGTCGCGGCGTCGAAGATCGCGCGGCGCGAAACGACGCCGGCGGATTTGAGATACAGCGTGCCGCGCCCAACGCCGCCATCGACATGGACGGTGACGAGACGGCCGCCTTCGGCCAACTGGTCGAACAGGGCCTGGGGAATGCGCTCCACCGTGCCGTTCAGCAGGATGACGTTGTAGGGCGCCTGGCGCGCATAGCCTTCGGTCAGGGCGCCTTCAACGACCACGACGTTGTTGATCTGCAGCTCGTCCAACAGCGCATTGGCGCGCGCGATCAGTCCGCGGTCGCTGTCCAGCGCCACGACCGCCGAGCACAGTCGCGCCAGCACGGCCGAGGCGTAACCGGAGCCGCAACCGACATCGAGCGCGATTTCGTTGGGCTTCGGCAGGGCGATCTGAACGAGGCGCGCGAGCACCATCGGTTCCATCAGGAACCGGTCGCGCGTGAGCTCGAGATCTTCATCGATATAGGCCACGCCGCGCAGCCCTTCGGGCACAAACCGTTCGCGCGGCAGCTCGCTAAAAGCGCCGATCACCGCGGGGTCGGTGACCTTGTTTGTGCGGATTTGGCTTTCCACCATGTTGTATCTGGCGGCGGCAAAACTTTGCATGTCACTACAACATCTTGTGGTTCAGACGTCAAGTCGCGACGCAGCTTAGGGCCATGGTCTTATTACTCCCTCCTCTTTAAGGGGACAAGCGCTAACCCCAAGGGTGGCCTTGCATTTTGCGCGGGTGTGGCCGCCGCGCGCGGCTTGACCGGTTCGCGACCGAGGTCCTATACCTCGCGGCGCTTCTGCGACCTTCACCGCGGTGGCCGGGTGGCAGAGTGGCCATGCAGGGGACTGCAAATCCCCGTACGTCGGTTCGATTCCGGCCCCGGCCTCCATTTTTCGTTGCAGGAAGTCACCTTTGCGCATCCCGATCTACAAGCTGGACGCTTTCGCCGACCGGCTTTTCGGTGGCGGCCCCACGGCCGTCTGCGTGCTGGATGGCGACTTGCCCGCCGAAACGCTTCAAGCCATCGCGACCGAGAACAACCTGGCCGAGACCGCTTTCATCTGGCCCGAGGGCGATTCCTGGCATATCCGCTGGTTCACGCCTGTTTGCGAGGTCGATCTGGCCGGCCATCCGACGTTGGCGGCGGCTTGGGTCGTGCTGGAAAAGCTGAAGCCGGGCGAAAAGGTGGTGCTGTTCCACGGTCCGCTCGGCCCCCTGCCCGTCGAAAAGCGTGGCGAGAAGCTGCGCATGGATTTCCCCGCCGTGCCGCCGCATCCGGCCGAAGCGCCGTCGGACATCGCCGAGGCCGTGGGCGGCAAGATCGAGGACGCGTTCGAGATGGAACGCATCCACAGCGTCGAATACCGCATGTTCGTCTATGCCGACGAGGCCGCCGTTCGCGCACTGACGCCGAATTACGCGGTCCTGGCCGAGCGGCGGGTCAATGTCCTGGCGACGGCCCCGGGCGAAGAGGTCGATTTCGTCTCGCGCATGTTCTGTCCCGCCGTGGCCGAGCCGGAAGACCCGGTCACGGGCTCCGCTCACTGCACGTCGGCACCCTATTGGGCACAGAAGCTGGGCAAGCGGGCCCTGACGGCCTGCCAGGTCTCCCCGCGCGAGCCCAAGCTGTTCTGCGAAGTGGCCGGCGATCGCGTCTTCATCGCCGGGACCTGCGTGCCGTATCTGGAAGGCACGATCACCGTCTAGGCCGCGCCCGGCGTGACGCGGGCGCGGCCTGTGTACTAGGCTTCCGCATCATCCTTCTCATCGGAATGGGAGATCAGTCATGGCGAAGAGCAACACGGTGTTTCCGAAGACCGGCATCCCGTGGAAAGAGCTGCACGGTGCCATGGACGAGGTCCGCAAGGGCGATTCCGACTGGC
Organism: uncultured Rhizobiaceae bacterium; assembly: GCA_964477375.1. Classification (GTDB taxonomy): domain Bacteria; phylum Pseudomonadota; class Alphaproteobacteria; order CADEGL01; family CADEGL01; genus CADEGL01. Next base: position 12,602 of record CAYZFH010000043.1, on the reverse strand, counting down.
ACGGCGGCCGCATGGCCATGTCGACCTATGTGGTTGACGACGAGGTCTCGCGTGTCAGCCATGAAGCCTACGGCATGTTCCTGACCGAGAATGCGCTCTACTCCGGCGAGATGGCCAAGAAGCGCAAAGTCGGCTTCATCAGCCTGACGCTGTTTCAGGAAGAGATCATCGAGATGGCGCTCGAGATCCTGAACGGGCCGGAGGGCTCGGGCGGCCAGATCACCACGGGCGGCACGGAAAGCATCCTGCTGGCTGTGTTGGGCGCGCGCGAATGGGCCAAGAAGCACAAGCCCCACATCCGCACGCCGCGCCTCCTGCTGCCGCGCACCGCCCACCCGGCCTTCAACAAGGCCGCGCATTTCTACAATTTGGAGGTCACGCGCATCCCGCAAGGCGCCGATTGCCGTGCCGACGTTGGAGCCATGGAAGCCGCGCTGACCGACGACGTGATCATGATGGTGGGCTCGGCCCCCTGCTATCCGTTTGGCGTCATCGACCCGATCGCGGAGTTGGCCGCCGTCGCGGCCAAGCGCGACATCTGGTTCCACGTCGATGCCTGCGTCGGCGGCTATGTCGCGCCTTTCGTGCGCAAGCTGGGTTATCCGGTGCCGGAGTTCGATCTGGGCGTGCCGGGCGTCTGGTCGGTCTCGGCCGACCTGCACAAATACGGCTATGCACCCAAGAACATCTCGACGGTGCTGCTGCGAGATGCGGGGCTGAAGGACTATTTCACCTTTCGCTTCGAGGAATGGCCCTACGGCAGCTATGCCACGCCGACCATCGGCGGCTCGCGCACGGGCGGTTCGCTGGCCGGCGCCTGGACAACCATGAAATTCCTGGGCGAGGAAGGCTATCTGAAGGCCGCCAAGACCATCATGGACACGCGCCAGAAGCTGCTCGGCACGCTCGACAAGTTGGGTGGCTTCGAGGTGCGCGGCAAGCCGGATATCGGCCTGGTCAATTTCGGCGCCCAGGGTTTCGACATCTACGCGGTCGCGGACGGCATGGCAGCCAAGGGCTGGGCGGTGGCGCGCGGACGCGATCCCAACGGCATGCACCTGGCGCTCAACCCGATCCACGCCAAGTCGATCGACGCTTATGTGAAGGACCTGAGCGATGTGACGGGTTCCGTGCGCAAGAGCGGCACGCGCGGCAAGGACGAAAAGGCCGTTTACGCGGGCTGATCGAAACGAAAACACCCTCGCGTATCGCGCGAGGGTGTTTCCTTAAGTCACAGAGATTAAATTCGATTACCGCTTCGGAGCAGACTGGCCGCGCGGCGGCAGTTCCAGGATCTCGGCCGCCCGCTTGGGCTCCACCGGCTCGCCGCCAAGTTCACGCACGATGCGCACGGCCTTCTCGACGAGCTGCGCGTTCGAACCGAAGACGCCCTTCTCAAGGTAAAGATTGTCCTCGAGGCCGACGCGGACGTGACCGCCCAGGTTGACCGCGGCCGCGACCATGTTGAATTCCGAGCGCGAGATGCCGAAAGCCGCCCACTTCGCGTTGGCCGGCAACTGGTTGCGCATCACCTGCATGACTTCCGGCGTCGCCGGCGCGCTCCACTGGATGCCCAGGCAGAGCTGGAACAGCGGCGGCTCTTCGATAAAGCCCTTCGCGATCAGCTCCTTGGCCAAAAGGATGTGGCCGAGCTCGAAGCACTCGATCTCCGGCTTCACGCCCAGTTCCTTGATACGCTTGGCCATGATGCGCAGATGCTCGGGCGTGTTCATGAACACGCTCTCGCCAAAGTTCATCGTCGCGACGTCGAGGGTGGCGATGTCGGGGCGCAGTTCCTCGATGTGCTGCAGGCGATCCAGCGGCTGCATGATCGTGGTGCCGGGGCCGCCGACCTTCGGGTTTTCGGCGCTGGGCACATAACGGCCGCCCTCGCCCGTCGTCAGGTTGATGATGACGTCCGAGCCCGAGTCGCGGATGCGGCTGACGACCTCGCGGAACAGCGCCGGGTCATAGATGCGCATGCCGGTCTTGGGGTCGCGCACGTGGATGTGCGTCACCGCCGCACCCGCCTGGCGCGCTTCGATGCAGGCATCCGCGATCTGCTTCGGCGTGATCGGGAAGTTCGGGTGCTTACCGAAGTTGCTATGCGCGCCCGTAACGGCGCAGGTAACGACGACTTCTTGTGCCATTGGATTTCCCTCCCTTGGGGTTCGCTGATCTACGCCGTGCGACGGCGCAATTCCTGTGTCGCCTTCGCGTCGACCGCGAAGCTCTTGGGATCGACGGCCACGCCGAAGCGCTTGGCCGCCTCCTCCGCCGTATAGTAACCGAACGATACGTCCCGACCGACAGCGGCCGGGTCGCGATCGAACGGCTTACCATAGCCGCCGCCGCCCGGTGTAGAGACGTGCACCGTATCGTTCTCCGCTACGTGCAGCCCCTGATCCTTGGAAAAGTGCGGCAGGATATAGTCCGGCTCGCCCTTGCGGCGCACCATGATGCGGTTGGGACCGCCGTCCGAGCCGCCCTGCACGCCCGCGGGGCCCGTTCGGCCGTGGTCCATGACGAAAGATGCCAGCGCGCGGCCACGGCGGATTTTGACGCGGTAGTTCACGCCGAAGCCGCCGCGGAACTTGCCCTCGCCGCCCGAGCCTTCGCGTAGCGAGTATTCCTCGAACAGCACCGGATAGAACTGCTCCATCACCTCGAGCGGCTGGGTCTTGGAGATGCCGATGGTCGAGCAGCCGTTGGAGATGCCGTCGCCATCCGACCAACCGCCGTACCCGCCGCCGGAGAAGATGTACATCACGTAGTTGCGGTTGCGCACCGGATCGAAGCCGCCGAGCGCGAAGTTGCCGCTGGTGCCGGCGGGCGCCGCGAACAGCTTGTCCGGGATCACTTTGGCCAGCGTCACGAACACCGATTCGCAGATGCGCTGGCTGACTTCGGCCGCGCAGCCCGAGACCGGGCGCGGATACTTGGCATAAAGGAACGTGCCTTCCGGATCGGTGATGTGGATCGGCTCGAAGGTGCCGGCGTTCAGCGGCACATCGGGGAAGATGTGCTTCATGGCGATGAACACGGCCGAGCGCGTCGTCGCGATGACGCTGTTCAGCGGACCCATGCAGGGCGGGCTCGATTCCGACATGTCGACATACATCTCGGAACCCTCGACGCGGATCTTCATCTTGATCCGCAGGGGTTCGTTGACGACGCCATCGGAATCCAGCGCGGCCTCGCCTTCATACGAGCCGTCCGGGATCTGCTTGATCTTGGCCCGCATCTGCTGGGCCGCCCGGCGCTTCAGCTCGTTGATCGAATCCTCGACCGTGTCGCGGCCATAGCGATCCATCAGCGAGGTCAGGCGCTTTTCGCCGATGCTGAGCGCGGCGGCCTGGGCACGCACGTCGCCCAGCGTCTGGTCGGCCGTGCGGATGTTGGACATCACGATCGCGAGGATTTCCTCATCGACCACGCCTGCCTTGATCAGCTTCACGGGCGGAAGGCGCAAGCCCTCCATCTCGACGTCAGTGGCGTGGGCGGAGAAGCCGCCGGGAACCGCGCCGCCGGTGTCGCGCCAGTGGCCGGTATTGGCCAGCCAGCAGAACAATTCGCCCTTGTAGAAGAACGGCCGGTAAAAACGGACGTCCATCAGATGGGTGCCGCCCAGATACGGGTCGTTGGCGATATAGACGTCGCCCGGCTTCACGTCCTTGGCGCGCTTGATCACCTCGGCGGTGCCGTACTGCATCGTGCCCATGAAGATGGGCAGGCCCAGGTCGCCCTGGGCGATCAGCTCGCCATTGTCGCGGTGATAGATTCCGTCCGAGCGGTCATAGGCCTCGGAGATGACGGGGCTGAACGCCGAGCGTTCGAACGCCATGTCCATCTCGTTGCAGACCTGGATCAGTCCGTTCTGGATGACGGCCAGGGTGACGGGATCGATGTTCTTGCTCATGGCTGTCAGGCTCCTTGGCGGTGCGGAACGGTGACGATCAGATTGCCGTAATCGTCCATCTCGACGCTGTTGTCCGGCTCGACGATGGTCGTGGTGTCGAGCTGTTCGATGATCGCGGGCCCAGGGAACTTGGCCTTGGCCGGCAGCTTGTCGCGGAAATAGACCGGCGTGTCGTGCCAGCCGCCGTCGAACCAGACTTTCCGCGTCTCGGTCTGAGCGTCCTTCAGCGTCTTGCCGTGCGCGGCCGTGTCGACCAGCGCCTTGAGCGAGACCATCTTGCGCTTGCCGATCGCGGCCGTACGCAGGTTGACCAGCATGGCGCGGATTTCCGGCAGGCGCACCTCGAACCGGCTGAAATAGACCTTCTCGAAGGCCTCCTGCAGCCCCTCTCGCGTGACCTCGGGACCGGCCAGGGGAATGGTGAGCACATGGCTCTGCCCCTGGAACTGCATGTCGGCTTCGTGGATGTAGACGATTTCCTCGATGGGGATCTCTTCGCTCTCGATCGTCTTTTTCCCCTCTTCCCGCTGCGCCTTGAGGATTTCGCCGGCCTGCTTCACGTCGGCGACGGCGACGGGTTTGTTGACCGTACGCACATAGTCGTGACGGACGTCGGCCACGATGCAGCCCAGGGCGCTGGTGATGCCCGGACGCACCGGTACCAGAACCTTGGGGATGGCCAGTTCGCGCGCGAGCGCGATGGCGTGCAAGGGGCCGGCGCCGCCGAAGGCGAACAGCGCGAAGTCGCGCGGATCCTGGCCGCGCGACAGCGAGACCATGCGCAGCGCGCCGGCCATCTTGTCGTTGGCGATGCGCACGATGGCGGAGGCCGCTTCGACCGCGCTCATGCCCAGCTTGGAGCCGATCTGCTCCTCGATGGCGCGCGAGACGTCGGCGACGGAGACCGGAGAATCCACTGCCAGAAGCTTCTTGGCGTTAAGCCGCCCGAGCACCAGGTTGGCGTCGGTGATGGTCGGGCGCGTACCGCCGCGGCCATAGCAGATGGGGCCCGGCTTGGCGCCCGCGCTCTGTGGGCCGACCTGCAGGATGCCGGCATCGTCGACATAGGCCAGGCTGCCGCCGCCCGAGCCGATCGTGTGGATGTCCACCATCGGCACATGGACCGGCATGGCGTATTCCAATTCGAACTCGGTCGTGACCTGCGGCACGCCGTCACGGATCAGCGCGACGTCCGTCGAGGTGCCGCCCATGTCGTAGGTCACGACATTGGGGAAGCCCGCGGTCGCGGCGGTGAACGCCGCCGCCTTGGCGCCCGAGGCCGGGCCGGATAGCACCGTGTGCGCGGCGGCTTCAGCCACGATGGAGGACGACACCGTGCCGCCATTGCCCTGCATGACGAGGAGGTCGTGGCCATAGCCGCGGGACGCCAGCTCTTCGCGCAGGCGCTTGATGTAACGGTCGAGCACGGGACGGATCGAGGCGTTGACCGCCGCCGTCACGCCGCGCTCGTACTCGCGGAACTGCGGCAGGATCGACGTGCCTGAAGTGATGTACGGATTTGGCCAGACCTTGGCGGCCACCGCGACGGCCCGCTCTTCATGGGCCGGGTTGATGTAGGAATTGAAGAAGTGGATCACCAGCGCTTCGCAGCCGCGCGCCAACAGCGCCTTGGCCGCTTCAGTCACGGCTTTCTCGTCCAAGGGCGTCACGACCTCGCCGTCGGCATCCATGCGCTCGTCGACTTCGAGGCGCAGGTCGCGCGGGATCAGCGGGCGGAACGTGCCGGTCATGCCATAGGCGTTGGGACGCGTGCGGCGGCCGAGCTCCAGCACGTCGCGGAAGCCCTTGGTCGTGATCAGGCCGACCTTCGAGATCTTGCGCTCCAGAAGCGCATTGGTGGTGGCCGTGGTGCCGTGGACGATCGAGGCCAGCTCCGACAGAGGCACCTTGGTGGCTTCCAGCGCGTTGATGACGCCGAACGCCTGGTTCTCGACCGTGGTGGGCACCTTGGTCACCTGGACCTTGCCGCTCGTCTCATCGACGAGCATGAGGTCCGTGAAGGTGCCGCCAACGTCGATACCGACGACTTTGCTCATGCGGAGGTTCCGTTCTTCTTGGAGGTTGAATTCGATTTGGCGTCCTGGATGGCGCGCCATACGCGTTCGGGCGTGGTGGGCATGTCGACATGGCGGACGCCCAGCGGCGTTAGCGCGTCGACGATGGCGTTGACGACGACCGAGGGCGCCACGATGGCCCCGGCCTCGCCGCAGCCCTTCACGCCAAGCGGATTGGTCGTGCACGGCTCGTTGTTATAGGCGACGTCGAAATATGGCAGATCGTCGGCGCGCGGCATGCAGTAGTCCATGAACGAGCCGGTCAGCACCTGGCCGTCGGAATCGTAGACCGCGCCTTCGAGCAGCGCCTGGCCGATGCCCTGGGCTACGCCGCCATGGATCTGGCCTTCGACCAGCATGGGATTCAGCAGCACGCCGAAATCGTCGACAACGCTGTAGCGCTCCAGGGTCACGATGCCGGTTTCCGGATCGACCTCGGTTTCGCAGACATGCACGCCGTTCGGAAACGTGTGCGCCGGCGGGGCATACACCGCCGTCTCTTCAAAGCCCGGTGCCATGCCCTTGGGCAGCTTGGCCGGATTGAACGCCGCGGCAGCCACGTCTTTGAACGACACCGAACGATCGGTGCCGACGATGGTGAACGTGCCTTCGTCGAAACCTATATCGGCTTCGGCGGCCTCCAGGATGTGGGCGGCGATGCGCTTGCCCTTCTCGACGATCTTCTCGGACGCGAAATGGATCGCGCCGCCGCCGGCATGGAGCGAACGCGAGCCGCCCGTGCCGTTGCCGGCCTTCACCAAATCCGTGTCGCCTTGGATCAGCTTGATCTGGTCGATGTCGAGACCGAGCCGTTCGGCGACGATCTGCGCATAGGCCGTCTCATGCCCCTGCCCGTTCGACTGGGTGCCGACCATGACGGTGACGCTGCCGTCGGCGGCGACGCTCATGGTGGACGTCTCGTCGGAGCGCTGGACCGTATCTTCCATGTAAGCCGCGATGCCAATGCCCAGCAGCTTGCCCCTGCGCGCGGCCGCCGTGCGGCGTTTCTCGAAGCCCTTGCGGTCGGCGACGTCCAGCACCTGGTCGAGGCTGCGCTCGAAGGCGCCGCTGTCGATCCGGTGCTTGGTCAGCGTCGTGTAAGGCAGGTCATTCTGCGGGATGAAATTGATCCGGCGCAGCTCGGAAGTTGTGCGCTTCGTCTCCCGCGCCGCCGTGTCGATCAGCCGTTCGACGATGAAGTTGGTCTCGGGCTTGCCCGCGCCGCGATAGGCATCCACCGGCACGGTGTTGGTGAAGATGGCCTTCACCTAGGCATACAGCGCGCCCCAGCGATAGACCGACGGCAGGATCAGATGCCCCGCCATCGTCGGGATATAGGCGCCGTACATCGACATGTAAGCGCCCAAATTGGCCAGGGTGCGGACGCGCAAGCCCAGGAAGCGCCCGTCCTTGTCCAAGGCCAGCTCGGCAACCGTCTTCTGGTCGCGCGCCTGCGCATCCCCCAGGAAAGCCTCGCCCCGGTCGCCGATCCAGCGCACGGGACGCTTCAGCGCCTTGGTCGCCCACACCACGGCGACCTGCTCGGAATAGAGATAGATCTTCATGCCGAAGCCGCCGCCGACGTCGGGTGTGACGACGCGCAGCTTTTCCTCGGGGAAGTCGAAGACATCGTGCGACAGCTTGGCGCGCAGCTTGTGGCCGCCCTGCGTGCCCGTATAGAGCGTCAGCTTGTCCTCGGCCGCGTCGTAGGCCGCGATGGCGCCGCGCGTCTCGATGGGATTGGGAACGATGCGGTTGTTGAGCAGCTCGACCTTGGTGACGTGGGCCGCCTTGGCAAAAGCCGCATCGGTCGCGGCCTTATCGCCGATCTCCCAATCGAGCGAGACGTTGTTCTTCGCTTCCGGCCAGACCAAGGGCGCGCCCTTGGCGAGCGCATCGTCCAGGGAGATCACGGCAGGCAGCGATTCGTACTCAACCTCGACCAATTCGGCTGCGTCGCGCGCCTGGGATGCGGTCTCGGCGATCACGACGGCGACCGGTTCGCCGACATAGCGCACCATGTCCACCGGCAACGCCGGGTGCGGTGGCGTCACCTGCTTGCTGCCGCCCTTGCCCACCATGGGTGCGATGTTGGGCATGCTGCCTAGCTTCTCGGCCGCGAAGTCGGCGCCCGTAGCGACACGCACGACGCCTGGTTCGGCGGCAGCGGCTTCGGTGCTGATGGAAACGATGCGGGCATGGGCATGCGGCGAGCGCACGAAATGCGCGTAAAGCTCGCCCGGCAGCCGGACGTCCTCGAGATACTGGCCGCGCCCGGTGAGGAAACGAACGTCCTCGACCCGGCGAACCGATTGTCCTACTCCGAAACGCCCCACGCTGCCTGTCCCCTCGCTCCGTCGCTCTAAATTAGTTCTATACGGAACTATATTCCAAAAACTATACGGGCGCGCCCAGGCCCGCGCAACGGGTTTTCAAACCCGTTCATTCCGCCGTATCCCGCGAAGCCAAACCGCCGATCAGCTTGTCCAGGAGGCGGTCGAAAGACTGTCGCTCCCGTGCGGTCAGCGACGACAGCATGGCGTCCTGGCGCGCCTGGAAAATGGGCATGATCTTGCGGAACATCGCCTGCCCCGCCTGGGTCAGCGTCAGCGTCTTCTCCCGCTTGTCGGCCCGGTCGGCGCTTTGCTCGACCAGCTTCTTCCGGAGCAGCAGATGGACGGCGCGGCTGATGCTGTTCTTGGGCCGGGCGCTGATCACGCCGACATCCTTGGCGCGCAGGGCGGCGGTATGGCCCAGGCAGAAGATGACCGTGATTTCGGAATCCGTCAGGCCGAACTCGCGCTCGATGCGGCCAAAGGCCGGCACGGCGTACCAGTTGCGCACGGTCGTGATGCGAAAGCCGTATTTGACCGGGCTGTCCGCGATCAGGTCCAACGTGGTCGGCACTTTCGGCGCGGCCATGGCGCTCTCCCCGCCGCGGAGCGCGGCTGCCAGATAGTTCCATATTGTACTATTCTGAATGACGGGCCGCCAGCCCGGCGCCGTGGGACACAGCGCGCTTGACCGCCCTCCCCCGCTTCCATAAGTTTCGCGCCAACGCGCGGCCGGTGAACCGGCGCGCCGTGATCCCCGGTAGCTCAGTGGTAGAGCAAGCGGCTGTTAACCGCTGGGTCGCTGGTTCGAATCCGGCCCGGGGAGCCACCTTTCCACCGCCGCCAATCTGACGGCAGGGTCTTTCCATCATGGCTGATACGGCCAGCACGCCCAAGGCAACGCGGCGCGAATGGATTGGCTTGGCGGTCATCGCCCTGCCCTGTCTTCTTTATTCCATGGACCTGACGGTTCTGAACCTGGCGGTGCCGCACCTGATCGCGGACCTCCAGCCCAGCGCCGCCCAGCTTCTGTGGATCGTCGACATCTACGGATTCCTGGTCGCTGGCTTCCTGGTCACCATGGGAACGCTGGGCGATAGGATCGGACGCCGGAAATTGCTTCTGATCGGCGCGGCGGCCTTTGGCGTGACGTCGCTGATCGCCGCCTTTGCGCATTCGGCTGAGACGTTGATCGCCGCGCGCGCGATTTTGGGCGTGGCGGCGGCGACCCTGGCGCCGTCCACCCTCTCCCTCCTCCGCAACATGTTCCACGATTCGCACCAGCGCAGCGTGGCCATCGGAATCTGGATGGCCAGCTATGCCGCAGGTGCCGCGCTCGGTCCTCTGATCGGCGGCGCGCTGCTGGAGCATTTCTGGTGGGGCTCGGTCTTTCTCATCGCCGTGCCGATCATGGCGTTGCTGCTGATCCTGGGGCCGATTTTCCTGCCCGAGTTCAAGGCGCCCGGTACAGGCCGTCTGGACCTTCTCAGCGCTGCTTTGTCGCTCGCCTCGGTGCTGACCGTGATCTATGGCCTCAAAGACAGCGCCGAGCACGGCATGAACAGCCTTGCGGGTGCGGCTATCGTTGCGGGCCTCGCACTCGGTGTTTGGTTCGTGCGGCGGCAGCGCACGCTCGCCGATCCACTCATCGACCTCCGTCTCTTTCGGGTGCCTGCCTTCAGCGTCTCGGTCGGCGCCAATCTGTTCGGCGTATTCGGCGCTTTCGGCCTTTACCTTCTGATCGGCCAGTATTTCCAGCTCGTGCTGGGGATGACGCCGCTCGAAGCGGGCCTGTGGACCGCGCCGTCGGGCATCACCTTCATTGTCGGCGCGCTCATGGCTCCGGTCCTGCTGCGGCGCTTCAGCCCGCGCCAGGTCATGGCGGGCGGTGCCGCACTGGCCGCGGTCGGTTTCGCGGTCCTGACCCTGATGGAAGCCGGCGACCTCGCCGTTTTGATGACGGGTTTCATCCTCTTCTGTCTCGGCATCGCGCCTTTGGGCGCTTTGACGACGGACCTGATCGTGGGCAGCGCACCGCCTGAGCGCGCGGGCGCCGCCGCAGCGATCTCGGAGACCAGTTCGGAATTCGGCGGAGCGCTCGGCATCGCCGTGCTGGGCGCCATCGCCACGGCCTGGTATCGCGGCGTCCTGTTGGATGTCGCCCTGCCCCCAGGTCTGACGGAAGAAAGCGCCCAGGCAGCCAGTGCCTCGCTGGGCGCTGCGGTCTCAGCGGCCTCTTTTCTTTCTGCCGACGCCGGGGCAGCGCTTCTGGTCGAAGCGCGCGACGCTTTCACGCAGGCACTGGCCCTCGCGGCCGGAATTTGTGCTTCGATCTCAATTGTTGCCGCAACGCTCGCCGCCATGCTGTTGCGGGATGTCAAGTTGGGAGCCGGTCCGCCGGGCTGATTTTTCCGACCGCCCGGTTGATACACGTCAATACCAACCTCCGGCATTCAGCCATAATGCACCGAGCGTTCATCGCGGGCGCCGGGAGCTCTGATGCGTCGCCTTCTTCGTCTGTTTCTTACGGTCCTGGTCGTCGGTCTCCTGCCGCACGGAAACGTCGTAGCGGCGGACGCCGCATCGGTTTCTCAAAATATCCGCGCGGCGCTTTCAGCGAATAACGGCCGGGGCGAATTCGCCGGGGATCTTCTACGCGTTTATGAAGCGAATGGTTTTCAACCCGTTTGGGTGCTTTCGCCGGGCGCATCCGAACGTGCCGCGACCTTGGCGCAACTGCCCGGGTTTGCCGCCCGCCAGGGCCTCGAACCTGGGCGTTACATAGCGCGCGTCCCATCGGCGGATGCCGAAGCGGCCACGATCGCCGTGGAAGACATCGACGCCACCCAAGCGCTTCTACGTTTCGCGCGGGATCTTCGGGGCGGCGCCGTCGCATCTTCCAGCATGGGACTGGACTGGTCGATCCAACCCGATGCGTTCGATGCCGCCGGAGCGGTCGTCTCCGCGACCAATCATTCCGGATTAAACGGTTTTGTCGCCGCGTTGCCGCCGCTCTACGCAGGCTATCGGCGGCTTGTGCAATCCCTGGCAGAGTACGAAGCCATAGCAGCCCGCGGAGGGTGGCCGGTGGTCCCGGGAGACTCCGAACTCGTGCCCGGCGCCGGCGATTCACGCGAAGCGGCGTTGCGCGAGCGGCTTCGGATTGAAGGCGACCTTCAACCCCAAGATGCCGATGCCGAGTCCCTTCGAGCGGCAGTGCGCCGTTTTCAGGCGCGTCACGGCTTAACGCAAGACGGACGAATCGGACGCACTACCCTGCGGGCCCTGCAAGTGGATACGGCGGGACGGATCGATCAAATCCGCGCAAACCTCGAGCGTTGGCGCCATCTGCCCCGCGATTTGGGTGCGCGCCGCGTGGAGGTCAACGCGGCGGACCAGAGTGCGGAACTGCACAACGCGGACGGCACCACGCTGGCCATGCGCGCCATCGTCGGCGATCTGCGCCATCCGACGCCGGTGCTGAGCGCCCATATTTCGGCTGTCACGCTCAACCCGCCTTGGAACGTGCCGGTATCCATCGCGACGAAGGAGTTTCTGCCCAAGCTGCGCCGCGACCCGGGGTACTTGGCCGCCCACGAAATCGTCATCGTAAACAGGGATAGCGATCCCTTTGGCCGCGACATCGACTGGAAATCGGTCGGTGGGCGCGGCTTTCCGTATGTTTTGCGCCAGAAGCCAGGGCCGCGGAATTCGCTGGGCGTGGTCAAACTCGAAATGCCGAATCCGTTCGACGTCTATCTTCACGACACGCCGGCCAAAGCGCTTTTCGAACGTTCGCCTCGCTATTTCAGCCACGGCTGTGTGCGCCTTGAGCGCGCCGCGGATATAGCTGTTGCGCTGATTGCGGATGAAAGCACATGGAATCGGGCCAGCTTGGCGGACGCGATCCGTACGGGCGCGACGCGTCGGATCGACCTGAATCGCCCGGTACCGGTTTACATTCTGTATTGGACGGCGTTCGTCTCCGAGAATGGGCAGGTCAATTTTCGAGACGATGCCTATGGCCGCGACGGCCCCCTTCTCGCGGCCCTGTCGTCGCCCGCCGCCATGACCGCCGACTCTCGTACCCAGCCAGGCGGCTGCCCGCCAGGCTGAAGCCTATTGCGTGACGGCGCGGACCGGTCTACCTAGCGGCCATGTCCGCTTGTCGAAACGGCGCCGCGTGATCTTAAAAAGACGCAGTTTCTTGGGGTTGGGTGTCAGCGCCGCCGTTTGCGCGGCGACGCTCCCCGCGCGCGCCTATGTGCGTGCGAC
>CAYZFH010000042.1:0-16331 GCA_964477375.1 uncultured Rhizobiaceae bacterium | reverse complement strand
TACGATCACGGCACGCGCTTCAACCCCTTCGCCGTCACCACCTGAGTCCGTGACCACCAGCGCCAACGCATCGGTCGAGACCCCGTCGGGCAAGGGCTCGGGCGACGAGAATTTTCCGGTCGGTTCGTTCTTGCTGCCGGCGCGCCTGCGCCCGCATGTCGCGCGCTTTTACGCCTATGCCCGCGCCATCGACGACATCGCCGACAATCCGAAGCTCAAGCCCCAAGACAAGATCGACCGCCTGACCGGCTTCGCCGAAGCGATCGAAGGCGGCCACGCCAACGATCCGCGCTATGTCACCGCTCATCGTTGCCGCGCCAGCCTGCTCGAGACCGGCGTCACCACCCAGCACTGCCTCGACCTGATCGCCGCGTTCAAACAGGACGCGGTCAAACTGCGCTACGACGATTGGAACGATCTGATGGGTTATTGCTACCTGTCGGCGTCGCCCGTCGGACGTTACCTTCTCGACCTGCACGGCGAGGACCGCTCGGGCTATCCCTTCTCCGACGCGCTGTGCAATGCGCTGCAGGTGCTGAACCATCTGCAGGATTGCCAGGCCGACTACCGGGCAATGGACCGTGTCTATCTGCCCCAAGATTGGATGCGCGCGGAGGGCGCCACCGTCGAGGAGTTGAACGGAAGCCAATCGAGCCCGGGCCTGCGCCGCGTGATCGACCGCTGCCTGACCGCGACGGAAAAGCTGAACGCCGAGGCGCGCAAGCTCCCCGGCGCGCTCAAGAGCACGCATTTGGCCATGGAATCGGCTGCCATCGTGCGCATCGCCGTCAAGCTGACCCAGGCACTTCAGGCGCGCGATCCCGTCGCGGGCCGCGTGCAGCTCACCAAGCTGCAATTCATGGGCTGCTTCGCGATGGGCGCCATCGGCGTGCTGCTCTCGCCGCGACCAAAGCGGCACTGACCGTGTTCACGCTTCTGGCGCTGCTGGCGTGCGCGGCGTGGCTTTTCCTCGCCTTCCGCCATGGCCGCTTTTGGCGTGGCGACCAGCGCCTGGACGAATCAGCGCCCGCACCCGCCGAATGGCCGTCCGTCGCCATTGTCATCCCCGCGCGCAACGAGGCCGACGTGATCGGCCGTGCCGTGACCTCGCACATGGCGCAGGACTATCCCGGCGCCTTTCATGTCTTCGTCGTTGATGACCGCAGCACGGATGAAACCGCCGCCGTCGCGCGCGATGCGGGCGACGACGCGCGCCTCACCGTCGTCGCCGCACCGCCCCTGCCCGAAGGCTGGGCCGGCAAGGTCGCCGCCATGGCGGCCGGCGCGGACGAAGCCGCGCGCGGGATGCCGGACGCACACTATGTTCTGTTCACCGACGCCGACATCGAACATCCGGCGGACAATTTGCGCCGTCTGGTCGCTAAGGCCGAAGCTGACCGACTCGACATGACTTCACTCATGGTCAAGCTGGAGGCCCAGACCTTCTGGGAGCGAATCCTCATCCCGGCTTTCGTCTTCTTCTTCCAGAAGCTCTATCCCTTCCCGCTGGTGAACGACCCTGGCCATCGCATGGCCGGCGCCGCCGGCGGCTGCATGCTGGTGCGGCGCACGGCGCTGGAACGCATCGGCGGGATGGCCGCCATCAAAGGCGAGATCATCGACGATTGTGCGCTCGCGCGCGCCATCAAGCCGGGCGGGCCGATCTGGCTGGGCCTCTCGACCGACGCGCGCAGCCTGCGCCCTTATGGCGGGCTTGGCGGCGTTTGGCGCATGGTCGCGCGCTCGGCCTTCAACCAGCTTCACTATTCCACATCCCTTTTGGCCGGCTGCGTCCTGGGTATGCTGGTCCTGTACGTCGTGCCGCCCTGGGCTGCGCTCGATGGCCTGTTCGACAATCACGCGTTCCTCGCGCTTCTGGGTGTGGCCGCCTGGGCAACCATGACCGTGTGTTACAAACCGACGCTCGACCTCTACGGGCGGCCCGTGTGGGAAGCCTTGCTGTTGCCCGTCGCCGCGATCCTCTATGTTCTGATGACGGTCGATTCGGCGCGCGCCCACTGGGCTGGCCGGGGTGGAGCGTGGAAGGGGCGGACCTACGCATGAACAGCGGCGCCGTCGGCACGGCGAACAGCCTGGACCAGGCCTCGCGCGATCATGTGCAGAAGGTCGTCACCGGCTCGCGCACATCTTTCTTTTGGGCCATGCGTCTGCTGCCCGCCGCGCGGCGCGAAGCCATGTTCGCCATCTACGCATTTTGCCGCGAAGTCGACGATATCGCCGACGATCCCTTGCCCATCGAGGAAAAGCGGCGCCGTCTGGCCGAATGGCGGCAGGAGATCGATCGTCTTTATGCCGGCAAGCCCGAATGGCCGACGTCACGCGCGCTGCTCGGTCCGGTGCGCGAATATGGCCTCGCACGCGAAGACTTCATCGCGCTCATCGACGGCATGGAGATGGACGCCAACGACTTCTCCGCGCAAACGATGGCGGAGCTGGAACTCTATTGCGACCGCGTAGCCAGCGCCGTCGGCCGCCTGTCGGTGCGCGCATTCGGCGCGACGGAGCCCGATGCGCGCGACGTGGCGCTTCATCTTGGCCAGGCTTTGCAGCTCACCAATATCCTGCGCGATCTGAAGGAAGATGCCGAGCGCGGCCGCCTCTATCTGCCGGCCGAATTGCTGGATGAAGCCGGCATCCAGGAACGTGACCCGGCCAAGGTCCTGACCCATCCGAATCTGGCCAACGTGTGCGACAAGATCGCTGCCAAGGCCGAGGAGCGTTTTGCCAATGCACGCCGCGCCATTGCCCGATGTGCCCGCAATCCCATGCGCCCAGCGGTCGTGATGATGCACGTCTATCATGGCATTCTTGTCGCGCTGCGCCGCCGCGGCTGGCGCGCGCTCGACCAGCGGGCGAGCCTCTCCAAGCCGGCGAAGCTCTGGATCGCTTTCCGCTACGGCCTCCTTTGAAAGCGGCAATCGAACCGTGACCAAAACCGTCCATATCATCGGCGCGGGCCTCGCGGGGCTGGGCGCGGCCGTGCGCCTGACGACCCGGGGCGTGCGTGTGGCATTGCACGAAAGCGCGGGCCATGCGGGCGGGCGCTGCCGCTCGTTCTATGACGACACGCTCGACCGGGTGATCGACAACGGCAATCACCTGCTTCTGTCCGGCAACTTCACGGTGATGGAGTTCCTCGACGCGGTCGGCAGCCGCAACAGCCTGGTCGGCCCGAAGGACCCTGCGATCCCCTTCATCGACTTGGCCAGCGGCAAGCGTTGGGCCGTGCGCCCGAACGCGGGCCGTCTGCCCTGGTGGATCTTCGCGCCCTCGCGCCGCGTACCGGGCACGACGGCGGGCGACTATCTGGCCGCCATGCGCCTAGCGCGCGCGGGCAAGAGCGACACGGTTTCAAGCCGCCTGAATGTTTCGCGCGCGGCCTATCACAATTTCTGGGAACCCCTGACCATCGCCGTACTGAACGCCGGAATCGAGGAGGCCTCGGCCAATCTCTTGTGGCCGGTGATGACCGAGATCTTCGGCAAAGGCGCCAAGGCGTCCCGCCCGCTGATCGCGCGCGAAGGGCTGAGCCAGAGCTTCATCGAACCCGCCCTGCGCCTGCTCGATCGCGCGGGCGCGACGGTGCGTTTCAACCAGCGCCTGCGCGAGATCGAGCGCGACGGCGACCGCGTCACCGCGCTGGACCTCGTGCGCGAGCGTGTCGTGCTAGGCCCGGAGGACCGCGTCGTCCTGGCGATCCCGCCCATGCCGACCATGGCGCTGTTACCCGAGATCAAAGGCCCGGAAGCCACGCGCGCCATCGTGAACGCCCATTTCCGCCTGCCGCGGGCCGTCGAGGAAGACGGCGTGCCTTTCCTGGGCCTGGTCGGCGGAACCGCCCATTGGCTGTTCCTGCGCCGCGACATCGCCTCGATCACCGTCAGCGCGGCGGATGATCTGGCCGAGAAGCCAAACGACGAGGTGGCCGCGATCCTTTGGAAGGACACGGCCAAGGCCCTGGGGTTCGGCGACGCGCCCCTGCCGCCCTGGCGCATCGTGAAGGAAAAGCGCGCTACCTTCGCCCAGATCCCATCCCAGGTCGCCTTGCGCCCCGGTCCGCGCACCCAATGGCGGAACCTTTTTCTGGCTGGCGATTGGATCAATACCGGTTTGCCCGCGTCCATCGAAGGGACGCTGCGTTCCGGCTTCAGCGCCGCCGATCTCGCACTGGCGCCATAGTTTCGCCACGCCGGTCCGCGATATCCGGCGTCGCGCCAAACCCAGGAGGTTTTCATGCGCCTCGCCGTCCTCGCCTTGTTCTCCGCCGCCCTGCTCTCCCTTTCCCCGGCCGCCCATGCGGACGACAAAGACAAGGGTGATAAGGACAAAACGGTCCTGCAGCTTTCCGCCGCCGCCGAGCGCGCGGTGCCGCGCGACCGGCTGCGCGCCACCCTGCGCGCCGAAGTGACCGATGCCGATCCACTCAAGGTCCAGGCCGAGATCAATAAGCGCATGAACAAGGCGCTGGAGCGCGCCCGCGCGGCGTCCGGTGTGAAAGCCGAGACCGGCGGCTATTCGATCTATTCCTTCGTCGACCAGAACAAGAACACCCAGTGGCGCGGCTCGCAGTTCGTCTCGGTCGTCTCGACCGATTTCGACGCCGTTCTTGCCGTCGCCCGCGACCTGCAATCCGGTGGCTTGTTGATGTCCGGCATGGGCTTCGACCTGACGCCCGAAGCCTATCAGAAGCTCAAGGACGAGCTGGAGGCCGAGGCCGTCACCAAGGCGGTGGCCCGTGGCCGCGCGCTGGCCAAGGCCGCAGATTCGTCAGTGGTGCGCTTCCGCGTCATCCGCGTAGGAGAGCCCTCCGGCTATCGCCCGCCCATGCCGATGCCGAAGATGATGGAGGCGCGCATGGCCGCGGCGCCCATGCAGGCGCCCGCCGCCGAGGCCGGCGAGGAAACCGTGCGGGTCAATGTCGAGGCTGAAGTGGTCATAGCCCCCGTAAAGTAAGGGTTTTTACGCTCGGGAGCCGCCACTTGGCCGGGGACGTGTTTCTGGACAAGGCGAAAAGCCTCGACTAGTTTCCCGGCCGACCGCGAAAATCCGAAAGTCGAGCACGACGTCTGGCCAGAGATGGACGCCGCAACCCACACTAGTACCCCGAACGGCCCGGAAAACATCGACGCGCTGCGCCGATGGATCGGCGAGGCCGTCGAGCCCGTCATCGAGGGGGCGCGCCAGGACCTCCTAAAGCGTCAGGCTAAGGATGGGCACTGGGTGTACGAGCTGGAGGCCGATGCGACCATCCCGGCCGAATACATCCTTTACTGCAACTATCTCGACGAGCCAGATCCCGAGCACGAAGCGAAGTGCGCCGCCTATCTGCGCTCGATCCAGGGCAAGCATGGCGGCTGGCCTCTGTTCCACGACGGCGACATCGACATCAGCGCCAGCGTGAAGGCCTATTACGCGCTGAAGATGGTCGGCGACGATATCGACGCGCCGCACATGCGCCGGGCGCGCGAAGCCATTCTGGCCAAGGGCGGCGCCGCGCGCGCCAACGTCTTCACGCGTATCGCGCTGGCCTTGTTCGAGCAGGTGCCGTGGCGCGCCGTGCCGGTCATGCCGGTCGAGATCATGCTGTTGCCGCGCTGGTTCCCCTTCCACATGACGAAGGTGTCCTACTGGTCGCGCACGGTGATCGCGCCGCTGCTCATCGTCATGGCGATGAAGCCCAAAGCCAAGAACCCGAAACGCGTCCATATCCGCGAGCTGTTCGTCACGCCGCCGGAGCAGGAGCGCCACTACCTGACCAATCCGAACAAGAATGCCTGGGGCAGCTTCTTCCTGAATGTCGACAAGATCCTGCAGGTTGCCGAGCCGCATTTTCCGAAAGGGCCGCGCAAGCGCGCCATCGATGCGGCCGTCAAATTCTCGACCGAGCGGCTGAACGGCGACGACGGGCTGGGCGGCATCTTTCCCGCCGTCGTGAACTCCGTCTTCGCCTTCGAAGTGCTAGGCTATCCCAAGGACCACCCGGATCTCGTCATCGCCAAGAAGGCGGTGAAGAAGCTGCTAACCAACAACGGCAGCCGCGACTACTGCCAGCCGTGCCTGTCGCCCATCTGGGACACGGGCCTGGCCGCCCACGCGATGATGGAAGCCGGCGAGCCCGGCGACGGCGCCTCCATGAAGAGCGCCATGGATTGGCTGGTGGATCGTCAGATCCTGGACGTGAAGGGCGACTGGGCCGTGCAGCGCCCTGGCCTGCGCCCCGGCGGCTGGGCCTTCCAGTATTGGAACGACTACTATCCCG
Source organism: uncultured Rhizobiaceae bacterium (assembly GCA_964477375.1). Classification (GTDB taxonomy): domain Bacteria; phylum Pseudomonadota; class Alphaproteobacteria; order CADEGL01; family CADEGL01; genus CADEGL01. The sequence goes on along the minus strand of CAYZFH010000042.1, from coordinate 10,051 downwards.
ACGTGGACGACACGGCCGTGGTTGCCATGGCGCTGGACCGCGCCGGCGATCCCAAATACCGCGAATCCATCGCGCGCGCCGAGGAATGGGTCATCGGCATGCAGAGCAAGAACGGCGGTTGGGGCGCCTTCGACGCCGACAATACGCACTACGTGCTCAACAACATCCCGTTCGCCGACCATGGCGCGCTGCTCGATCCTCCGACGGAAGACGTGAGCGCGCGCTGCATCAGCATGATGGCGCAGCTTGGGCATGACCGCTCGCACCCGACCGTGGCGCGCGGCATCGAATATCTGAAGAAGACCCAGCAGCCGGACGGCTCGTGGTTCGGCCGCTGGGGCACGAACTACGTCTACGGCACCTGGTCAGTCTTGTGCGCGTTGAACGCCGCAGGCGAGGACATGAAGGCGCCCTATATCCGCAAGGCAGTCGAGTGGCTGCTGTCGCGCCAGCGCGCTGACGGCGGCTGGGGCGAAGACGGCGCGACCTATTGGGAAGAGCGCCGCGCGGAGTGCAAATCCTCCACGCCGTCGCAAACCTCGTGGGCCATCCTGGGCCTGATGGCAGCGGGCGAAGTAGAGCATCCCGCAGTGCGCCGCGGCATCGAATACATCCTGCAGACGCCGCGCGAGAACGGACGCTGGAAGGAAGAGTATTACAACGCCGTCGGCTTCCCGCGCGTGTTCTACCTGATCTATCACGGCTACTCGGCGTATTTCCCACTTTGGGCCCTGGCGCGCTACCGCAACCTGATGCGCGGCAACGCCAAGACCGTCGCCTACGGAATGTGAGCGCGGCGCCCGCCAGCAAGCTGGGCGTCCTGTGCGGCCTCGTCGTCGAGGCCGATATCCTGCGTCACGCCGCACCCACGGATGCCCAACCACTCGTCGCCATCACCGCCGCACGGCCCGCGAACACCCGCGCCTGCGCCGAGCGCCTGGTCGCTCAGGGCGCCACAGGCATCGTCAGCTTTGGCCTGGCAGGAGCCTTGGACCCGCATCTGGCTCCGGGCACGCTTTTGCTGCCCGCCCGCGTAATCGGACCTGACCGCACCGATCACGAAACCGATGCCGCTTGGCGCCGCCGTCTAGAGGCCATGGTCGGTGCGGAGTCCTGCAACGCGCTGCTCGGCAGCGACAGCGTCGTCGCGACGGCGGGAGACAAGGCGCGGCTGTTCCGCGAGACTGGCGCGGTGGCGGTCGACATGGAAAGCCATGTCGCGGCCTCGGTCGCCTCGGCGGCGAAGCTGCCGTTTCTCGTGGTGCGCGCGGTGGCCGATCCTGCCATGCGCGCGATCCCGCGGGCGGCCATGGCCGGCCTGGATGCCGAAGGACGCACGCTGGTCTTGCCGGTGATCCTGGCTCTTACGAAAAGGCCGCGAGAATTGCCGGACCTTCTGCGCCTCGCGGCCGACAGCCGCGCGGGCTTCGATGCGCTCCGCCGCGTGGCGTCCGCCAGCCAGGGCCAATTGGCCCTCGCCGATTAATCGCCGAGCTGAAACCGCTCGAAACGGCCGAGCTCTTCCTCGATCCCGCGCTTCAATTCCTTTCGCGCGCCGCCCCTGGCGCTCTCGCCCGTCCAGGTCCATTTCTGCATCAACAGTTTCCTGTTCGCGCGATCGGTTTTGAGATCGAGCGCCGCCACGATGCGGTCACCGACCAGCACCGGTAATGCGAAGTAGCCGAACTGCCGCTTTTCCTTCGGCAAATAGGCTTCGAATTTGTGCTCATACCCAAAGAACAGCTTCGTGCGCTTACGCTGGATGATCAGGGGATCGAACGGCGAAAGGATATGCACAAGACTCGCAAGGGCTGGGTGGCCGTCGTCCGCGATCACCTCCGGCGGCGCCCAATGCTCCTGTTTGCCAGCGCCGTCGAGCTTCACCGGCACAAGCGCGCCCCGGTGCACCCGCCCGTTGATCAACCTGCGTACAAGACGTTTGCGCGGCGCGTCGAGATGGCAGATCGAATCGAGGCTGACGATGCCTTGCGCGCGCAGCGCGCGGTCCAGCACATAGGCTGCGGTCTCGGTGGCCGATACGGCTTTCGGCGGCTTATCCCAGCCGAAGTGGCGCGACGTCAGCTCGTAGGTCTTCAGCATGCTGTTGCGCTCGCTGATCGCCAGCGCGCCGAGATAGAACCCGTATTCCAGCGCCCGCTTCGAGGGCTTGCGGCTGGCCCATAGATGCTTTTTGTCCTCCAGCACATCGTCGTCGATGTCGCGGATCGTCAACGCACCGCTTCGCTTCACCAATCGCAGCACCTTGCGCAGATCTTTCGGATCGACGGACGCAAACCAGCGGCCTGGATTGCGCTTATGGTCCTTCATGTCAGCGACAAAAAAGCGAAACGCTTCCGTCGGGAGGTAAGAGAGGGCATGCGCCCAGTACTCGAACACGCTTTTGTCGTGAGTCTGCGCTTGCCGCAGGTCGGCGCGGCGATAGGCAGGGATGCGGGAGAACAGGATGTGGTGGTGGCAGCGCTCGATGACGTTGATGGTGTCGATCTGGACGTAGCCGAGATGCCGGATCGCGGCCGCAACCGCCTCCGCGCCCGAACCGAACGGCGCGCGCGCATCAAGCCGCTGCGCCCTGAGCCAGATCTGGCGGGCTTGCACGTTGGTCAGCGGTACGGGCTTTGCGGCGCGCGGCATCGGGCGCCAGTCTAAACGAAAAAGGCCCGGCGGGTTGCCGGGCCTTTCGTGTCTCACGGTATTGGATGGTTTACGCCGCAGTGCTCTCGCGAGACTTGGCGGCCTGGCGCTTGACGTGCAGGTCGGTCAGGAACTTGGCCACGTTGCGGTCGTGCACCCACTCCGCCGGCCGCGCCTTCGACAGGTCGATCTCGGGCGCCATCTCACCTTCGGTCTTGATACCGAACAGGCTGGTCTTCAGCGCCTTCAGCGGATGCGCGAGCGTGTCGTTGACGGAACTCGGCTCGTAGCCGCAGTGCACCATGCAGTTGGAGCACTTCTCGTAGTTGCCCGTGCCGTATTTGTCCCACTCGGTCTCGTCCATCAGCTCGCGGAAGCTGTTGGCGTAGCCTTCGCCGAGCAGATAGCAGGGACGCTGCCAGCCGAACACGTTGCGCGTGGGCATGCCCCACGGCGTGCAATGGTATTCGCGGTTGCCGGCCAGGAAGTCGAGGAAGTTGGTGGACTGGCTGAAACGCCACTTCTTGCCCTTGCCGCGGCGCAGAATCTCGCGGAACAGAACCTTGGTCTTCTTGCGCGAGAGGAAGTGCTGCTGGTCGGGCGCGCGCTCATACGCGTAACCCGGCGACATGGTGACGTGTTCGACCTTCATCTCGTTCATGGCGAAATCCATGAACTGGGCGACGCGCTCCGGATTGGCGTTGTCGAACAGCGTGCAGTTTAGGATGACGCGGAAGCCCATCTCGCGCGCCTTTTTCACGGCCGAGACGGCACGATCGAACACGCCATGCTGGCAGACGGACTTGTCATGCTCTTCCTTCAACCCGTCCAGGTGGATGGAGAAGGTCAGATAGGGGCTGGGCGTGAACAGATGCAGCTTCTTCTCGAGCAGAAGCGCGTTCGTGCACATGATGACGAACTTCTTGCGCGCCACGATGCCCGCGACGATCTGGTCCATCTCCTTGTGCAGGAGCGGCTCGCCGCCGGGAATGGCAACGACCGGCGCGCCGCACTCGTCGACCGCGGCCAGGCAGTCCGCGACGGACAGGCGCTGGTTCAGGATGTCGTCCGGATAGTCGATCTTGCCGCAGCCGGCGCAAGCCAGGTTGCAACGGAACAGCGGCTCCAGCATCAGCACGAGCGGATAGCGCTTCGTACCCTTGATGCGGTGCTTGAGCACATAGGCGCCGACGCGCGCCTGCTGGATCAGAGGAATAGCCACGTTGTCACCGTTCTTGGTGGAAAAGGGTCAATCGATGTCGGGGATTAAGAAGCCGCGACTTCACGGAGCTGCTCGGGCAGCTTGAAGTAGACGTTCTCTTTGATGCCGTCGAGAAGCTCCAGCTCCAGGTCGCCGAAGTCGCGCAACCGCGCGATCAGTTCCTGCACCAGTTCCTCGGGCGCCGAAGCGCCAGCAGTCACGCCGATGGACTTGGCATCCGTCAGCCATTTCGGGTTGAGCGCGCGCGCGTCGTCGATCAGGTAGCTGGGCACGCCCATCTCCTCGCCGATCTCGCGCAGACGGTTCGAGTTCGAACTGTTCTTCGCGCCGACCACCAGGATGACGTTCACTTCCTTGGCCAGTTCGCGCACCGCCGCCTGGCGGTTCTGCGTCGCATAGCAGATGTCCTTCACGTCCGGGCCGACGATCTTGGGGAAGCGCACCTTGAGCGCTTCGATCACCTCGCGCGTGTCGTCGACCGACAGCGTCGTCTGCGTCACATAGGCCAGACGCTCGGGATCGTTCACCTCGAGGGTCGCGGCGTCTTCGGGCGAAGACACCAGATAGACGTTGCCCGGAATGCGACCCATCGTGCCCTCGACCTCCGGATGGCCATGGTGGCCGATCAAGACAATGTCGAAGCCCTTGGCCGAATAGCGCTGGCCTTCCTTATGAACTTTGGCGACCAGCGGGCAGGTCGCGTCGAGCACCGGCAGGCTGCGCGAGGCCGCGTTGTCTTCGACCTTCTGCGATACGCCATGCGCGCTGAAGACGGAGATAGCGCCGTCGGGAATCTCGTCCAGCTCTTCGACGAAGACAGCACCCTTGGCCTTCAGATCTTCGACGACGCGCTTGTTGTGGACGATCTCGTGCCGGACATAGACGGGAGGGCCGTAGAGCTTCAGCGCGCGCTCGACGATCTCGATCGCACGCTCCACCCCGGCGCAGAAACCTCTCGGCTGGGCCAACACTACGCGCATCTAATCCTCAATCAGTTGGGTCCCGCGCTAGACGCGGCAAAAAAAAGACCCTTTTCCCGCGGGTCTTCCGATCCGCGGTGAGAATGGATTGTATCGAGTCGAAAATCAACGATCAGGCACCAGGGTGCGGCCAATCGGCCACAGTCAATACTGGCAAAACCCCAAGGCAGGCAAGGGATTTCCGTACCGCTGCGGAAAAGCCACGCACCTAAGGGCAATAACCGTGGGCTTTGAACCAGGCCACCGCGTCGCGCAGGGCCTCGATGGCGGGACGGTGGGTATATCCCAGCTCCCGCTCGGCCTTGGCCGAGGAGAAGTACATCCACTTACGGGCCATGCGGACGCCGTCCCGGGTCACCATGGGCTCGCCCCGGCGCGCCACCCGCGCCCAGCCTTCGGCGATATAGGCCACCGGCATCACCATGCCGTGGCGCAGGCGGATGCGCGGCGCGCGGCGGCCGACCAGCCCCGCGATCTCGGCCAGGATCTGGCTCAGGCTCATATTCTCACCGCCCAGGATATAGCGCTCACCCGGCTTGCCGCGCGCGAAGGCCAGAAGATGCCCCTCCGCCACGTCGTCGACATGGACGACGTTGAGGCCGGTATCGAGAAAAGCGGGAATCTTCCCGGCGGCGGCCTGGGCCACCATGCGGCCAGTGGGCGTCGGCTTCACGTCGCGCGGGCCGATGGGCGTGGAAGGATTGACGATCACGATCGGCAGGCCGGTTTCTACGGCAACTTTGCGCGCCTCTTCCTCGGCCAGGAATTTCGAGCGTTTGTAGTGCCCGATCATGTTTCCGAGCGCCGAGGGCGTGAGTTCGTCCGCCGGCGTGCCGTCCGGAAACAGGCCCAACGTGGCAACGCTTGAGGTGTAGACCACCCGCTCCACTCCGGCCTTGGCCGCGGCACGCAGCAAGGCGCCGGTGCCGTGCACGTTCGCGCGATAGATTTCCTCCGGACGCGGCACCCAAAGGCGATAGTCTGCCGCGACATGGAAGATGGCTTTGGTGCCGGCGACCGCGTCGCGCAGCGTCTCGGGACGGCTCAAATCGCCGACCGCCAGTTCGACATCCAGCCCCTCGAGATTGCGACGGTCGCTGCCCGCCCGCACCAGCACGCGCATCTTATGGCCTTCGGCCAGGAGGCGGCGAAGGACGGCCGAGCCGACGAAGCCCGAGGCGCCTGTGATCAATGTGGTCATAAGTAAATTTCCGCGCTGGGTATGGAACAGGGTGTGCGTACCGTCACAGACACCGAAGGCTCCGACCGGCCATTCTGTTCCTTGAAAGGGCGGCCAGCGTTTTAGGGCTACCCGTTAACATTCTGTAATATCTAGGAAAAACACGCTTACGGGTTGCCGCGTCGGATTTTCTCCCCATATCTAGGGTGAGATGTTCCGGGGAGGGAAACCTGACACAGGAGGGTTGTGCTGTGAATCGGCTTCTTCGCATCGGTTTGTTCGCGGGCCTGTTGGCCCTGTCTCCCGCCTTGGCTTCGGCCCAACAGATCGCGGCTGCGCCCGATCAACAGGCAGTCGCCAAGCAGGTCGTGGAAAAATTCCAGGGCCAGCTTCTGAACGTCATGCAGAACGCGGACTCGCTGGGTCTCGACGGCCGTCGCGCCAAGCTGACGCCCGCCGTGGACCAGACGTTCGACCTTAAATACATGGCGCAGACGAGCGTCGGCGCGGCATGGGAGACCATGACGCCGGCCCAGCGCGACGAGCTGGTGCAACTCTTCCGCCGCATGACGGTCTCGACCTACGCCGCGCGCTTCAAGGGCTATTCCGGCCAGACCTGGAAGGTCGAGGCGGTGCAGGCCACGCCGCAGGACGCGATCTATGTCCGCACGGTGTTGACCGACCCCGGCAGGGACAAGGTGGCCATCGACTATCTGCTCCGTTCCAGCGACGGGACGTGGAAGGTCGCCGACGTCTACCTGAGCCGCATCAGCGAGCTGGCCGTGCGCCGCTCCGAGTACAGCGCGGTCGCGCGCCGCGACGGCGTCGACAAGCTGCTCGCCACGCTGGAGCAGAAGGTGAAGGACGTGGAGTCGGGCCGCACGTCGTAATCTGACTGCTCCGCTCTAACGAATAGACCGGCCGGACGTTGAGTCCGGCCGGTCTTGCTTCGGGGCGGGCGCGTCGGCACCCTTTCTCCGCGCAAGGGAGGGGGAAATGGCGAACGGCACGTTGGACATCACGCTGTTCGACTCCACGATGCTGGCCGATCCCTATCCCGTCTATGCACGGCTGCGCGCGGAAGATCCCGTCCATTGGCATGCGCCGTTCGGCGTCTGGATCCTGACCCGCTACGACGAGGTCGACACGGCGCTGCGCGACCCGCGCTTTTCTTCGACCGTGACCGACGTCATGGGTCCGTCCGGCGATGCCGAGACGAGGCGCGATATCCAGACGCTGTTCACCTTCGTCGCCAACAGCATGGTCTTCACCGACCCGCCGAATCACACACGGCTGCGCAGCCTAGCCGCTAAGGCCTTCAACGCGCGGGCGGTCGAAGCGCTGCGGCCCAGGATCGTCGCGGTGGCCGAAGAGTTGCTCGACGCCAAGCGCGCTGCGGGCGGCATCGATGCCGTCTGGGACTTCGCCTTCCCGTTCCCCATCGTCGTGATTCTGACGCTTCTCGGCATCCCGACGGAGGATCGGGTGCAAATCAAACGGTGGTGCGACGGCTTCCTGGTGCCATTTGGGCGCGCGCCGGATGCACTTTCACGGACGGAATGGCGCGCGGCGAGCGAAAGCGCCGCCGCTTTGCGCGACTATGTCGGAGGTCTGATCGAAGCCGCGCGCAAAAACTCATCCGTCGGGCTGATTTCGGACCTGGTGCACGTGGCCGACGGTGGCGACCGCCTCAGCACGGACGAGCTGTTCGCCACCATCATCCTCCTGATCATCGGCGGGCACGAGAACATGACCGGACTCTTGGGCAGCGCGGTGCTGGCCTTCGCGCGCCACCCCGAGCAATGGAAGCGCCTGGGCGAGGAGCCCGCGCCCATGGACGGCGTGGTCGAGGAGCTGTTGCGCTACCTCAGCCCCAACCAGTTCATCCGGCGGCGGGCGCTGGAGGACCTCACGCTGGGCGGCAAGGCGATCAAGAAAGGCGACGCGCTGTTCCTGATGCTGGCCGCGGCCAACCGCGACCCCGCCCATTTCCCCGACCCCGAGACGCTGGACATCGCGCGGCCGCATGGGCGCAACCTGGCGCTCGGTCACGGCTTTCATTTCTGCCTGGGCGGCGCGCTCGCGAAGATGGAAACGGAGATCGCACTGGGCGCGCTGCGCAAGCGCCTGCCGGTGCTAAAACTCGGCCCGGAGCCGATCGAATACAACGACAACCACAACGTCCGGACGCTGAAGGGCCTGAAGCTGGTCTGGTGACCTACTTCTGCTTGGCCAGCGCCGCCTCGCGCATCTTGGTCAGCGTCGTGCGCGTGGTGATGACGTCCGGATCCATACGCAGCTCGATCAGCGCCGGCTTGCCCGCCGCCAAGGCGCGCTCGAACGCCGGCCCGAACTCCGCCGTGCGCGAGACGGCCTCGCCATGGGCGCCATAGGCCTTGGCCAGCGCGACGAAATCCGGGTTGGTCAACGCGGTCGCCACCTCGCGGCCCGGATGGTCGCGCTCCTGGTGCATGCGGATGGTGCCGTACATGCCGTTGTTGAAGACCAGGAAGATGGCGTTCGCGCCGTGCTTCACGGCGGTCGCCAGTTCCTGCCCGTTCATCATGAAGCCGCCGTCGCCGGAGAAGCCGACCACGACGCGTTCGGGGTGGACGAGCTTGGCCGCGATGGCCGCGGGCGCGCCGTGGCCCATGGCGCCGCATTGCGGACCGAGCTGGGTGCGCGGCTGCTTCCACTGCAGGAAGCGCATGGGCCAGCCCGAGAAGTTGCCGGCATCGAGCGTGATGATGGCGTCCTTGGGCAGCTTGTCGCGCAGCCACAGCATGCAGGCGCCGAGATCGAGATCGCCGCTGTAGGACGCGGGCGCCAACTGCGCCTCGTAATCCTTGCGCGCCTCTTCACGCCAGCCCTTCCACGCCGCCGAGGCGACGGGTTTCATCGCGGCGACGGCGGCGGCGAACTCGTTCAGGCCCGACTGGATCGCGAGCGTCGGCTGATAGACGCTGCCCAGCACATCCGAATCCGGATGGACATGGATCATCACCTGCTTGGGCTTGGGCAAGTCGATCAGCGTGTAGCGCTGGGTCGCGATCTCGTCGAGGCGCGAGCCCACCACGAGCAGCAGGTCGCTTTCCTTCACGCGCTTGAGCAGCGGCGGATTGGGCGCGGTCGACAAATCGCCCGCGAAACACTTGTGCGTGTTGTCGAACACGTCCTGGCGGCGGAACGAGCAGGTCACGGGGATGTCGTTGGCTTCCGCGAACTTCACCAAGTCAGCGCCGCCCTGGAGCGACCAGACGCCGCCACCGACGATCATCACCGGCTTCTTCGCCGCGGCCAGGAGCTTCTGCATCTTGGCCAGGTCGTCCGCGCCCGCATGCGGCTGGATCACCGCATAGGGCGCCACGTCCTCGACCGCCACCTCGTCCTTCTGCATGTCTTCCGGCAAAGCCAGCACGACCGGACCCGGCCGGCCCGAGGCCGCCGTCTTGAAGGCGCGGCTGACGAATTCGGGAATGCGCTCGGCATGGTCGATCTGCGCGACCCACTTGGACAGCGGGCCGAACATGCGGCGGTAATCAACCTCCTGGAACGCCTCGCGCTCGAAATGGTCGCGGTCGATCTGGCCCACGAACATGACGACGGGTGTCGAATCCTGCTTCGCCGTGTGGATGCCGATGCTGGCGTGGCAGGCGCCCGGGCCGCGCGTGACCATGACGACGCCCGGCTTGCCGGTCAGCTTGCCGTAGGCCTCGGCCATATGCGACGCGCCCGATTCGTGGCGGCAGGTGATGACCTTGATCTCGTCGCGCACGTCGTAAAGCGAATCGAGCACTTCGAGATAGCTCTCGCCCGCGACGCAGAAGACCATGTCCACTTTCTGGCTGCGCAGCGCGTCAACGAGGATGCGGCCGCCGGTGCGGGAGTTCTTCGACATGATCGGGGTTCCTGCTGCTGAAAGTCGCGGGCAATAAAGGACGCGGGCCGGGGCCTGTCAACTCGCGCAGAGCACGGCGCCGCATGCGGCCAGCGCATCGATCTCGGCGTTCGTATATC
>CAYZFH010000041.1:4015-16365 GCA_964477375.1 uncultured Rhizobiaceae bacterium | reverse complement strand
CACCGACGGCTCTTCGTTCCACGCCTGGCTCAAACCGGACCAGACCGCGACCACCGACTTTGACGGCGGCGAACGCGGTATCTGGCGATGGGAAGGCGCGCGCGTGCGCGTCTATTACACCGACGGTTGGGACGACGTGCTCTACGCCGCCGGCAGCGTGTACCGGAAGGCGGGGTATGCGCCGGACGCGGACCGTTGCGGTCCGGCGTCCAACGACACCGTTGCGGAGAAGGTATCAGGCGATCCGGCCGCCAAGCCGTAATGCGTCAGACGATTACGAGCCGGACGTCCACATTGCCGCGCGTGCCGTTGGAATAGGGGCACACATGGTGGGCCTTGTTGGCCAGCGCTTCGGCATCCGGGCGTGCCATGCCGGGCAGCGAGATGCGCAGCTCGACATCGAGCGCGAAACCACCCGTGATCTCGCCCAGGCCGACTTCCGCCGTCACGGTGGTGTCGGGCGGGAAGCGCAGCTTCTCCTTGCCCGCGACGAACTTCATGGCGCTCAGGAAGCAGGCCGAGTAGCCCGCGGCGAAGAGCTGTTCCGGATTGGTCGCTCCGCCCGGCCCGCCCAATTCCTTGGGAGGCGCTAGCTTCACGTCCAGGATCCCGTCGGCGGAAACCGACCGGCCTTCGCGGCCGCCTGTCGACTTGGCCGATGTTTTATAAAGAATCTTCATCATGCTCTCCTCGGAATGGGTAGCGCCGTTCGGCTAGACTACGCTCTCTATCCCCGTTGCATGAGGATACCGTGACAGACCGTTCCGGCGCCGAAGTCCTGGTCCGCAATCTCGAAGCCCAGGGCGTGACCCATATCTTCGGCATTCCTGGTGCCAAGATCGACCGTGTTTATGAAGCGCTGAACGGCTCGAAGATCGAGCTGGTCGTGTGCCGGCACGAGCAGAACGCGGCCTTCATCGCGGCCGGCCTGGGCCGCCTGACCGGCAAGGCCGGCGTCTGTCTGGTCACCAGCGGCCCGGGGGTCACCAACCTTGCCACGGGCTTGGTCACCGCCACCTCCGAGGGCATGCCCATGGTGGCGTTGGGCGGCGCCGTGCCGCTGGCCGACCGGCTGAAGCAAGTCCACCAGAGCCTGGACAACGCAGCCCTCATGCGCGCGGTCAGCAAGTACAGCGTGGAGATCACCTCGGGGGATGCCATCGGTGAGGTGATCGCCAATGCCTTCCGGGCCGCCGAGGGTGGCCGACCGGGCGCTTCTTTCATCAGCCTGCCGCAGAACGTGATGGTGGCGCCGGCGCCGGACCGCGTGCTGACGCCCGCGTCGCCGCCCAAGGGCGGGGTGGGAGACGCCGCGACGATCACGGAGGCGGCCAAAGCCATCGGTGCGGCCAAACTGCCCGTTCTGCTGTTGGGGATGCTGGCCAGCCGGCCGGCGAACGCGGCTTCGGTGCGTGCGCTGCTCGACCGCCATGCCTTGGCGACGGTCTGCACGTACCAGGGTGCGGGCGTCGTGCCGCGAAACCACTTGGATTGCTTCGGCGGGCGCGTGGGGCTGTTCCATAACCAACCCGGCGACAAGCTTCTTGATGCGGCGGATGTGGTGATCGCGGTTGGCTTCGACCCGATCGAATACGATCCATCTCTGTGGAATCGCGATACCGACCGTACGATCATCCATATCGACGCGGCGCCGGCGGACTACGATGCATGCTACCGGCCGGCGATCGAATTGACCGGCGATATCGCGGCAAACGTCGCGACGCTGGCCGAGCGGCTGAGCCCGGGCGGCCGCGCCGCGGACATCCCGTTGCTCGGTCATGTGCGGGGCGAACTGGAAGAGGTTCGTGCGAGGGGCGTGGGTCTTTCCGGCATGCCGGTCCATCCGCTGCGCATCGTTCATGAAATCCAAAACTTCGTGACCGAGGACATGACCGTCGCGTTGGATATGGGCGCATTCCACATCTGGATCGCGCGTTATTTCTATAGCTTCCGTCCCGGGCAGCTTCTCATCTCGAACGGCCAGCAGACGTTGGGAGTGGCCTTGCCATGGGCCATTGCCGCGTCCTTGGCGCGGCCGGGCGGTAAGGTCCTTTCAGTCTCCGGCGACGGCGGTTTCCTGTTCTCCGGTGTCGAGTTGGAGACGGCGGTGCGGCTGAAAAGCAATCTGGTTCATATGATCTGGAGCGACGGCGGCTACAACATGGTCGCGTTTCAGGAAATGGCGAAATACGGCCGCGTCACGGGAACCGCGTTCGGCCCCATCGACGTGGTCAAATACGCCGAGGCATTTGGAGCGGCGGGCTATCGCATCAATCATCCGGACGAGCTGGCGCCGACCTTGCGCAAGGCGATGGAAACACCGGGGCCGGTCCTGATCGACGTGCCGGTCGATTACCGCGACAACCCTGGGCTGATGGGCAGCCTCCATCCCGGCGTCATCCACTAGCGCGGAGAGCGGCGTGCCCAAGCTGACTTGCGACATCTCCCAGTCCCTGTGGGACGCGCTGCAGCGCCGCGTGGGGGAGGGCGAGCCAGTCGCGCATGTCGTTTCGCGCGCGCTGGCCGATGCACTGCAGGTCGATCACGGCACGCTGTTCCAGGTTTCCACCACGGGCGCCTTGGTGGAAGGCATCTATGACGGCGTGGTCTCGGTTGCGACGCTGAAGGAGCATGGCGATTTCGGTCTGGGCACCTTCGCCGATCTGAACGGCGAGATGGTCGCGCTCGACGGTCATGTCTTTCAGGCGCGGCCCGATGGCACGGTGGTGGAAGCGCCCGACGACGCGCTGGTGCCCTTCGCGGTGGTCACCCATTTCCAGGCCGAACGCACATCCGTCATCGCGCCGTGCCTATCGTTCGGCGCCTTGGAGACAAGGCTGGATGAAATGCGGGACAGCGCGAACCTGTTTTTCGCGGTTCGCATCGACGGTCTGTTCGATGTCGTGAAAATCCGAATCGCCTGCAAAGCCGCACCGGATACGAAGCTGGTCGATGCGACCGCCCATCAGGCCGAATTCGAATACCGGAACGTGGAAGGCTCCCTGGTCGGCTTTTGGACGCCGCAGTATGCAAACACGGTCAACGTGCCCGGATACCATCTGCATTTCCTGTCCAGGGACCGGAAGATCGCCGGCCACTTGTTGGATTGCCGCGCCCCCTCGTTGTGCGCGCAAGTGCAACATGAGTCGGATTTCCGCATGGCGATCCCAGAAACGGCGCATTTCCTGAAGGCTGACTTGACCCGCGATGGCCGGGCCGATGTGGAGAAGGCCGAGCGGGATCGGCGTTCTTAGGCACAATCCCCCGGTTTTCGTTCGCCGGGATTTTCGTTAAAATCCGGCCTGTTTCGGGGGAGCGTTTCGAGGAGAGTAGGGGATGGATCTCGACGCTCTGATCCTGTCGCGATTGCAATTCGCCTGGGTCGTCGCCTGGCATATCCTCATGCCGGCTTTCACCATTGGCGTGGCCAGCTATATCGCCGTGCTGGAAGGGTTGCACCTCACGACCCGCAATCCCCTTTATCTCCGTATCTCGAATTTCTGGGTCAAGATCTTCGCCGTCTCGTTCGGGATGGGCGTGGTCACCGGCATCGTCATGCCGTTCCAGTTCGGCACCAACTGGAGCCGCTTCTCGGATATCACCGCCAATGTCATCGCGCCGCTCATGGCGTATGAGGGGCTGACGGCGTTCTTCCTCGAAGCCGGTTTCCTCGGCGTCTTGCTGTTCGGACGCAAGCTGGTGCCGCCCTGGGCCCATTTCATTGCGGCATTGATGGTTGCGATCGGCACGTTGATTTCGGCGTTCTGGATCCTGGCCGCCAACAGTTGGATGCAGACGCCGCAGGGCCACACGTTGATCGATGGGATCTTCTATCCGACAAGCTGGATCGAGATCATCTTCAATCCATCCTTCCCGTATCGCTTCGCGCACATGGTGGTGGCTTGCTTCGTCACCACCGGCTTCGTCGTGCTGGCGGTGGCGGCCTACCTGATGCGTCAGGGACGTTACGTCGAGGAGGGGCGCAAGATGCTCTCCATGACGTTCAAGCTGCTGACCGTCCTGGTGCCGCTGCAGATGGTGATCGGCGATCAGCACGGGCTGAACACGCGGGAGCACCAACCGGCCAAGCTGGCCGCCATCGAAGCCCATTGGGAGACCGCTTCTGGTATTCCGCTCATCCTGTTCGCGCTGCCGGACCAAGCCGGCGAGACGAACAAGGCCGTGATCGAAGTGCCGTTGCTGGGCAGCCTGATCCTGACCCACAGCCTCGACGGCACGGTGCAGGGGCTCAAGGACTTCCCGGCCGATCAACGGCCGCCGGTGGCCATCGTCTTCTTCTCGTTCCGCGTCATGGTCGGCATGGGGCTGCTCATGCTCGGCATAGTGGTGCTGAGCTGGTATTTGCGCGTCCGTAAACGCCTCTATCAGACGCCTTGGTTCCTGCGCCTGTGCGAATACGCCTGGCCCGCGGGTTTTATCGCCGTGCTGGCTGGATGGGTGACGACCGAGGTCGGACGCCAGCCCTGGACAGTCTATGGGCTTTTGCGCACCGCCGATTCCGTGTCGCCTTCGCTGCAGGGGCATGAGGTGTTGGTGTCGTTGATCGCCTATATGGCGGTCTATCTCCTGGTCTATCCGGTTGGCGTCATGCTCATGTGGCGGTTGGTGAAGAAGGGGCCGGGGGATTTGCATACTCCGCCGGTCGAAGGCGGCCGTTCCAAGGCGCCCGTGGCCGCGCTGTCGCCCGCGCGGCGGGAAGGAGGGGAGTCATGAGCGAACCCCTGATCGATCTGGTCTGGCTGTGGGCCGGAATCCTCGGCCTCGGCGTCTTCTTCTATGTCCTGCTCGATGGCTTCGACCTGGGCGTCGGCATCCTGTTCCGCTTTGCGCCAGGGCGCGAGGCGCGCAACCTGGTGATGAATTCGATCGCGCCCATCTGGGACGGCAACGAAACCTGGCTGGTGCTGGGCGGCATCGCGTTGCTGGCGGCCTTCCCGCTGGCCTTCGCCATCATCCTGCCCGCGCTGTATTTCCCGCTTCTCATCATGCTGTTGGCGCTGGTCTTCCGCGGCGTCTCGTTCGAGTTCCGCTATCGGGATGCCGAGCATCTGACCTTCTGGGATTATGGTTTCTGCTATGGCTCCACCGTGGCCACCTTCGCGCAAGGGTTGGTGCTGGGCAGCTTCATCCAGGGCTTCGAGACCAGCGGCCGGCATTTCAGCGGCACTTCGCTCGACTTCCTGACGCCGTTCTCCGTTTTGACCGGCGTGGCTTTGGTCTTCGGCTACGGTCTCTTGGGCGCGGGCTGGCTGATCATCAAGACCGAGGGCGAGTTGCAGGACTGGGCGCGCCGCCAGGGCAAGCGGTGTTTCCTAGGCGTGCTGGTCGCGATCGGCATCGTCAGCCTGTGGACGCCCTTCATGCAGGACGAGATCGCGCGGCGCTGGTTCACCTGGCCCAACATCGCGTTCTTGGCGCCGGTACCCGTTGCGACCGCGGCTCTGGCGTTCTGGGAATGGCGCGCGCTCAGCGGCCGCTCCGAGGTCGCTCCGTTCGTCGCGGCTGTCGGCCTGTTCCTGCTGTCGTATCTGGGCCTCGCCATCAGCATGTTCCCGATGATCGTGCCGTACCAGTTCACGCTCTGGGAGGCATCCTCCACGCCGGCGACCCAGGAGTTCATGCTTCTCGGCACGCTGTTCCTGCTGCCGATCATCCTGATGTACACGGGCTGGTCTTATTGGGTCTTCCGGGGCAAGGCCCGGGCCGATATCGGCTACCACTGAGCGCGGCGGGTCGAGATTGCCTCCGTAACAGGGCCGGGTCACAGTAGCGGCGCCAACCAATGGGAGAGCGCGCATGGCCGCAGCCAAGACCACCAAACGCGGGGCCGAACTTCTCGCTGACACCAGGCTCAACAAGGGGTCGGCCTTCACCCAGAAGGAGCGGGAAGCGCTTGGCCTAATCGGGCTCCTGCCGCCGACGCCGGAAAGCGAGGATCTGCAGCTTCAGCGCATCCTGCAGCATCTGGGCACCAAGACCCTCGACATCGAGCGCTACGTCTATCTGCTGAGTTTGCTCGACCGGAACGAGACGCTGTTCTACCGCGTCCTGATGTCGGACCCGGCGCGCTTCATGCCCATCGTCTATACGCCAACGGTAGGTGAGGCCTGCCTCAAATTCGACCATCTGTTCCGCCGTGCGCGCGGCATGTACCTGTCCATCGACCGCAAGGGCAAGGTGAAGGAGACGCTGCGCAACTGGCCGGAGAAGGATGTGCGCTTCATCTGCGTCACCTCCGGGGGACGCATCCTGGGTCTTGGCGATCTCGGCGCCAACGGCATGGGTATCGCCATCGGCAAGCTGCAGCTCTACACGGCCTGCGCCGGCATTCCGCCGAGCACGCTCATGCCCATGGCGCTCGATTTCGGCACCGATAATGAAACGCTCCTGGCCGACCCGCTCTATATGGGCCTTCGCCGTCATCGTGCACCCACGGCCGAGGTCGACGAGTTTGTCGAGGAGTTCGTGGAGGCCGTGCAGGAAATCTTCCCGAAATGCTGCATCCATTTCGAGGATTGGGCGGGCGTGGATGCCGTGCGTCTGCTCGCGCGCTATCGCGACAAGGTGCTTTGCTACAACGACGACATTCAGGGCACGGCGGGCGCGGCGCTGACCGGCCTGATGGGCGCCCTGCGCGTGACCAAGAACAAGCTGGCCGATCACCGGGTGCTGTTCCTCGGCGCTGGCTCGGCGGGCGTGGGCATCGCTGACCTGATCGTTACCGCCATGATGCAGGACGGGTTGTCCGAGAAGGAGGCGCGCGGGCGCATCTCCCTGTTCGACATCCATGGGCTGATCCAATCCAAGCGCACGGACCTGCTGGATTTCCAGAAGCCCTATGCCCACGATCAGGCCGCCCAGACGGATCTGGTCGCCGCCATCGAGGCGCTGAAGCCTTCGATCCTGATCGGCGTCAGCACCAAGGCCAAAGCGTTCAACCAGAAGGTCATCGAGGCCATGGCGCGCCTCAACAAGCATCCCGTGATCTTCGCCTTGTCCAATCCGACCGACCATGCCGAGTGCTCGGCCGAGGAAGCCTATAAATGGTCGGAGGGGCGGGCGCTGTTCGCCTCGGGCGTGCCGTTCGACCCTGTGCGCTTCAACGGCAAGCTGCTGGTGCCGGGGCAGGGCAATAACGTCTATGTCTTTCCGGCCGTCAGCCTCGCGGTGCTCGCGACCGAGGCCACGCGCGTCATCGATGAGATGTTCATCGCCGCCGCGCGCGGCGTGGCCGAGAATGTCACCCAGGCGGAGCTGGACGCCGGTTCCCTCTATCCGCCGCAGTCGGACATTTTCGAGACCGAGGTGAAGGCGGCAGTGCGCGTGGCGGAAACGATCTTCGCCCGCAAGCTGGCGCGGGTCGAGAAGCCCAAGGACCTGGAAGCCTTCATTCGCAGCAAGCTCTACACGCCGAAGTATCCGGACCTGGTCTGAAGAGGAACGTCATGGCCCAGAAGGACGGCTTCCGCGTCGAGGAAGACGCGCTCGGCGACGTCGAGGTGCCGGCGGATCATCTGTGGGGCGCCCAGACCGAACGCTCGCACGAGAATTTCCCCATCGGCATCCCGCGCTTCCGCTGGGGCCGGCCGGTCATCCGGGCGCTCGGCATCCTCAAGAAATGCGCGGCTTCGGCGAACGGCGAGTTGGGCCAGTTGCCGAAGGAGAAGGTCGATCTGATCACCCGCGCCGCGCAGGAAGTGATCGACGGCAAGTGGGACGGCGAGTTTCCGCTGGTCGTGTTCCAGACCGGCTCCGGCACCCAGACCAACATGAACGCCAACGAAGTGATCGCGAATCGCGCTATCCAGTTGGCGGGCGGCGTGGTCGGTTCCAAGAAGCCGATTCACCCCAACGACGACGTCAATCACAGCCAGTCATCCAACGACACTTTCCCGACCGTCATGCATATCGCGACGGTCGAGGAATTGGATAACCGGCTGTTGCCGGCGGTGAAGGCTCTGCGCGACACGCTGGACGGCAAGGCCAAGGCGTTTGCCTCCGTGGTCATGGTCGGGCGCACCCATCTACAGGACGCCACGCCGCTCACGCTCGGGCAGGCCATTTCGGGCTGGGTCGCGCAATTGGACGACGCCATGGAAGGCATCCGCGTTGCGATGCGCGGCGTGTGCGCGCTGGCCATCGGCGGAACGGCGGTAGGCACGGGCCTGAATGCCCATCCGCGCTTTGGCGAGACCGCAGCTAGGCACATCGCGAAAGAGACCGGGAAGCCTTTCATCTCGGCGCCCAATAAGTTCGCGGCGCTCTCGGCCCACGACGCGATGGTCGCGGCCAGCGGCGCGTTGCGCGTGCTGGCCGGTGCCTTGATGAAGATCGCCAACGATGTGCGCTGGCACGCCAGCGGCCCGCGGGCGGGTCTCGGCGAATTGCATTTGCCGGAGAATGAGCCCGGATCCTCGATCATGCCGGGCAAGATCAACCCGACCCAGTGCGAAGCCATGACCATGGTGGCGGTCCAGGTTTTCGGCAACGACCACTCCGTGGCCTTCGCCGGCTCGCAGGGCAATTTCCAGCTCAACGTCTACAAGCCGGTCATGCTGCACAACGTGCTGGAGTCGATCGAACTGTTGGCTGAGGCCTGCCGCTCGTTCGACGAACGCTGCGCGCGTGGTATCGAGCCGAACGAGAAGGGCATCAAGCATCATCTCGAGAATTCGCTGATGCTGGTCACCGCCCTGAACCCGCATATTGGTTACGAGAAGGCGGCCAAGATCTCGCTCACGGCCTACCGTGAGGGCATCAGCCTCAAGGAAGCCGCGCTAAAGCTGGGCTATCTGACCGAGGCGCAGTTCGACGAATGGGTGCGGCCGGCTGACATGACGCGGCCGCTGAAGGGCTAGTCGCTGCCCTCGCCGGGCGGGGCGAACTGGCCCGCTTCGTCCAGCAGCATCAGGCGCCCGCTGGCCACCGCGAACCAGCAACCGTGCAGGCGCAGCTTGCCCGCCGCGACCCGCTCGGTGATCCATGGGAACGTCTGCAGGTTGGCCAGCGACAGCTTCACGCATTCGTGCTCGCAGACGCGCTGAAGCTCTTCGCCCGTCTCGCCGGTGGCGATCGCGCGTGTGCGGGCGGGCTGGGCCATGTCGACCCAGTGGGCGACGAAGTCGGAGCCTTCGGGCGGCGTGCCCTCAAGCAGGGCGCGTACACCGCCGCAGAGCCCGTGACCCATAACCACCAGGTCGCGCACTTCCAGCACGCGCACGGCGAATTCAACCGCCGCGCTTGTACCGTGATAGGCCGCGTCGCGTTCGAAGGGCGGCACCAGGTTGGCCACGTTGCGGGCGACGAACAGCTCGCCCGGACCCGCATCGAAAATCATCTGCGGGTCCACGCGCGAATCCGCGCAGGCGATGATCATGGTTTTGGGCGACTGGCCGGCAGAAGCCAGCCGTTGGTATAGCTCGCGGTAGTTCGGCCACGCGCCGGCGCGGAAGCGCCGGTAACCGTCGATCAATGGTTTCATCGCTCACCTGAATGCGTGAGCGTGCTTATAGGCGGCTTGGATGTATCCGCCAACCCAGAAGATGCGGCGGGGAAGGGGCTTAGGCGTGCCCGGCGGCGCGCTGCGGCAGGTGCCGGTCGCCCGCGGTCAAGGCGTCGGCCGCCATCTGCAGGTTCCGTTCGGCGATAGCGGCAACGGGTGCCGGCATCAGCCAGACCAGGCGGCCATGCGCCAGGAACCGGTCGCCGGCCTGCAAGGCCGCGATGATCGAGAGGAACAGGCATTCGTCGACGCTCACGCCCGTGCATTCCAGCCGGTGCAGGCGACGCGCCTGGCGCGAGGATGCGAAGAGAAGTGTCATGAAGGCGGCGATGCCAACGGCCGCGCGCTCGCCCTGTTCCGGCCCGCAGGCCGTCACCAGCGGTTCCTCGATGCAGTGGCTGAGCGACAGGCCGGGTTGTTCGCCGCCTTCCACCCGCTCGTGCAGCCAGCGCCGCATGGCCCACAGAACGAGTTGTTCGGAGAAGTTGAGTTCCGCGACCGAGCAAGCCGAAAGGGCAGCCGGGTCGGGCGCGCCGGGCCGGTCATCGTTAACCGGAGCGGGCAGTTCCAGTGTGCTCAAACGATCTATTTGCAACTAATTCGCAATTGCAGATAGCGCAGAGTGAGGCCTGGCTTGGTCCCTGTCAACCGCGCGGCCGTGTGGGTTTTGGCTTGGTGTCAGGCCGTCAGGCGGCAGCGTCCGGCGCCGCCCGCACCGAAGACGCCGTCGAATTCGCGTGTCAGCGCCGCGTCCACGTCGGCCATGGAAACCGTGATGCCGAGATCGGCCAGCGAGGTCACGCCCAGGTTCGGCTCGGCAATGCCGCACGGCACGATGGCGCGGAAATGGGACAGGTCGGGTGCGACGTTCAGGGAAATTCCGTGATAGGTGACCCAGCGGCGCACGCGCACGCCGATCGCGGCGATCTTGTCCTCACGCCCGCCGCCACGCGCGACCCACAGGCCGACGCGGCCCGGGCGGCGCTCCGCCGTCACGCCGAAGCCCGCCAACGTGCGGATCAGCCACTCCTCGAGGTCGTGGACGAAGCAGCGTACGTCGCGTCCGCGCGCGGCCAGGTCGAGCAGGACATAGGCCACCCGCTGGCCCGGGCCGTGATAGGTGTAGCGCCCGCCGCGTCCCGTACGGTGAACGGGGAAGGGGCCTGGATCGAGCAGTTCGGCGTCCTTGGCGCTGGTCCCCGCCGTGTAAAGCGGCGGGTGCTCCAAAAGCCAGACCAGTTCCGGCGCGTTTCCCTCGCGGATGGCCGTGGCGCGTGCCTCCATGGCGGCGACCGCGGCCTCGTAGGGCTCGGGCGTTGTGCTGGTCCGCCACTCCACCGCCGCTCGAGGCGTCTCTTCCATCATGGCCTGAATGGGCCTTTCACCTTGATATGCCTGATACGATTTGCTAATTCCCAGGCACGCATTGCGCAAGCGCAATGCGTGTTCCGGATGACAAGCGGTCGTGGCGGAATGGTAGACGCGCAGCGTTGAGGGCGCTGTGGGAGCAATCCCGTGGAAGTTCGAGTCTTCTCGACCGCACCATCCCCGAAAAGCGGAATCCGTCAAAATGCCTTCGCCGCCCGCTGATGCGGGCGGTGATCAGGCCCTGTGGCCTCACTTCATTTGTTTAGGATCAACTTGCCGTTGCTGGTGACGCGCAGGCGATATTCCTCGCCCCGGTGCACGATAATCAGCTCATTGGCGCCTTGCAGCAGTTCTTCGGTGGTGATGCGGCGCATCGTCCGGCCTTGCGGCTTGGCCGCACCGCCGTGATCGCCCAGACGTGCAAGACCGTCTTCTTTCGTCAATTCCCCCACCCCGTTCTTAACAGCTTGGCGCGGGTGCGGCGCCAAGGGATGCAAATGCAAGTAATTCTCATTTAGCACCCTGGGTGGTGTGGGGCAAGTGTTTAGGGTCCGTGATCGGCTTTGCCGTGCCGCCGGCTTTGGCCGATGATTGTTCGTGAAAGCCAGCCCTCCCGTCTCGGGGACCGGAGGCGCCAGCCGGATGTCTCGCTCATTGGATTGCCCCGCATGACCCAGCGTTTTGTCTCTTTCTTCGCCGCCGCCTTCGTCGCGGTCACACCACTGGCCGTCTTGGCCGAGGACGGCATGGGTGCCGTGCGCAGCCAGACGAGCCCGGCAGTCGCCTATGGCGCGCAGTCGCGCGGCCTGGGCGTGGTCGACAGCAACTCCTCGCAGATTGGCCGCGACGGCGCTGACGAGTTTCCGGGCGCCGTCACGGTAACAAGGACCAACATGGACCAGCGTCACGCGACGAGCGTGGGGGCGGCCCTGCGCGTCGTGCCGGGTGTGCTTGTCGCCGGCAGGTAAGACAGACGCGTCTGAAGTCTTCGCCTACAGAATTTTGAACGGGATTGGCAGCGTGAATTCCCGCGTATTCTCCGGCCAATCTGGCGGGAATGGCGGTAGCGGCTGGGCTCGCATGATCAAAGCCAAAGCCTCATCGTCGAGAGTCTGAAACCCTGAACTGGTTTTAAGTTTAGAGCTGAGGACCTTGCCCTGACGATCCATCGTGAAGTCTATGTAGGCCATGCCTTGATGATTGCGTGCCCGTGCAGCAGGCGGGTAGCGCTTATACTTGTCCAGATGCGCGGCCAGCAGCGCTTCATAGCTGGCTTTGCCCGCCGCTGATGCGGCGGGCGAGGGGGCCGGTGTCGCGGTGGCCGGCGCCGATTGTACGGGCGGTGCAGGTTTCGGCGCCGCCTCCAGTTGCGCTTCGGACGGAGCGACCGGCAGTTCTTCCTTCAGCATGATCGGCTTCTGAACGGGCTTCTGCACCGGTTTGGGCTCTGGCGGCTTGA
>CAYZFH010000041.1:0-3915 GCA_964477375.1 uncultured Rhizobiaceae bacterium | reverse complement strand
AGCATGATCGGCTTCTGAACGGGCTTCTGCACCGGTTTGGGCTCTGGCGGCTTGATCTTGGGTGCCGGCGGTGGCGGAAGCGGCTTCGGCGCGGGCAGGGGCGCCATGTCGATCATGATCGCGGGTGGCGGCGCGTCGGGCGGCGGCACCAGGTTCTTCCAGGCAATGAACATGAGAACGGCGACGACGTGCAGGCCGATAATGGCCACGAAGCTGCCGCCCCAGCGGTGCTTCTCGGTGTGGTCGTCGTGATGAAGGCGAAGCGCTGCGACCGACATGGCTACTGGCCGCTCTCCAGCCCGACCAACGCCACCTTCAGGTAGCCGGCGTTGCGCATGGAATTCATCACTTCCATTAGTTCGCCATACTCGACGGTCTTGTCGGCGCGCAGGAAGACGCGCTTTTCCTTGTCGCCCGCGGTCGCACCGTCCAACGCCGCACCCAGGGACTCCCGGTTGGGAACCTGTTGTTCGCCGAGATAGAGGGACAGGTCAGACTTCAGGGTGAGGAACAGCGGCTTGTCCGGGCGTGGCTGATGTTGCGCGCTGGCCGTGGGCAGGTCTATGGGCACGTCCACGGTCGCTAGCGGTGCGGCGATCATGAAGATGATGAGGAGGACCAGCATGACGTCGATGAACGGCGTCACGTTGATCTCGTGGGTCTCCTCCAGTTCGTCCTTGCCGTGGTCGAGGCGGACGGCCATGGCGCTACTCCGCCGCCTTTGCGACGCGTGGAGCGGTGCGGCGGTCGAGATCGCGCGACAACAGGCGCAGGACGACGGCCGAGGCATCGCCCATCTGATGGCGATATCCCGAGATCGCGCGCGAAAAATGGTTGTAGATCACGACCGCGGGAATCGCGGCGACGAGCCCGAGTGCGGTGGCCAGAAGCGCTTCGGCGATGCCCGGCGCCACCACGGCAAGGTTCGTCGTCTGAGATTTCGCGATGCCGATGAAGCTGTTCATGATGCCCCACACCGTGCCGAACAGGCCGACGAAGGGCGCCGTCGCGCCGATCGTGGCCAGAAGGCCGGTGCCCTTCGCAATCCGGCGGCCGGCGGCGGCCTCGATGCGCTCCAGATGCCACGCCGCGCGTTCCTTCACGCTTTCCGGCGGATCTTCCATGGATTCGGCCAGTTCGGTCTGGGCGGCGACGATGAGAGTGGCGGTCGGACCATCGTGATCGGCCACGCGCTGCGCGGCCTCGGCCAGGGTGCGCGACTGGCTAACCTCGGCGAGCGCTGCCCGCGCACGCTTGCGTGCCTTCATCAGCTCCAGGTTCTTCGACAGCCAGACGGTCCAGGTCAGGAGCGAGGCCACGAACAGCCCCACCATCACGGTCTGCACGATGATGTCGGCCGAGGTGAACATGCCCCAGGCCGAAAGATCGTGCGGGAGGATGCCGGGCGCGGTGTTGGCAGGATCGAGCGCTATGGCGCCTGGCGCTGCGCCATGATGACCGCCATGGCCCTGCGGCGGCGAGGCCTCCTGGGCAAAGGACGTTGACGCCAGCACGGTAAGCGAGCCAGCCGTCCAGATCGTGATATGGCGCTTCAACATGGTGGTCCTCCGTCGTACGCGATTCATTGTCTTCCGGGTCTTTAGGCGTCCGCCCAGCGGCGGAGCAGGTTGTGATAGATGGCGGTCAATTGAACGATCGCCGGATTCTGGTCGGCGCTCGACGCGCGGAGATTCCGGATCGTGGTGTCGAGATCGAACAGAAGGGTCCGCTGGCCGTCGTCCCGGACCATGCTTTGGACCCAGAACACGGCGGCCAGGCGCGTGCCGCGCGTCACGGCGCGCACATGATGGACGCTGGAGGTCGGATAAAGGATCAGGTGGCCCGTGGGCAGCTTGACCCTCTGGGCCGCATAGACATCCTCGATCACCAGTTCGCCGCCGTCATATTCCTCCGGCGCGGCTCGGAACAGGGTCGCCGATACATCGGTACGGACGCGGTGCGGCGTGTTGGGAACGTTGCGGATCGCGTTGTCGACATGGGTGCCGAAGGACTGACCAGGATGATACCGGCTGAACATCGGCGGGAAGATCTTGAGCGGCAGTGATGCGGTAATGAACAGGGGATTGCGCCCCAGCGCCATCAGCACCAACTCCACCAACTCCTTCTGCTCGGGCGTCCCGTAGCGAACCTGCTGGTTGTCCTTGACCACCGCGGATTGATCGCCAGCGGTGAGCTTGCCGTCGTCCCAGGCCGCGCGATCCATAAGTGCGCGGCACTTCGCCACCTCGTCGGGTGTCAGGACGTTGGGAACATGAACGAGCACGCGGGTTTTCTCTCCTGGTGTTGCGGCGATGGTCCGGCGTTCCCGCGTGGAACGCCGGACCAGGTCGCTGGTTAGAACTTGTAACTTCCCGTCAAGATCGCAGTACGGCCGGCACCCGGCAGCACGTTGCCGCCGCTGCCTTCGTAGTATCGCTTGTCGAGCAAGTTCTGGATGTTCACTTGCAAGCCGAACCGGTCGTCGATTTTGTAAGACGACATCAGGTCGATGCGGTAATAGGCCGGGATCTGGTTCTGGTTGGCCGGGTCGGCGTAGTACTCGCCGACATAGAAAAGGCCGCCGCCGACCTGCAGCTTCGGCAGGACGTCGTAGGTCGTCCAGATGTTCCAGGTCAGGTTCGGCGTGTTGGGCAACTCTTTGCCGTTATTCGCGGGCGTGCTCGACGAGTTGTCGGACGTCATCACCGACAGTCCTGACATTGTTTGCCACTTGTCGGTGATCTTGCCGACCACGCTGGCCTCGCCGCCCTGCACCCATTGACGTCCATCCAGGACGATGAATGAGCCGGTCGGGTCAGGAATGCGGGTGTTGTTCTTGGTCAGTTTGTAGGCCGCGAATTGAAAACCCAGGCGCTTTTCGAACAAGTCGTATTTCGCGCCGACTTCGTAGATCTCGCTGGTTTCCGGTGCAACGGCGGCCGTGTTGTTGGCCAGCGCGAAGGTTTCTGCCGATGGGTTGGCGGACGTACCCCAGTTGAAATAGTAGCTCTGTTCTTCCGTTGGCTTGACGATCGCCGCAGCGCGACCGCTGGGGATGCGGTTGACCGCGTTGACGGCTGTGCCGTTCGGCATCGGGCTCAACGTCGCCGAGAAGCGGTCGAGGCGGAAGCCGCCTAGCAGGTCCAGCCAATCCGTCACGCCAACCTTGTCCTGTATATAGGCGGCTTGGGAGTTGGCGGTCGTGCGGGACAGACTGCTGACGGCACCCTTTTGCGGCGTTGCCTGATAGGTGTTCGGGAAGAGGAAGTTCGCGTTCGGATTGTTGTTGATATTGAAGTTCGTCTGTTCGAACACCTCGTACGAAAATTCGACGCCCGTATTAACGGTGTGCGTCAGGTCCCATGTCTTGGCGGTAACCAGGAAGTCGCTCTGATCCGAATAGTTCGTATAGTCGCGGTCGCTGGTCGGCTTGCTGCGTGTGACGGTGACCGCCGATTGCGGCGTGTTGATCGTGACACCGGCTGGAATGCGGGGCGCGGTGGGTGACTGGTTGCGATCCTCGCGGCCCCAGCGCAGTGTATTGGTCAGGGTGACGGCTGAATCGATATTCCATTTGACGCGGTTTGTGACGATGTCGACCTGCGTCTTTTCGTAGTCGAAGTTGGCATAGCCATAGAAGGTCTGGCGGCCGACGGGCGCGGGCGATCCGAAATAGAACGGGATGCCAAGGTCGGGCAGGTTATCTTCCGACTGGTGCAAATAGTTGAAGTTGACCTCAAGGTCGGTGTTCATACCAAAAGTGATCGAGGGGAACAGGCCCCAGCGCTGGCTGTGGACGTAGTCACGGTCGGTGGTTTCGGAATATTCGGCCATCGCGTTGAAACGGAGAGCCGTTGTCTCGTTGAAGACGTAGTTGAAGTCGCCTGTGCCGCGGCCTGAGGGTTGTGTGCCGCC
>CAYZFH010000040.1:0-16688 GCA_964477375.1 uncultured Rhizobiaceae bacterium | reverse complement strand
CATCAGATCCAGCACATCGCTGTCGGGCCGCAGTGTGTCGCGATAGAACACGGCCAGCGCCGCCCGCGCCGGATCATCGATATGCGCGACCAGGCGCGGCTCAACATAGAACGCGGAATCATCGCCTTCATCGGCGCGCTGGAAATGCTCGGGCTGGAACGGCGAGGGGCTCACCGCAGCAGCGGGCCGTAATAATTGTTGCCGATGCGGTCCACCGTGGCGTCGACCATCCGGCGCGCGGTCTGGCCGACATCGCTGCTCTTGCTGTCGACCACGCCGTAAGCCTCCCATAGGACCTGGCCGTCGCGTCGCTCCGCGCGCAACTCGAGCTGGTAGACGCGCGGCTTGTCCTTGTCGCTGCCGCCTGGGTCGGAAAACGTCATGCTCAGCATCCCCGCGCCACCCGAGGCGCTGCCGCCTCCGCCGGCGCCCTGCACCTGGAGCCAGGAGGTGTTGTCCTTCACCTGTGTCAGGACTCCGGCCGCCCGGTAACGCAGAACGAGCGGCGCTTCGGCTTTGATCTCATAGCCGTGACCTTTGAGGCTGTCGGCCAGGAGCCCTTCGACCAGGGCGTTGCGTTCGCGCGGCTCGACCGGCTGGATTTCGATCGGGCCGCTTTCCGGCATCGGCGCGTTCTCGGTCGCGCGCAGCTTGCCTTCATAGTCAGGCGGGGTGGCCGAGGCCGGCGTGCCCCACAACAGCGGCAACACCAAGGCTGCCCGCACTAGACCGCGGGCCATGACGCGCATCGCGCTGGCTTGCACCGTCGGGATCGTCCTTGCTGCCGTCATAGGGACCTACCGCATCCTTCTGGCAATCGCGCTGATCTATTTCCTGCGCGACTGTTGGCAAGAACGGCACAATGCGCAGACGGGTTCCCGGTCCCCGGCCCGCGAGACTCTAGGGGCTGCGCGTCAGGCCGCCGTCGATCACGATGTTCTGGCCCGTGATGTAGCCGGAGTCGCTGGACAGCAGGAATGCCGCCGTCTTCGCAACCTCGGCCAGGGTGCCGGAGCGCCCCATCGGCACCGTCTTCTTCAAATCCGCCGACATCGGCCAGTTCTCGATGAAACCGGGTAGGATGTTGTTCATGCGGATGCCGTCGCGACCATAGCGGTCGGAATAGAGCTTGGTGAAACCGGCTAGCGCCATGCGCATGCACGCGCCCAGCGGGTAGGCGGGGCTCGGCTCCTTGCCCGCGAAGCTCGACATGTTGAGGATCGTGCCGCCTTTTTGACGCCGCATGATGGGCGTGACCAGGCGCGACATGCGCACGACGTTCAACATGATCATGTCGAGGCTGTTCTGCCATTCTTGATCGTCCAGTTCCAGGAGCTTGCCCCTAGCCTTGGGATCATAGGCAGGGCCGCGCGAGGACAGGCCGCCGCCCGCGACATGGCCGGTATTGTTCAGCACTGCGTCGATGCGGCCGTAATGATCCATTGCGGCCGTGACGACGTCCTTCAAATGCTTGGGATCGGAGACCGAGCCTTTGAGCCCCACGCCGCGCAGCGTCTTGGCCAGGCGCGTGGCGCCGCCCGACGGCGACTGCAGCACGAGCCGGTAACCGCGCGCGGCCAGTTCGCGCGCGCAGGCGGCGCCCAGGCCCTTGCCTGCGGCGGTGACGATGGCGACCGGTTTGGACGGCTTTTTCGGCATGGCTCAGTTCTCCCGTGAATCACTGCCCTAATGTCCAGCGCGCGTAGGTGCGGGTCAACTATTGCAGGCCAACTATTCCAGGCCGATCGTGACCTTGGGGCCGAGTTTCGCCGGCACGCGCGCGCGCAGGAAGCGGCCTTGGGCGTCGAACCAGGATTCACGCTGTAATTCGCCCACCATGTCGTAATGCTGCGCGGTGACCGTCTCGCCGCCGATGATCAGCGGTTCATCGGGACGCCGCACCAGGTCAACGGTGCCGACTTTGCCCTTGAGAAGATCGACCAGGGTGCGCGACCCCATGGGTGACAGCACATCGGTGCACCAGGGGCTGCCCGGCAGGAAGCCCGCCGGGACAATCCGGCTTTCGCCGTTGCGCGTTACCTTGAAGCCGTCTGGAGCGGGCTCGATGGCCACGTCGAAGACGTCGCCGTTGTCCACAGTGTGCCCGCGGAAGGAGCGGAAGCGCCCATCGACCCAGACTTCCTCGGATTCGTGCTTCATGCGCAGGACAGTGACGAAC
This sequence comes from uncultured Rhizobiaceae bacterium, assembly GCA_964477375.1. Taxonomy (GTDB): domain Bacteria; phylum Pseudomonadota; class Alphaproteobacteria; order CADEGL01; family CADEGL01; genus CADEGL01. Next base: position 14,509 of record CAYZFH010000040.1, on the reverse strand, counting down.
AGCATGGATGCCTTCACCTCCATGCGCGTGCGGACGAGAAGCCGTTCGCCGTCGTGGCGGAATTCCACCTCGTCGGTGCCGATCCGGTCATCGCCCCAGCGGACGGCATAGGCGATCTTGCCCTCGGGCGCATCGCAGGCGGCCCAAGCGGATAGGGGCGCCAGGATCGTCAGCGCTGCCAGGAGCGCCGAGCGGAGCATTGTCACGGACGCGATGCCAGAGCGCTGATCAAGGCGTTCGAATCCGCGACCGTGCCGAAGATGCCGTTGCGCTTCATGAAGGCGATGGCTTCGTTGTGCCCTGTCGGGCGGGGATCAGCGCAGCAATCTTCCAGCACCAGGCACTCGAAGCCGCGGTCCTCGGCCTCGCGCAGGGTGGAAGCCACGCAGCAATTGGTGGTGACGCCGGAAAGCAGCAGTTGCGCGATGCCCGCTTTGCGCAGGATCACCTCCAGGTCCGTTTTGTGGAACGCGCCGAAGCCGGGTTTGTCGATCACCGTTTCGCCCGGCATGGGCTTCAGTTCCGGGATGAAGTCCCAGCCCGGTTCACCGTGGACGAGGTGCGCGCCATGCGGGCCGCGGTCGCCCGTGGCCTTGCCCGGTGTCGCCGCTGACTGACGCGCGCGGCGCGCGGCCGGAAAGTTGGAAAGGTCAGGGGCATAGGTTTCCCGCGTGTGGATCACGCGGATGCCGGCATCGCGGCAGGCCTTCATGACGCGGCGCAGCGGTTCGATCGGCGCGCGCATCGCGGAGAGATCGACGCCCCAGCGATGTACCATACCGTCCGTGCCGCAGAAATCGACCTGCATGTCGATGGCCAACAGCGCCGTGCGCTTCGGGTCGATCGAGCCTTGGATGGGAAAACGGAACGGTACGGCGTCGATGGATACCTGCATGATCTACCTATCCGCGGTTGCGACCGTATCTCTCGCTTTCCGAATACTAGCCCGCTAATGTTTTTTGCGTAACCAGTGAGGATCGCATGGTCCAGCCCGTCGTCACCGATACGGATATCGAGACATTCCAGCGCGATGGTGTCGCTTGTATTCGCCAGGCGTTCGACGAGACGTGGATCGAACGCCTGCGGGAAGGGATCGATGAGACCATCGCCAACCCAAGCCCCATGCATCGGGTCGCCAAGACCGCCGGCGAGAAGGGCCAGTTCTTCAAGGATTATCACATGGCGCGGCGCCTTCCGGCGTTCCGCGACTTTGTCACCAAGTCGTCCATCGGGGAGGTGGCCGCGCGTCTCCTGAAATCGTCGAAGTCCAATTTCTTCTACGACGTGCTGTGGATCAAGGAAGCGGGCACGTCAAAGCCCAGCGCCTGGCACCAGGACCAGCCCTATCACACGATCGACGGCAAACAGGTTTGCGTGGTCTGGACGCCGTTGGACCGGATCGACCGCGACCAAAGCATCGTCTGCATCAAGGGTTCGCATCTCTGGAACCGTTGGTTCTCGCCCATCTGGTTCGAGAAGGCCTATGGCGGCTTCGATTACGACTACAGCAAGGTCGACAAGCGCTTTGAACCGGCGCCGGATTTCGACGCCGAGGCCAAAGCCGGCAAGCACGAGCTTCTGACCTGGGAAATGGATCCGGGCGACTGCCTGGTTTTCCACGGCCTGACCGTTCATGGCGCACCGGGCAATCTGCGTCAGGATCGCCGCCGCCGCGCTTTGTCCACCACATGGATGGGCGATGACGCCGTGTATGCCGAGCGTCCGGGCGAGGTGATCATCCGGTCCGACCAGTACGGCCTGAAACCCGGCGATTCCATGGACTGTGAATATTGCCCGCGCGTCTGGCCGCGCGAGAATGCGACGGGTTTCCCGGCGTCGTATTGAGACGTTTCGTCAGGCCCGCGAAAGAGCCAGCTTCGCACCGGCGGCGATGAAAATACCGCCGGTCAGCCGGTCCAAGGTCCGCACGGCAGCCGGACGGGCCAGGACGCGCCGCACGGGCGCGGACGCGGCGATCAGGCAGCCGAACCAGACTCCGCTCAAAGCGGCATGGATGACGGCTAGCAGAAAGATGGTGCCGGCGACCGGCGCGCCTTCCGGCACGAACTGGGGCAAGAAGCTCACGTAAAAGATGCCGATCTTCGGATTGAGAAGATTGGTCAGGAGGCCGCGCGCGAACCAATTTTGGTTGCGGGACCCGGAGGCCGGCTGGCCGGTGTCGAGCGCCTGCCGCGGATTGCGGATGAGGCCGATGCCAAGCCAGATCAGATAAGCCGCGCCGGCCCATCGCAGCGCCGTGTACGCGGCCTCAGAAGCAGCCAGCAACGCGCCGAGACCCAGCGCGACCGCACCGCCCCAGACGAGGCATCCGGCCACGATTCCCGCCATGGCGAACGCCGCGCGGCGCGATCCTTCCAGCGTGGCGGTGCGCAACACCATCGCGGTGTCGAGCCCCGGCGTGACCGCCAGAAGGCTCGCGGCCAGGACGAAGGCGAGCAGGGACGTCATGTCCCCGCGCGTCCCTTAGACTGCGTAGTACCGCTTGCCCTTGGCCGCCATGTCGCGCAGCGACTTGGGCGGGCTGAAGCGCGGGCCGTAGCTCTGGGCCATGCGGTCGCACTCGGCCACGAACTCCTTGGGCCCGACCATGTCGATCAGCGACGTGGCCCCGCCGGTCCAGCTTGGATAGGCCCAGCCCAGGATGGCGCCGATATCGCCATCGCGCGGATCGGTCAGCACGTTCTCCTCCAGGCAGCGCACGGTGTCCACGCTCTGCACGTAGAGCAGACGCTTCTTCAGCTCTTCCACGTCGGGCTGATCGGCGCGTGCCTTGAAATGCTCTTTCAGGCCCGGCCACAGATGCTTCTTGCCGTCGGCGGGATAGTCGTAGAAGCCCTTGCCATTCTTGCGGCCCAGGCGGCCCAGCTTTTCGACGAACAGGGCAATGGTCTTGGCGCCGGGGAAGGGCGGCACCTTGGCGTCGCGCACCCATTCGGAACGGATCTTGTGCACCAGTTCCAAGCTCACCTCGTCGGTGAGGGACAGGGGGCCGACCGGGAAGCCGGCCATGCGGCCCGCGTTCTCGATCAGCGCGGGCTCGATGCCTTCCTCCAGCATGGCGATCCCCTCTTCCATGTAGAGGGCGACGACGCGGCTGGTGAAGAAGCCGCGCGAGTCGTTCACCAGGATGGGCACCTTGCGGATCTTCTTGGCGAAGTCGAGCGAGCGCGCCAGGCACTCCTTCGACGTCTCCTTGCCGCTGATGATCTCCAGAAGCTCCATGCGGTCGACCGGCGAGAAGAAGTGCAGGCCGATGAAGTTTTGCGGCCGCTTCGACGCCTTGGCCAGGGTGCTGATCGGCAGGGTCGAGGTGTTGGAGGCGAAGATTGTGTCGGGCGAGAGCACCGCCTCGGCCTTGGCCGTGACGTCGGCCTTGATCTTCGGATCTTCGAACACGGCTTCGACGACGATGTCGGCACCCTTTAGGTCGTTGTAGTCTGTGGTCGGCTTGATGCGCGCCAGAACGGCGTCTCGGTCGGCCTCGGTCGCCTTACCCTGTTTGATCGGGCGCTCGAAGACCTTGGCCGTATAGGCCTTGCCCTTCTCGGCCAGAGCCTGTTCGCGCTCCAGCAGCACGACCTCCAGACCTGATACGGCGGCGGCATAGGCGATGCCCGAGCCCATCATGCCCGCGCCCAGGATGCCAACCTTCTTGAACTCGGCGGTCGGCACGTCCTTCGGCCGGCGCGCGAGCTTGCGCGCGTCGCCGATGCTGAAGAACAGGGTGCGGATCATGTTGCGGCCTTCGTGGCCCAGCAGCAGCTTGGTGAAGTAACGGCTCTCGATGCGCAGGCCGACTTCGATCGTGGTCGACATGCCTTCGTAGACGCAGGAGATGATGGCCTGCGGCGCGGGATAGTTGCCGCGCGTCTGGGCATGGGTCCGCGCATTGGTCGAAACCAGCGTGTCATAGCCCTTGGGGCTTTGGATCGGTGTGCCCGGCGTGCGGTAGTTCTTGTCCCACCATGCCTTGTTGGGCGCGCCGCCGGCCATCAGCCATTTCTTGGCCGCGGCCTGCAGCTCCTTCGCCGGCACCACTTCGTCCACCACGCCCTTTTCCAGCGCGTCCTTCGGGTTGAGGCGCGTGCCGTTGACGAGCAGGGGCAGGGCCGCCTCGATGCCGATCATGCGCGGCAGGCGCTGCGTGCCGCCGGCGCCGGGCAGAAGGCCAATGGTGACCTCGGGCAGGCCGATCTGGGCCTTGGGATTGTCGGCTGCGATGCGGCGATGGCAGGCCAGGGCCACTTCATAGCCGCCACCGAGCGTTGTGCCGTTGAGGGCGGCGACGAACGGTTTGTTGCCCGTCTCCATCTTCTTGAACGTCGCCTTCAGTTCGCCGCAGAGCGCCATGACCTTCTCGGCGTCCTTCAGTTCGAGCAGGTATTCCAGATCGGCGCCGGCGATGAAGTCGTTCTTGGCCGAGGTGACGATGACGCCCTTCACCTTGGGGTCGGCGAGCGCTTTATCCACGGCTTCCGCAAACGCGGGCATGGAGTCCTTGTTCAGGACGTTCATGGAGCGGCCCGGCATGTCCCAGGCGAGCGTGGCGATCCCGTCGGAATCGACGTTGTAGTTGATCACGGAATGGTTCCCCTCAGGTGAATGCGGAAGCGGCTCCCGCCACGGAGGCGAGAGCCGGTGTCTCGGCCTCGCGTCAGACGCGCTCGATGATGGTGGACGTGCCCATGCCCGCGCCGATGCACAGCGTGGCCAGGCCGGTTGCCTTGCCCTGGCGCTCCATCTCGTCCAGCAGCGTGCCCAGGATCATGGCCCCGGTGGCGCCCAGCGGATGGCCCAAGGCGATCGAGCCGCCGTTGACGTTGATCTTGTCGTGCGGCACGCCCAGCACCTGCATAAAGCGGATGACGACCGAAGCGAACGCCTCGTTGACCTCGTAGAGGTCGATGTCGGACGCCTTCATTCCGGCGCGCTTCAGGACCTTCTCGGTCGAATCGGCGGGGCCGGTCAGCATGATGCTGGGCTCGCTGCCGATCGAGGCGAAAGCACGGATGCGTGCGCGGGGCTTCAGGCCCAGCTTCTGCCCGATTTCTTTGGTGCCGATCAGGACGGCGGCGGCGCCGTCCACGATGCCCGAAGAATTGCCGGCATGGTGGACGTGGTTGATGCGCTCGACGTCCGGATAGCGCATCACGGCCACATCGTCGAAGCCGGCCTTGGCGCCCATCTGCGCGAAGGAGGGCTCGAGCGCGGCCAGCGACTGCATGGTCGTCTCGGGGCGCATATGCTCGTCGCGCTCCAACAGCGTCAGGCCGTTCTGGTCCTTCACCGGCGCGATCGAGCGGGCGAAGCGGTTGTCCTTCCAGGCCGCGGCCGCGCGGCGCTGGGATTCCACCGCGAACGCATCTACGTCGTCGCGGCTGTGGCCGTACTTGGTGGCGATCAGGTCGGCGGAGATGCCCTGCGGAATGAAATAGGTGGGGAAGGCGGTCTCGGGGTCCTGATACCAGGCGCCGCCGGCCGACATGATCTTCACGCGCGACATGCTTTCGACGCCGCCGCCGATGGTGAGGTCGGCCATGCCGGACATGACCTGCGCGGCGGCCTGGTTCACGGCTTCCAGGCCCGAGGCGCAGAAGCGGTTGACCTGCACGCCCGCCGCCTTCAGGTCGTAGCCGGCATAGAGGGCGGCCACGCGGGGAAGAACCGCGCCCTGTTCACCGATTGGCTCGACCACGCCCATGACCACGTCGTCGACCTGATCGGTCGGCAGATTGTTGCGGTCGCGCATCGCCTGCAGCACATGGGCGGCCAGGCGGATGGGCGGCACCTCGTGGAGCGCGCCGTCGGCTTTGCCCTTGCCGCGGGGCGTGCGCACGGTGTCGTAGATATAGGCGTCGGTCATGGCGGGAGCTCCAATCTACCTGTCGGTCTGTAAACCTACCGTCCGGTCGGTTTCGGTCCAGGAGGCGGCGCGGCCGGGTTGGAAGGGCGGGGCAGCGTCGATCCTGTCATCAATCTTTGGCCAAGGGGACGTACCGTCCGCCGCCTTATGCCGCAGTGCAGTATGAAGCCAAGGGGCGGCCTGTTTCAAGCGTGCCCGAGAGCCGGGAAACCGCTGCCGGATGAAGGCGTTACCGTATAGACTGGCACCAGGACGCCAAGGGAGACCGCAGTGATCGTCGAGCAGATCTACACCGACAACGACTACCGCAATTTCAACTATCTGATCGCCTGTAAAGAGACGGGTGAGGCGCTGGCCATCGATCCGCTGGCAGCCGACCTGTGCCTGGCCGCGGCGAAGAAACACGGCTGGACGATCCGGCAGGTGCTGAACACGCACGAGCACGGCGATCACACCGGCGGCAACGCGGCGGTCATCAAGGCCACGGGCGCCAAGCTGCTCGCGCACCACGGCGCCAAAGACAAGATCCCCGGCATCGACCGCGGCCTGAAGGCGGGCGACGTGGTCAAGATCGGCAAGACGGTCGAGCTCGAATCGCTCGACACGCCGGGCCATACGATGTCGCATGTCTGCCTGCTGGCGCATGCGGACCGCAAGGCGCTGTTCAGCGGCGATACGCTGTTCAACGCGGGCGCCGGCAACTGCCATGGCGGCGGCCATCCGGAAGCGCTCTACGAGACCTTCGCGGGGCAGCTTTTCAAACTGCCGGACGACACCGAGATTTATCCGGGCCACGACTACATCGCGAACAATCTGCGCTTCACGCTGGATCGCGAGCCTGACAACGCGCGTGCGAAGGCGTTGCTCGAGGAAGTGAAGGACCAGGACCCGCACAAGGCCATGGTGACCAAGTTGGGCCGCGAGAAGGAGGTGAACACCTTCTTCCGCCTGCACAACCCGACGGTCATCAAGCGGATCCGCGAGGCTTTCCCGGATCTGCCCGAACAGCCGACACCGAAGCAGGTCTTCGTGAAGCTGCGCGAGTTGCGCAACAAGTGGTGACGGGCACCTAAACGGCGGGCCGCGAGACCCAGATCGAGACGGGTTCCTTGCGGCCGCGCAGGGTGTGCGCGCCGCCCGATGCGAGACCGATCAGTTCGATATCGCTGGCCACGTTTTCGCGGCCGACGGCGGCCATCAGCTCGGCGCTTACGATCATGGGCACGCTTAGCGTGCGGGTCAGGTCTTCGAGGCGGCTGGCCACGTTGATCGTGTCGCCGACGACCGCCAGTTCCATGCGCCGCTCGTCGCCGACATTGCCCAGTAGGATCGAGCCGTAGTGGAGGCCGATGCCGACCTCCACCTTGAACTGGCCGCGCGCGGCGCGCTCCGCGTTCCAGACATCCAGCGTCCGCAGCATTTCGCGCGCGCAGCGCAGGGCGTTGGTGGCGTCGCGCGGGCCCGGCTGGGGCGTGCCGAACGTAGCCATGATGCCGTCGCCCAGATACTTGTCCAACGTGCCGTCAAAGCCGAGCACGATCGGCGCCATCCGCGCGTCGTAGTCGCGCAGCAGGTCGAACGCCTCCTGGGCCGGCAACTGCGCGCATAGCTCGGTGAAGCCGACCATGTCGGCGAATAGCACCGCGACGTCCAGCGCTCGGACAGGACCGAAGCCCTTGTCCATGCTAACGAGCTCCTCGACCATGTTCGGCGAGAAGTGGCGGCTGAGCGCGGCGCGGGCGCGTTCCGCCTTCTTTAGTTTGGTGACGTCGACGCTGACCGTCGCGATGTGCTGCAGCACGCCTTTGCCGTCGCGCAGGGGCTGCTTGGTCGTCAGCCAGGTCACGTCGCGCCCGTCCCGTTGGGTCACCGTGCGCTCGAAGAAGGGCAGCGGTTGGCCGGTTGAAATCACTTTCTCATCGAGCGCCATGAAGTAGCGCGCGGCCTCTTCATCCTGCACGTCCATCGCCGTGCGTCCGATGGCGTCCTCGGCCCGGACCTGAAAGCGCTCGGCCTGGTGCCGGTTCATCAGCACATAGCGGCCGTCCTTGTCCTTCACGTTCACGATGGCAGGAACGACGTCCATGATGCCGTGCAGCAGCCGGCGGTTTGCTTCCAGCGCGTCAGCGGCTTCGATCTCGGGCGTAATGTCGCGGCCGGTGCCGCGGTATCCGACGAACGTGCCGTCGGGGGCGAACACCGGCTTGCCGTGGACGCGCGAAACGCGACGGGCACCCGATGAGTCGCGGTAGGCAAAGACGAAACCCCGGAACGGCCGGCGCGCGTCCAGATCGGCCTGGTGCGCGGCCCAGACCGCGCCGTCGTCCCGGGATGCGTTGCGGTACAGCTCCTCGCGGGTGAAACCGATGATCGAGCGCGTATCCTCGCCCGATTGCTGGGGCAGGCGCTCGGTCAGGAACGAGAAGCGGTGGCGCGCGTCGGTCTCCCACACCCAGTCCGATCCGGCGTCGACCACGTCGCGGAAACGCGCCTCGCTGGCGCGCGCGACGCTTTCGGCGGCCTTTGCCTGCAAGGCCAAGTCGCGGTTACGCCGCGCCTCGATCCGCAGCAACAAGGCGACCATGCCGCCACTGACGATGATGCCGGCGAAGTAGCCGAGGATCTCGAAGATGGTGTCCTGCCGGTGTTCGCGCAGGGCGACTTGGCGCGCGAGCTCGTGGTGCGCGGTTTCGAGCGAGCCGTTTTGCAGCACGGCGGTCACAGGCTCGACCACGGCGAGGATTGGGCGCAGCCGAGTCGTGTCGTCCGGTGACAGGCCCTCGACCTGCGGCGACAGCGCCTCGATCTTGGCGACCAGTCCCGGAATGGAAGCAGGCTCACCGCCGTAGCTTTCGAGCCGCCGCCGGGGCGCACCATCGGCCAGGACCGCGAGGCGGCTGAGCAGGACGTCATAGCGTTCGCGCAATCCGTCGGCGTCCATCGTCGGATCGCCCGAGACGCGCCGCCTTGCGGCGTCGGCGAAACGCGCGCTCTCGAACTGCGCTTGCGTCACGAACCACAGAAGATTCTCGCCCACGTCGTCGCGCATTTCGCGCTCGACCAGAAGCAGGCGGTAGGACGCGGTGAGAAGGCTCGTCGCGGAGATCACCAGCGCCAGGAAGGCCAGCGCGGCCGTCCACCGGCGCGGCAGACGGATCATTTCACGTCGAGGCGCTTGAGTTGCCACGCCCAGCGCGCGTCGAACTTGGAATCGTTAAGTTCCCGGTGCGCGTCGCGCGGATAGACGATCCAGAGCGGCCCCTTGTCGCGCGCGGTCAGATCCTGCCCGTCCATGCGGAATGCCAGCAAAACGTCGTAGCGTTCGAAATCCTCCATGGGGATCATCACGGCATAGTCGTTCAGCGCGATCGCCCGGATCTCGGTTCCCTTGGCGCCCACCGCCGCCATCACGTCACGCACCAACACGCCTTCGAAAGTCTTCACGCCGGTCGTCCAGGTCGTCGAGGTGCGCAGCGTGCGGACGCCGAGCTTCTCCAGCATCGCGCGGTCGAATTTCGCTTCCTTGCCGGCATTCGTGTTGGCGATGCCCCCGGAAACCGTCAGCAAGACAGAAGCCGTCGGACGCGGCAGCGCATCGGCGGCGATGGCTGGTAGCGAGAGGAACATCAGAAGGAGGGCGAGGCGGAAACGCATGTGCTTTCCTGCCATCAGACGCGCGCGCGTTCAATCGCGGGATTGACCATGACGCCGATCCTAGAGCTTAGGGCTTGCCTAACCAGTGGTAATAGGTCGGATCGTCGTCGCAAGGGCCGACGCCGCATTCCAGCAAGGTCGAGACCAGGTTGGCCGCGACCAGGATGACGAAGAGCCAGGAGATCGCCGACGAAATGACGCCGTCGCGTGGCCCGGCAGCCAGGCGCGCGGCGCGGGCTTCCAGGAACAGGAGGGTGGCAACATACAGGATCGTCGCGGCGAAGGCGACGAAACCCCAAGTGTAGAGATGCAGCCCGAACAGGGCGGCGCCGTATTCGCCCGTGCCCGGCACAATGTGTAGCAGGATCTGGCGCAACGACATGGCCGCGCCGGCGACCGCACTGACCAGGATCGCGCCGTAATGGGCGGAGGACGAGCCGAAGCGGATGTTCAACAGGAAGCCAATGCCCACCGCGATGAACGCCGCGCGCTGCAACAGGCAGAGAGGGCAGGGCAGTTCTTGCAGTGCGAGCTGCAGGCCGAAGGCCACGGCCAGGACGCCGCACACGCCCAGAAGGCCGATAACGTTCAAGGAGCGCAGGAGGGTTCTGGGCGCCGCCATCGTCTACAGGGCGATGTTGATGTGGCTAGTCAGGTGCGAGCCGAACCAGATCACCGTCACGGCGGCGAACACGAACCAGGCCCACAGAGCGACACTCTGCCGCCCCGTCAAAGCCACCACCGCCGCGACCAGGCCGAGCGCGAAGGGCAACGCCATGGTCATGGCGCCCCTCCATCCCGGCCGAGGCCGCGGCGGTGCGGCATCGTCAGTCGATGACCTTCAGGCCGCGCTCGACGTTGGCGAAGCATTCCGCGCCTTTGTCGGTGATGCGGAACGTCTCGCTCGATTCGAAGCCCCAGCCGTCCATCCACATGCCTAGGATCATGTGGAAGCACATGTTGGGCTCGAGCTCCGTCCGGTCGTCCTTGCGCAGGCTGGCCGTGTGCTCGCCCCAATCGGGCGGATAGCCGATACCGGTCGGATAGCCGATGCGGGATTCCTTCACGAGCCCGTAGCGGTCCAGCACCTTCTGCCAGGCCATCGCCATGTCGTGGGGCGTCTTGCCGGGACGGGCCTGGTCCAGCGCCGCATCCATGCCTTCCAGCACGGCCTTGTTGACTTCGAGCATCTTCTGCGGCGGCTTGCCCATCTGGATCGAGCGCGCCAGCGGCGAGTGGTAGCGCAGGCGCACGCCGGAGCATTCGATGTAGGTGGCCTGGCCCTTTTCGATGAGTTGGTCGGTCCAGGTCAGGTGCGAGGCCGCCGTCTGCGGGCCGATGGGAATGAACGGCATGCAGGAGGCGTAGTCGCCGCCGAATTCCGCCGTGCCGACCGCACAGGATTTCAGGATCTCGCCGGCCGCATCGCACTGCCGCACGCCCGGGCGCATCACGCGATAGAACGTGTCGACAATCTTCTCGGTGATCTTGCCGGCCTGACGCATCAGGGCGATCTCGGGCTCCGACTTCACCAGCCGGACCCAGTTCACCAGAAGGTCCACTTCGACGAACTTCGCGTTCGGCAATTCCTTGCGCAGCACGTCGTTGGCGCGCGGCGTGAAATAGTAGCAGTCGGTCGGTACGCCGATGCGCTTCTTGCCCCAGCCGCGCTTCTCGATCTCTTGCGCAAGGAACTGCGACGGGTGCTTAGGCAGGTTCTGCACCAGCACTTCGGGATAGGCCAAGATATTCTCGGGCTTCATCCAGCAGGTCAGCTTGGCGCCGCCCAGATCGACGCCGCGGCCGACCCACACCGGCTCGCCCTCGTCGGCGGAAACCAGCACATGCTGGGGCACGTAGAAGCTCCAGCCGTCATAGCCCGTCAGGTAGTACATGTTGGCGGGGTCGGTCTCGACCAGCACGTCCACCCCGGCCTTGGCCATGGCCTCGCGCACCTTCTTCAGGCGGCGCGCATACTCCTTCGTGTCGAAGTGCATGTATTCCTTGCTCATGATCCCCTCGGCTTCCGTTTCCGGCACAATGTAAATTATGGGCCGATCCCTTAGGCCCTCACAAGCCCACTCAGTCGATCACCCGCAGGCCGCGCGGAACGTTGGAAAAGCACTCCGCGCCTGCATCCGTCACCCGGAAGGTCTCGCTGGTCTCGAAGCCCCAATCCCCCATCCACATGCCCAGAATCATGTGAAAGCACATGTTGGGCTGAAGCACCGTACGGTCGCCCGCACGCAGGCTGGCCGTGCGCTCGCCCCAGGTGGGCGGATAACCGACACCGACGGGATAGCCGATGCGCGATTCTTTCTTCAGGCCGTGCCGGGCGAGGGCCGCGCGCCATGCCGCCTCGACCTGTTCGCAGGTATGACCCGGCTTCACCTCGGCCATTGCGGCGTCCATGCCGTCCACCACGGCCTTGTTCACGTCGAGCAGCTTTTGCGACGGCTTGCCCAGGTGAACGGTGCGCGCCAGCGGTGAGTGGTAGCGCAGACGCACGCCCGAGCATTCCAGATAGGTGGTCTGGTCCGTCCGCACGATCTGATCGGTCCAGGTCAAATGCGACGCCGAGGTCTGCACGCCGATCGGCATGAACGGAATGGAGGCTGAATAGTCGCCGCCGAAGGCGACCGTGCCGGACGCCTGGGCTTTCAGGATTTCACCCGCCACGTCGCACTGGCGCGCGCCGGGGCGGATGGTCGCGAAATACGTATTCATGATGTTCTCGGTAATCTTGCCTGCTTGGCGGATCACTGCGATCTCGGCGTCCGATTTCACCAGCCGCGCCCAGTTCACCAGAAGGTCGACGGGCGTGAAGATGGCGTTGGGCAGGGATTTCCGCAGCGCGGACCGCGCCATTGGCGAGAAGTAGAAGCTGTCCTCGGCAATGCCGATGCGCGCTTTGCTCCAGCCACGCTGCTCGATTTCCTGCGCTACGAACTGCATCGGATGCCGGGGTGGGTTCTGCACCAGGATTTCCGGATACGCGACCATGTCTTCCGGTGCCATGTGGCAGGTGAGCAGCGCGCCGCCCCGATCGATGCCGCGGCCGACCCAGACCGCGGGCCCTTCGAGCGCCAGCAGTACGACCTGGGGAACATAGAAGCTCCAACCGTCATAACCCGTCAGCCAATGCATATTGGCGGGCTCTGCCTCGACCAGAAGCTCGATACCGGCCTCTTGCATGCGGCGGCGCGTCACGGCGATGCGCCGCGCGTATTCCTCGGGCTTGAACGTCATGTGGCTTCCTCGGCGATGCGGAGAATCGGGAGAGTTGCGATTGTGGCGCTGCGGACCGAAAATTGTCGAGCGTTGCAAAGGGGAGAGACGCCGCGATGGCCAAGACTTCCAGTCACTTCGCCCAAAACTATGCCGAGGCGCGGCAGAAGTTTCTGGACGCGGCAAAAGGTGCCGGCCTCACGGTGCAAAGCCACGCCAACCCGAACAAAGGCCCTGACGGCGGCGCGTTGTTCACTGATGTGGTTCTGGCCGGCGATGCCCATGCGCCCAACCTGTTCGTCGGCACGTCGGCGACGCATGGGGTGGAGGGGTTTTGCGGCTCGGGCGCGATGGTGGGCTTTCTGCGGGAAGGCCTGACGGCGGAGCGGCCCAAGGATACGGCGGTACTGCTGGTGCACGCGTTCAACCCCCATGGGTTTGCCCATCTGCGGCGCGTGAATGAAGACAATGTCGACATGAACCGGAATTTCGTCGATCACACCTCCCACCCGCCCGACGCGGGATATGCCGAGGTTCACCCGCTTCTGGTGCCGGCCGATTGGGATGGGCCCGGGCGTGCAAAGGCCGAGGAGGGGATCGAGGCCTACATCGCCAAGAACGGCCATACGGCCTATCAGGCGGCGGTCACGCGCGGGCAGTACACCCATGCGGATGGGCTGTTCTTCGGCGGCAAGGCGCCGACCTGGTCCAACCGCACCTGGCGCGCAATCTTGAAAGAGCACGGGCGCAGGCGAAAGCGTGTCGCGGCGCTCGACTTCCACACCGGGTTGGGTCCGCGCGGCTACGGCGAAATCCAGTTTGAGCGCGGGCCGTCCGATCCCGAGTATCTCCGGGCGCAAAGCTGGCTCGGCGGCGAGGTGACCTCGCCGGACGACGGCACGTCTACCTCGGCGGCGATCAGCGGATACATGGCATTGGCCGTGCGCGATGAGTGCCCCGATGCGGAGCGGACTTGCCTGGCGCTCGAATACGGTACGTTGCCGATCAACGCCGTGCTGAGTGCGATCCGTGCGGACAATTGGCTCTATGCGCGCGGCGAGGTGGATTCGCCGCAGGGCAAGGGCATCAAGCGCGACATTCGCGAGGCCTTCTACGGCGACGATGACGCGTGGAAGACCGATATCTGGAACCGGGCGGTGGACGTCTACCGCCGGATGCTGAATGGCCTGTCGGATAGCTGAGGATCGATGATGAAATTGCTTGGATCGCCAGGAAGTCCCTACGCGCGCAAAGTGCGCATCGTTCTGTTTGAGAAGCGGTTGCCGTTCGAATTCCAGCGCATCGACCTGCTGGACCCGAAATCGGAACTGCCGCTCTCCAACCCGCTGGGCAAAATCCCTGCTTTGATCCGAGCCAATGGCAAGGCGCTCTACGACTCATCGGTCATCGCCGAGTATCTGGACGGATTGGCGCCCAACCCGCGGCTGATCCCCAGCGGGCTGGAGGATCGTGCCGAGGTGAAGCGTTGGGAGGCGGTGGCCGACGGCGTCATGGACGCGACCGTCGCCATCTCTCACGGCTATATCCTGTCCGATGTGGAGGGCGGTGGCCTGGCGTGGAGCAACGCGAACCAGCAGAAGAAGATCGATCTGGGGTTGGCGCTGATGGAGCGCGAGCTGGGAACCCGGGAATATTGTTTCGGAGACAGTATGGGGCTGGCCGACATCGCCTGCGTCGTCGCCCTGGCCTATATCGATCACGTCCTGCCGGCGGTGGAATGGC
>CAYZFH010000039.1:0-16824 GCA_964477375.1 uncultured Rhizobiaceae bacterium | reverse complement strand
TCACGCCGGAAGCTGTGCACGAAGTGCGCAAGGATGCGATCGTCGCGACGGGACGTTCGGACTATCCGAACCAGGTCAACAACGTCCTGGGCTTCCCCTACATCTTCCGCGGCGCGCTCGACGTGCGCGCTTCCACCATCAACGACGCCATGAAGATCGCGGCGGCCGAGGCGTTGGCCGCGCTCGCGCGCGAGGACGTGCCGGACGAGGTGGATGCCGCCTATGCCGGCCGCCGCCTGCGTTACGGCCCGGAATACATCATCCCGGCACCTTTCGATCCGCGCCTGATCACGCATGTGCCCATGGCGGTCGCCAAGGCGGCCATGGATTCGGGCGTCGCGCGGCGGCCGATCGTCGACCTCGCGACCTACCGCAACGAATTGTCGGCGCGCCTCGATCCGACGGCGGCGGGCCTGCAGCGCATCCTCGACCGCGTGCGCAACCAGAACATGCGTGTCGTCTTCGCCGAGGGCGAGGAAGAGCGCACGATCCGCGCGGCCATCGCCTTCCGCAACTCCAACTATGGCCAGCCCGTGCTGATCGGCCGCGAGGAGCGCATCCACGCCACGTTGAAATCGATCGGCGCCGACGGCGGCAGCATCGAGATCCAGAACGCGCGCGTGTCCCAGCACAACGGCCGCTATGTGGAATATCTCTACAAGCGGCTGCAGCGGCGCGGCTTCCTGCAGCGCGATTGCCAGCGCATGGTCAATCTGGACCGCAACGTGTTCGGCGCCTGCATGGTGGCCACGGGTGATGCCGACGCCATGGTCACGGGCCTGACGCGCAGCTTCGCGGCTTCCTATGAAGAGGTGCGGCGCGTGATCGGCGCCAAGCCGGGCAACCGCGTCTTCGGCCTGACCATCATGATCGCGCGCGGGCGCACCGTGTTCATCGCGGACACGACCGTGCACGACCGGCCGACGTCGGTGGAGCTGGCCGATATCGCCGTGCAGGCGGCGGCCAAGGCGCGCCAGCTCGGCCACGAGCCGCGCGTGGCGCTGCTCTCATTCTCCAACTTCGGCAATCCCGTGCGCGAGCATGCCGAGCGTGTGCGCGAAGCGGTCAGCATGCTGGACACGCGTTCGCACGATTTCGAATACGACGGCGAGATGTCGGCCGACGTGGCGCTGGATGCCGCGCTGATGCGCCAGCTCTATCCGTTCTGCCGCCTGTCCGGCCCGGCCAACGTGCTGGTTATGCCTGAGCTCCACAGCGCCAACATCTCGGCCAAGCTGCTGCAGAAGCTGGGCGGCGGCACGGTCGTGGGACCGCTGTTGATCGGCTTGTCCAAGCCGGTCCATATCGTGCAGATGGGCGCCACCGTGTCCGACATGGTGAACATGGCGGCCTTGGCCGCCGACGACGCGATCGAAGCGGCGCGTCGCTAGCACAGCCCCATGCCGTCGTTGCGCATCTCGGGAAAGCGGCGGCTTCGCGCGGCGCTCTCCCTCGCGCTGCCCGCTGCGCTCGTCTTCGGCGTGCTGGCGGCGACGGACGTTCTGCCGCTCTGGCAGGCGGTGCTGGCATGGCTCGCCACCGCAGCGCTATCCGCCGTCCTTCTGCGCGCCTATCTCGCGCGCCTGCGCGCGGCGATCGAGGGCATCGCGACCAAGCCCAGCGCCGACGACATCGATCCGCGCGCCGACGTGCTGGGCATGGGCGCCATCCTGCGCCGCATGCAGCGGGCGCTGGCCAACAAGGAAGAGGCTATCGCGCGCCTGGGGCGCGAGGGCGACACGATCCTCGACAGCCTGCCCGACGCGGTCCTGTTGATCGACCGCGAACTGGTGATCCGCCGCGGCAATAAGACCGCGCTGCGCCTGTTCGACGAGAACATCATCGGGCGCGACCTGACCGCCGTTCTGCGCGGGCCGGAACTGCTCGACGCCGTCGGCTTGGCCGTGCGCGAGGGCAAGCGCGGCGAGATCGAGATCGAGCTGGCGGGGCGAACCCGCGCGGTCGAGCTGCGCGCCAACATCGAGCCTTTGCCGCGCCACGCGGGCGACGAGACCTGGGCGATCCTGGCGCTGCATGACCAGACCGAGCGCAAGCGCACCGAGCGGCTGCGGGCGGACTTCGTGGCCAACGCGAGCCACGAGCTGCGCACACCTTTGTCGGCCCTGATCGGCTTCATCGAAACGCTGTCCTCGGGCGCGGCCGACGATGCGGCCACGCGCAATCGCTTCCTCACCATCATGGACGAGCAGGCCGACCGCATGGCGCGGCTGGTGGGCGATCTGTTGTCCCTCTCGCGCATCGAGATGGGCGAGCATGACCAGCCGATCGACCGGATCGAGTTGGCCAATCTGGCGCACAGCACGGTCGAGGCTCTGCAGCTCAAGGCGCAGGCGCGCGGCATCGCGCTGACGCTCAAGATCGAAACCGGCCTGCCGCCCGCGCTCGGCGACGAGGACGAGCTGGCGCAGCTCATCCAGAACCTGGTCGACAACGCGATCAAATATTCGCGGCCAAGCACCACGGTCGAGATCGCGCTCGCCCGCGTGGACACGCCGCCCGCCATGGCCAAGGCCGCGCCCCACGGGGTGCTGCAGATCGCGGTCAAGGATCAGGGCGAGGGGATTCCGCGCGAGCATCTGCCGCGTCTGACCGAGCGGTTCTACCGGGTGGACGCCGCGCGCAGCCGTGCGCTCGGCGGTACCGGCCTCGGCCTCGCGATCGTGAAGCACATCGTGAGCCATCACCGCGGTCTGCTGTCGATCGACAGCGCGCTCGGCGAGGGCAGCACCTTCGCGGTTCTGATTCCGGCGGCGGGACCGGAGCGGGCGGGGCCTGGGTTGATGGGCGGTCAGCGCCCGGCGGCGCGTACCGGCTAGCGCTGTGCCTCGACGACCGCGGGCTTGAGGCCCAGCGCCTCGGACAGCGCGTGAAGCCGGCGTTGCACGTCCTCGCCGGCCAGGACCATCCGCTCCTTGGGCAAGGTCAACGCCACGCGCTCGCCGTCGCGCGAAAGCGTGGCCGCGGCCAGAAGCGAAGGCGCGCCGCCCGAAAGCGTGGCGCCCAGCCGCAACGCCAGGCCCAGATGCCGCGCGCGGTCACGCAATGCGTCGTCGAGCAGCGCGCGCACCGGCTGCACCGCCGGATGCTCCACCGACCCGCCATGGCGATGATAGACGGCAAGCCCGAGGAAGGCGCGGCCGGGATGGTCGATCGGTAGGACCGACAGGCGCATGACGCGGTTGAGCGCCTGTTCCGCGCGGTAGTCGGGATGGTCGGCCCAGGCGACGTCGGACAGAAGGCACGCCGCGCGCCGGAGCCGCGCAAGGGGTGCCTCTTCGCCCCGACCAAATATGGGCATGGTCCACGCAAACAAAGCCTCGCCGATGGCGGGATCGCGGCCATAGCGCTGTGCGGCGTCCGCCGCGACGGCGATCAGCGAATCCTGTTTCTGCACACCCGCCGGCAAACGGCCCATGGCGACGCCCTCGCGCAGGCCGAAGCCCGAGAACATCACCCGCTTGGGCGCGCCCCTGCGCAGCAGGCGTTCCATCACCAGCGCCGCCATGGGCAGCGCGTCCATGCGCCGGCGCGGCACGCCGGGAATACGTTCGAGCGAACGTCGGCTCATGCGGCTGACCAGCGAGACCACGCTTTCCATCCGCGCGCGCTTGACCATGTAGCGGTCGATGATGCGCAAGGGATATCCGGTCTGCGCCATGTGGATGCGCGCCAGCGCGCGCCACGCGCCGCCGACCGCGTAGAAGCGCCGGCCCTTCAGCTCATCGAGCCAGGGAACTTCTTTCAATGCTTTGTCGATCAGTTCGGTCGCCCGCTCGACGTCGCCCTGCGCCTGGTCGAGCAGGCGCAGCACGCCGAGCGGCAGGGTCATGTGGGCGCCGGTGCGGCCCTTGTTGAGGGCGACCAGTTCCAGGCTGCCGCCGCCGAGATCGCCGACCAGGCCGTCGGCGTCGGGCACGTCGGCCAGGACGCCCTGGGCCGAAAGTCGCGCCTCCTCGCCGCCCGATAAGACGCGGACCGTGACGCGGCAGCGCCGCTCGACCATCGACACGAACTCCGCTCCGTCGGCCGCGTCGCGCACGGCGGAGGTCGCGACCACGTCGAGGGATTCGACCTCCATGGCCTCGGCCAAAAGGGCAAAGCGCGCCAGCGTCTCGAGCGCGTGCGCGCGGCCTTCGAGCGAGAGCCTGCCATGCTCGGCCAAGCCGCGGCCCAGGCCGCAGATGGTTTTTTCGTTGAGGATTGGGATGAGGGCGCGGCCGGCGGGCTGATAGACGACCAGGCGGATCGAATTCGAGCCGATATCGATGACGCCGAGACGCGCGTCCTCGGTGAAACCCGTGCGGCGCTCCGAGGCGCCGGTCTGCCGCGATCGCCCTGTCACCGAGATTTCAAGCCCACCCAAGCCGGAATTGAGGAGTGGGGTTTATATATCGGATGGTCCCGTCCGCCCGCTACGATTTCTTGAGGATCAGCGCATGGGGCGCGTCGGCCGTGCGCTTCAGGGCGCTGCCGCGGCCCGACAGGCTGGGATTGGTCATGAAGTAGGTATGGGCCGAGAAACGGCCCTGCTCATGGGTCGCCCGCCGGTACGAGCCGTCCGGCTGCATGACCCAGCTCTGCGCCTCGTCGTTCAGGTTCGCGATCATGATCTGATCGAGCACCTGGCGATGGACGGTCGGATTCTCGATCGGCACCAAAGTCTCGACGCGCCAATCCAGGTTGCGCGGCATCCAGTCGGCCGAGGAGATGAACACCTTGGCCTCGCGCGAGGGCAGTTTCTGGCCCGCGCCGAAACAGACGATGCGCGAATGCTCGAGGAAACGGCCGACGATGCTTTTGACATGGATATTCTCGGACAGGCCCGTGACGCCGGGACGCAGGCAGCAGATGCCGCGCACGACCAGTTCGATCTGCACGCCGGCCTGCGAAGCGCGGTAGAGCGCCTCGATCACCGTGCGGTCCACCAGCGAATTCAGCTTGGCCCAAATATGGGCCGGACGGCCGGCCTTGGCGTGCCCGATCTCGTCGTCGATCAGTTTCAGCAGCGTCTTCTTCAGCGTGAAGGGCGCGGCGGCGATCTTCTCCAGCACTTCCGGCTTGCCGTAACCCGTCATGTAGTTGAATAGGCGGCTGGCGTCGCGCGCCATGGCGGGATCGCAGGTGAAGAAGGACAGGTCGGTGTAGATCTTGGCCGTGATCGGGTGATAGTTGCCCGTGCCGAAATGCACATAGGTGCGCAAGGTGCGGCCCTCGCGGCGAACCACCATCGAGACCTTGGCATGGGTCTTGAGCTCGATGAAGCCGAAGACGACGTGGGCGCCCGCGCGCTCCAAGTCGCGTGCCCACCGGATGTTGCGCTCCTCGTCGAAGCGCGCCTTCAACTCGACCATCGCGGTCACCGACTTACCGGCCTCGGCGGCGGCGATCAGCGCCTTGACGATCGGCGAGTCCTCGCTGGTGCGATAGAGCGTCTGCTTGATGGCGACGACGGCGGGATCGGCCGCGGCCTGGCGCAGGAACTGGACGACGACGTCGAAGCTTTCATACGGATGGTGGACGACGATGTCCTTGGCGCGGATCGCGGCGAAGCAGTCGCCGCCGAAATCGCGAATGCGCTCGGGAAACCGCGCCTGGTAGGGCGTGAACAGCAGCTCCGGCCGTTCGTCGGTGATGAGCTGGGAGACGTCGCCCAAGCCGAGCAGTCCGCCCTGCGCGAAGATATCGCGCGGTGGCACGTCCAGTTCGTCGACGACAAAATTGCGCAGCGCCTCGGGCATCTCGCCGTCGCAGGCCATGTGGATCACGCTGCCCAGACGACGGCGCTTCAGCGCCGTCTCGAACACGCGCACGAGATCCTCGGCCTCTTCCTCGACCTCAATCTCGCTGTCGCGAAGGATTCGAAAACAGCCCTGGCCCTGCACGTCGAAACCCGGGAACAGCATCTTCAGATGCAAGCTGGCGACGTTTTCGATCGAGATGTAGCGGATCGATTTGCCGGGCAGGCGCACGAAGCGGCCGAGTTGGCGCGGGAACGGCAGGAGCCCGGTCATCTCGCCGTCACGGCCGGCGGCGCCCTTGCCGCGCAAAGCGAGCGCCATGGCGAAGCCGAGATTGGGAATGAAGGGGAACGGATGCGCCGGGTCGACCGCGAGCGGCGTGAGCACGGGGAAGATGTGCTCCATGAAATAGCGTTCGAGCCACTGCCGGTCTTCGTCGGACAGGCTTTCCGCGCCGACCACTTCGATCTCGGCGGCGGCCAGTTCGTTGCGGATGCTGGCCCAGCGCGCCTGCTGATCGGCCATCAAGGCATCGGCGCGGCGGCCGAGTGCTTCGAGCTGCTCCTTCGCCGAGAGGCCGTCCTGGCTCAACGTGCCGATGCCGGCCTGGACCTGCGCGCGCAGCCCCGCCACGCGCACCATGTAGAATTCGTCGAGGTTGCTGGCCGAGATAGAGAGGAAGCGCAGCCGTTCGAGCAGCGGATGGGCAGGATTATTCGACTCCTGCAGCACGCGTTCGTTGAACGCGAGCCATGACAACTCGCGGTTGATGTAACGTGCGTCCGCGCCCTCTTCGGGGGATGGCGGCTCGACCACTGGACTGCTATGCAACATGGACCGTCCGGAAATGCTTGCGATGGGCGCCGACACAACGACCTCTGGTTCCTAACCGCCCGCTGCGACGACGGGATGGCGGATATATGACAGTTCCGTAACGGGTTCCGATGGCCAAAACACTCTGCCTGCTGCGTCATGCCAAGTCGAGTTGGTCCGACCCGGCGCTCGATGACTTCGACCGCCCTCTTAATCAGCGCGGCCGATCGTCGATGGTTCCGCTTGGCCTATATATAGGTGAGAAGAAGCTCTACCCCGACAGTATCTTGTGTTCCTCCGCTCAGCGGACACGCGAGACGCTCGGCCTCCTCATGCCCTGGCTGCGCGGGGAGGCCGCCATCCGGATCGAGCGCGGTCTATATCTCGCCAGCGCGGACGAGTTGCTGCAGCGTCTGCGGCGGGCGGAAGACGAAGCGTCCTGCCTGTTGATGATCGGCCACAATCCCGGCCTTGAGGATCTGGCCGGCATGCTGACCGGCAAGGGCGACGTCTTCGCCTCGACTGCCATGCAGGAGAAATTTCCAACGGCGGCTTTGGCGGTGCTGGATTTCGACGCGGCGCATTGGGCCGACGTCGTGCCCGGCAAGGGCGAGCTGCGCGCGTTCGTCTCACCGAAACTTCTGAGCCGCGCCTAGCCTTCCCAATAGCGCGGCGCGCGCTCGAACTTCCGCCACAGCGCTTCCATGTCGCTCCGGCTGGCCACGATGCGCGCGGCGAACCAGCCGTCTAGAAGCGCGGATATCTCGCGGTCGTCCCGCCGAATTTCATTCACCAGCCGCCGCGCCATGTTGGCGTCGTTCATGGCGCCGAGGCCGTCCTGGATCCGCCGCAGGGCGCGCAGATATTTGCGCGTCGCCTTGCCGCCAAAGAGGTCGCGGAAAAACTCCGCGGCATAGCGCGCCTTCTTGGCCGCGATGCGGACATCGTGCAATCGTTCGGGCGTGGAACCGTTGAGGCTCTTTCCCGCGCGGCGCAGCTTGCGGTCGCGTTTGGCCATTGCCTTCGCCGCGAACTCGCCGAGACGGGGCCCTTCCTCGCCGGCGTCTTTTTCCAGCCACCGCTCCAGGCGGACTTGGAACAGACCATGGCGCACGGATGCCAGGGCCTCGCGCGCCGCAATCAATGTCTGGCCGCGCGCGGCGCGCGCGTCAGACGCCAGCGCGCGCAGGCCGTCGTGATTCGGTAGGGCCGAACGGAATGCCGACAGAGTTTCGTTGCAGAAGACGTCCCAGTCGCGCAGCGGCCCGAAAATCTGCTGGAGCCACTGCAGGTCGGTCCGGAAGTCCGCAACCTCATCCGGCGGCACGGCGGACGAGAAAGCCGAAAACGCCGCGCGCATGCGGCGGATCGAGACGCGCAATTGGTGGATTGCTTCCGAGCCGCCCCCGGCCGTGAAAGCGACCTCGTTGGCGGCGAACTGGTCGAGACACCCGCGCATGATCGCCGTGAGGCCGCGCCGTGCATTCCACCCGTCGTCGAGCGCCACGTCGCGCGCCAGCACGGCGCGCGCGTGCCGCCCATGCGCCAGGTCATAGCCGCGCGCGATGAAATCGCGCCGCTCGATCGAAACCGGGATCACAGCGGCCACGCCTTCGGCGGCGCGATAAGCCGCCGTGCGATCCGCAGCGCGAAAGGCGACCTCGGCGAATTCATCGGTGTTATCCGACGCGGAGATCTGCCCGACGCCGAGCGTCATTTCGACCGGGATGCCCTCGATCGATAAGGCATAGGCGCGCGTCCGAATGTCTGCCTGAAAAACGGGTGCGAGCGCGGCATCGGAGACGAGACGAACGGCGCGGGTGCGGATATCCGCATCGCGGATGCGCGCGAGGTCGGGTGCAGCACCGACCTCCAGTACGCTGGATACGCTGATTGTGTTCGAGGCCGCGATTTGCGTGCGCTGCCGTTCGCCTTCCTTGATGGAAAGCACGATGCCGCCTTTGCGCAGCGTCTCGTCTTCGGTGTCGTAATAGGACGCGGCCAGACGGCGGGAACGCGGCCTGCCGGCCAGCCAATCGTGAATCGGCGGTCGCCGGACGATGGCGCGCGCAGCCTCCGCCGAAAGACGCAGTCGGATGACGTTTTCCTGATCCACGTCGATATAGCCGCGCGGTCTGTTCGGGCCCGGCACGGCATCCTCGAAACAAGCGAAGCAAATTAGCGGCCGGTTGGCAAATCCATGCAACGAGTGCCCGCCGTCGTTGGAGCAAGCGAATCAACGCGGACACACAGAACCACATTCATTGAGGTTCGTAGCTGTGACGGAAACGCAACGACACAAAACTTTAACTGCTCTGAAACAAACCCGTAATTCCGGAGTAACCCTTCCTTCGCACTTTCCGCCTACGAGTCGGCCCCGAGGGCGGAGGTCGTCCGAACCGGTGGGTGCCAGCGACAAGAAAACCTGTCGATGGCATCAAATTTTTGTCGTTACCGCGACGAGATGACCGGCTGTTAGTAAACAAAAAACTCCTGGTGCGAGAGGTTCAGATGCGGGGAATCGAAATTAAACGCGGCATGCTGCTCGGGACGAGCGCAGTCGCGGCATTGTTGGCGGCACCGGCATTCGCTGACGATACGACCAACGAACAGGCCGAACTGCAGGCACGGCTAAACGCGCTCAAGGCGCGTTTGTCCGCGCTGGAGAGCGGCAACCAAGGCCAACAGCAGGGCACTTCGGCCGAACAGGTCGCTCCGGCGCAGGCTGTCACGGGCGGTGCGTTCCCAGGTTCCTGGAAACTTCCAGGTTCGGACACGTCGATCAGCTTCAGCGGCTATGTGAAGGCTGATGCTTTCTTCACGATGAACGCGCCGTCCACGACGATCGGCGACTCGTTCGTGCTGTCGAACATTCCGATCAAGAGTTCGGCGGCGAACAGCCAAGGCGGCGACTTCCGCATGCACTCGCGTCAGTCGCGTATCCGCTTCGAGACGCGGACACCGACCGATTGGGGCAACCTGGTGACCCGAATTGAAGGCGACTTCTTCGGCGCCGCCGGCAACCAACGTGTCTCCAACGGCGACGCGTTCCGTATCCGCCAGGCTTATGGCGTGTTGGGTCCGGTGCTTGCCGGTCAGACACAGTCGACGTTCATGGACGAAGACACCTTCGCCGAAATGGTCGACAACTACGGACCCTCGGGTGATACGAACATCCGTCAGACCCAGATCCGCTATACCTATGAGATGGGCCCTGGCATGTTCCTGGATGGCTCGCTCGAGAATCCCGAAGCGCAGATCCAAAGCCAGGCTGGTGCTGGCGTGACGGGCAATTTGAACGCGTTTAGCGTCGATCAGATGCCGGACGTGATCGCCCGCTGGCGCTACAAGGCCAGCTGGGGCGCAGTGAACGTCTCCGGCGTTGCCCGTTACTTCAATTACAACCAGGGTAACGTTGCCGATGCTTCGACTTTCGGCGGCGGCTTTCACGGCGGCGCCACGGTCAATACGTGGGGCAAAGACAAGTTGAGCGGCACGTTCAACTATGGTCCAGGCATCGGTCGCTACATTCGTGACTCGGCGGCCGGCAACACGGACACTTACGTGACTTGCGCGAACGGTTCCAACGCGCCGTTGACCGTCGCCTGCGGTCGCGACCTACAGGTCGTCACCATGATGGGTGGTTGGGCCGCCTATCAGCATTGGTGGGCCGACAATCTTCGCACCAACGTGAACTACGGCTGGTTCCACTCCGACGTGCCGGTCGGTCAGTTGGGTGCGGGCGCCAACGGCTTCAACGAAAATATCCAGAGCGCCGCGGTCAACCTGATCTGGAATCCGGTCAGCAAGGTCGCGATCGGTCTCGAGTACATGTACGGCTGGCGTTACTTGGCGAAGGCGGCGACGCCCAATGGCCAAATGGAAGGCAACGCGAGCCGCCTGCAGCTCGGCATGCAGTATTTCTTCTGAGCCGAACGGCCTCGTACCTCTTCGACCCTCGTATCTCACTGGGCCGGCTCTTCTGGAGCCGGCCTTTTTCTTTGACCCCTTTTTGGATTTCTTGGTCTGGACGCTCTTCTGGCGGGCCGCAGGTCTCGTTAAGAGACTGATTTCAAAAGATAATTAAATTGGCCCTCACTCTGCCCGCCGCCCGCGTCACAAAACTTTAACGCAGTCGTCATAAAACGGATTTGGGTAGCCGATAGGTTGCGCGCTCTACCGGCACCCTCTCGCGCGCTTCGGCACGCACCTTTTCCATGGAGACGACAGTGAAACTCGGAGCAAAGGCTCTTATCCGCAGCATTGGCCTCGCGGCCGTCGGCGCCGTCATGGCGTCCGCCGCGCAGGCTGCCGATATCTCGGGCGCGGGCGCGACGTTCCCGTATCCGATCTACGCCAAGTGGGCCGATGCCTATAAGAAAGAAACCGGCATCGGTCTGAACTACCAGTCCATCGGTTCGGGCGGCGGCATCAAGCAGATCAAGGAAAAGACCGTCACCTTCGGCGCTTCCGACATGCCTTTGAAGGCGGAGGATCTCGATGCTGCCGGTCTGGTGCAGTTCCCGATGATCATGGGCGGCGTCATTCCCGTTTTCAATCTCAAGGGCGTGGAACCCGGCGCCATCAAGCTCGACGGCGCCACGATCGCCGCCATGTATATGGGCGACATCAAGAAGTGGGACGATGAGGCAATCAAGAAGCTGAACCCCGGCGTCACGCTGCCCAGCACCGCCATCGCGCCGGTCTATCGTTCGGACGGGTCGGGCACGAACTTCCTCTTCACCGACTATCTGTCCAAGCAGAGCCCGAAGTTCCAGTCCTCCATCGGCGCGAACACCTCCGTGCAGTGGCCGGTCGGCATCGGCGCCAAGGGCAACGAAGGCGTCGCCAACATGGTGAAGCAGACGAACGGCGCGCTCGGTTATGTCGAATATGCCTACGTGAAGCAGAACAAGATGTCCTATGCCATGCTGGGCAATAAGGACGGCAAGTTCGTCGAGCCCAACAGCAAGTCGTTCCAGGCCGCGGCCGCGAACGCCGACTGGGCGAACGCCAAGGGCTACTACATCATCCTGACGAACCAGCCCGGCGCGGACAGCTGGCCGATCACCGGCGCCAGCTTCATCCTGATGCACAAGCAGGCGCAGGATCCGGCCTCGTCCGAGGCAGCCCTCAAGTTCTTCGATTGGGCCTATTCCAAGGGCGACAAGATGGCCGAAGAGCTGGATTACGTTCCGATGCCGGACAAGGTCGTCCAGATGGTCAAAAAGACCTGGGCCGCCGACATCAAGGGCCCGAACGGCCCGCTTTGGAAGATGGCGTCGAACTGATTTGACGCTGCAAATACTGGCTTAAACCTCGACCAGGAGAGGCCGTCTTGCCGAAAGGCGGCCTCTCCCTCACCCTCGCGAGGACGACGTGTCCGGAATAACTGTTACGAGCCCCACTGCCATGGTCGAGGCCGCGCGCAAGCGCCCATCCAGCTTCGTGGACGATGCTTTCCGCATTGCCTGTTACGGCGCAGCACTGGCCGTTCTCCTCATCCTCGGCGGGGTGATTGTCGCGCTCATCGACGGCGCCTGGCCCGCCCTCTCAAAGTTCGGCTTCGACTTCGTCATCGACGAAGTCTGGAACCCGGTGACCGACCAGTTCGGCGCCCGCGCGCCGATCTATGGCACGCTCGTAACCTCGCTTATCGCCATGCTGATCGGCGTGCCGGTCAGCTTCGGCATCGCCATCTTCCTGACCGAGTTGTGTCCGGGCTGGCTCAAGCGCCCCATCGGCACGGCCATCGAGCTTCTGGCCGGCATTCCCAGCATCATCTACGGCATCTGGGGCCTGTTCGTGTTCGCGCCCGTGCTGCAGCAGACCGTGCAGCCCTTCCTGATCGACACGCTGGGTCCGCTTCCCATCATCGGCATCTTGTTCGGCGGCCCGCCGTTCGGCATCGGCGTGCTCACCGCCGGCCTGATCCTCGGCATCATGGTGCTGCCCTTCATCACCTCGATCACCCGCGATGTGTTCGACACCGTGCCGCCCATGCTGAAGGAATCGGCCTACGGCCTCGGCTCCACCACGTGGGAGGTCGTCTTCAAGGTGGTGTTGCCTTACACCCGCGTCGGCGTGGTCGGCGGCGTCATGCTGGGGCTTGGCCGCGCGCTCGGCGAGACCATGGCCGTCACCTTCGTGATCGGCAACGCGCACCGCATCAGCGCCTCCATCCTGGCGCCGGGCACGACGATCTCGGCCTCCATCGCCAATGAATTCACCGAGGCCGTCGGCACCATCTACACCTCGTCGCTGGTCGCCCTCGGCGTGCTGCTCTTCGTCATTACCTTCGCTGTTTTGGCCTTCGCGAAAGTCCTGCTGCTGCGCATGCAGAAGAAGGCGGGGAAATAAGCCATGAATCGTCTTCTGATCCGCCGCCGCAAAATCTCCAACACCATTGCGCTCGCGCTGGCGATGGCCGCCGCCGTCTTCGGTCTGTTTTGGCTGGTCGCTATCTTGTGGACGCTGTTCTCCAACGGTCTCGGCGCCATCAACCTCGCGATCTTTACCGAGATGACGCCGCCGCCGGGCAACACCGGCGGCTTGCTCAATGCCATCGCCGGCAGCCTCGTCATGACCATGGTGGCCATGGCGGTGGGCACGCCGGTGGGTGTCCTGGCCGGAACCTACCTGGCCGAGTATTCGCGCGGCAGCAAGCTGGGCGAGACGATCCGCTTCATCAACGACATCCTGTTAAGCGCGCCGTCCATCATTGTCGGTCTGTTTATCTACGAGATCATGGTGCGGCCCATGGGCCATTTCTCGGCCTGGGCAGGCTCGATGGCCCTGGCCGTGCTGGTCATCCCCGTCGTGCTGCGCACGACCGAGGACATGCTGAGCCTCGTCCCCAGCCAGTTGCGCGAAGCCGCATCCGCCCTGGGCTCGCCCAAGTGGCGGGTGATCACGACGGTTGCCTATCGCGCGGCGCGCAACGGCATGATCACGGGCGTGCTTCTGGCCGTCGCGCGCATCACCGGCGAGACCGCTCCGCTGCTCTTCACGGCGCTGAACAACCAGTTCTGGAGCAGCAACATGAACGCCCCGATGGCGAACCTGCCGGTCGTCATCTTCCAGTTCGCCCTCAGCCCGTATGAGGACTGGCAGCGCCTGGCCTGGGGCGGCGCCCTCATCATCACGGTGGCGATCCTGACGCTCAACATCGTCGCGCGTCTGATCGCCTCCGTCGGCTCTTCAACCGCCAAATAAAGATGGATGCCATGTCGCTCCAATCCGCCGAGAAAGCACCCTCTGTCCACATCGAGATGACCCGCGGCAACGCCGCCGTGGCCAACGCGCAGAATCGCGTCGAGAAGATCAGCATCAAGAACTTGCGGTTTTTCTATAACAAGTTCGAAGCGCTGAAGAACATCAACTTGCCGGTCTATGACCGGTCGGTGACGGCTTTCATCGGCCCGTCGGGCTGCGGCAAGTCGACGCTTCTGCGCGTCCTGAACCGCATTTACGACCTCTATCCCGGCCAGCGCGCCGAAGGCGAGGTGTTGCTGGACGGCCAGAACATCCTTTCACCGAAGGTCGACCTGAACCTTTTGCGCGCACGCGTCGGCATGGTCTTTCAGAAGCCCACGCCGTTTCCGATGTCGATTTACGACAACATCGCGTTTGGCATCCGCCTCTATGAGCGTCTCGGCACTTCGGACATGGACGAGCGGGTGGAATCGGCGCTGCAGCGCGCCGCGCTGTGGGGCGAAGTAAAGGACAAGTTGAAGCAGAGCGGCCTGAGCCTCTCCGGCGGTCAGCAACAGCGTCTGTGCATCGCCCGCGCCATCGCGGTGAAGCCCGACGTTCTCCTGCTCGACGAGCCGGCCTCGGCCCTCGACCCGATCTCCACCGCCAAGATCGAAGAGCTGATCGACGAATTGAAGCCGGACTACTGCATCGCCATCGTCACCCACAACATGCAGCAGGCCGCCCGCACCTCGGACTACACCGCCTTCATGTATCTGGGCGAACTGGTCGAGTACGGCCCGACGCAGACGTTGTTTACCAAGCCGAACAACAAGAAGACCGAGGAATACATCACGGGCCGCTTCGGCTGAGACCGGCGCGAACCGCACGCACACGGATAGGATCCGCGAAATGAACCAGAGCCATATCGTCAAGAAGTACGACGAAGACCTGAAGCAGCTGAACAACCTTTTGGCCCGCATGGGCGGTTTGGCGGAGGCGCAGCTGAAGAGCGCGGTCGATTCCGTCGTACGCCGCGACAGCGACCTGGCCGCGCGCACGATTGAAAGCGACGACGAGACCGACGATCTGGAGATGAAGATCGACGATCTCGTGGTCAACCTCCTGGCGCTGCGCCAGCCGGTGGCCGCGGATCTGCGCGAGATCGTCTCGGCGCTGAAGGTCTCAAACGAGCTGGAGCGGGTTGCGGATTGCGCGACCAACGTCGCCAAGCGGGCCATCCGGCTGATCGAATACCCGGCTATCCAGCCGATCACGACCATTCCGCGCATGGCCCAGGTCGCCCAACAGATGATCAAGGATGTGCTGGACGCCTATATCGACCGCGATGTCGACAAGGCCATGGATGTCTGGCACCGCGACGATGACCTGGACGCGTTGCATACGGCTTTGTTTCGCGAGCTCCTGACCTACATGATGGAGGATCCGCGCAACATCACGCCCTGCACGCACATGCTGTTCATCGCGAAGAACATCGAGCGTATCGGCGATCACGCGACGAACATCGCCGAGATGTGCAACTTCCTGGTCAACGGCGGTCCGTTCGCCGAGTCGCGGCCCAAGGCCGCCGCGCGCGCCGCCAAAGCCGGTGAGAACGCCGCATGAAGCCCCGCGTCCTGATCGTCGAGGACGAGCCCGCGCTCGTCACCCTGCTGCGCTACAACCTGGAGCGCGAAGGGTTCGACGTCGCCGAAGCCACGGACGGCGAGGAGGCCATGGTTTCCGTGGCCGAGCAGCGTCCGGATCTAATCGTCTTGGATTGGATGCTTCCGCATTTGTCGGGACTCGAAGTCTGCCGCCAGCTTCGCCGCGCACCCGAGACGCGTGCGACACCCATCATCATGCTGACAGCCAAGGGTGAGGAGCAGGATCGCGTCCGGGGCCTGGAAAGCGGCGCTGACGATTACGTTACTAAGCCCTTCTCGCCGGCTGAGGTGGTCGCGCGTGTGCGCGCCGTGCTGCGCCGGACCAAGCCGGCCACGGTCGACGAGACGCTGACCTATGCCGACGTGGTGATGGATTTGGCCAACCACCGCGTCGTTCGTAACGGTGAGCCCGTGCATCTGGGGCCGACTGAGTTCCGCCTCTTGCGGCATTTCCTCGAGAATCCCGGCCGCGTTTTCTCGCGTGACCAGCTTCTTGACGCTGCCTGGGACCGCGATGCCGAGGTTGAGCCGCGCACGGTCGATGTGCATATCCGCCGTTTGCGCAAGGCGCTGAATGACGCCGACCGGGCCGATCTGATCCGCACCGTGCGCGCCTTCGGCTACGCCCTCGACGCCGAGGCCGCCTAGCCCGCGATCTCTGCCCGCGCTGTCTCGAAGATCGCTGCCGCCTCCGCGCCGAAGCAGACGAAGCGCACCATCGTGAAATGGGTGCCGCCCTTGATCGCCTCCGCCACCGTGGCGAGTGCGATGCGGGCCGCGCGCGTCATGGGAAAGCCATAGACGCCGGTCGAGATTGCGGGAAAGGCGATTGTGCGGGCGCCGTGCTCGCGCGCCAGGGCCAGCGCGTAACGATGACAGCCGGCCAGAAGCGCGTCCTCGTTCGCCCCGCCGCCTTCCCACACGGGCCCCACCGCATGGATCACGTATTTGGCGGGCAGGTCGAAACCCCGGGTGATGCGCGCTTCGCCGGTGGGGCAGCCGCCAAGGGCGCGGCAGGCCTCTATGAGCTTGGGGCCGGCCCTGCGGTGGATGGCGCCATCCACCCCGCCACCACCTCTCAGCCCCGAATTGGCGGCGTTTACGACCGCATCTACGGCCTGGGTCGTGATGTCGCCCGCGACAACAGCGATCCGGCCCGGCACGGAATCAGCCGGCCAAAGCCTTCTCGGCCGGCACATGGGTGAAGCCCAGATCGCGCGCCACGGCGGCGTAGGTGACTTTGCCGCGCGCGACATTCAGGCCGTTGCGCAGATGGGCGTTGGCCTCGAGCGCGGCCTTGTAGCCCTGGGTGGCTAGAGCCAGGGTGAAGGGCAGGGTCGCGTTGTTGAGCGCGAAGGTCGAGGTGCGCGGCACCGCGCCCGGCATGTTGG